>CAIYYI010000236.1 GCA_903930345.1 uncultured Verrucomicrobiota bacterium
CAGGGGGTTTTTCAGCAGGGGTTTTTAGGCGTCAGAACCCTCCGGAAGTCCGCGTTTGTGCTATTCTCCGGGGCTGGTAATCGGGGGGCGGAACCCAGCCGGCCGACGACCTGGCCCCTCTGCATCCTCCGCAAGGGCTCTGGGCGGGACTTTGGGCGGGGAACCCGCCCTTCGCGGCGTTTCAGTTGGCGGGTGCGGCGCTGGGTTGAGCTGCCAAAGCCCTTTGCAGTTCCCAGGCGCTGCGACGCAGCCAGCGTTTCAGGTTGCACGCCGCGCCGGTGAAGAAATTCTGGAGCCTCGTTTTGAGCAGGCCACGATAACGCGCCCGCCGCAAGCCATGGGCGCGGACCAGTTCGCTTTGCGTGCCTTCGATGGCGTTGCGGTGTTTCATCCGCGCTTTGAACGGGTCGCTTTTCTGCGCCCGCCGTCGCTGCTGCAAAATCGTGTGATGTTCGCCCACCGCCAGCGTGCGGTGCGGCTGGTCGGGCTTGATGCACTGCGCGCGCAGCGGGCGTTGGTCGCAGGCTTGGGTGCTCCATTCAAAACGAAACATGACCTTGCCGGTGGCTTGCTCGGTGAGCCGGCTGCACTGGCTGCTGGGCTGGCCCGCCGGGCAGGTTGCCCGCAGTTCCTCCACTCGCACGTCGAACCGGTCGCTGCCAAAGCGGCCCACGTGGCCCCCGCCCGGCCCGGGTGCCGGACCGATGAGCTCCCGGCCCTCCTGCGCCGCTTCCCGCAGTTGCGCGGTGGAGATATACGCCGCGTCCACGTACAGGACGGGGGGCTTGCCCAGGCCCATGTTCTTTTGCTCCTCCGCCATCCTGATCGCCCCCTGCTCGTCGCTTTCGAACGCCGCATGGGTGGCGATGCCGCTGATGAAATTGCCCGTCGGCTCCCCGGGTGCCAGGATCGCTTCGCTGACCGTTTCGGCCACCTGCACTTTGTAGCCCACGTGTTCTTTCCGCTGCGCGCCCGCCCCTTTTGAGGCGTAGGTGGCGTCGGGATCATGCGGGTTTCGCACCCGCTTGGAAACCAGGTTCCCCTTGGTCAGGGGCGGCACGGTAGTCAGCCTGGCTATCGACGTAGCGCTCCCATAAGAGTGGCCACCACGGCGGGCGCGCTTCGGGCGTGAGCGGTTGGGCCAGCTCGAGCAGCGCCAGCCGCAGACTCTCCCGCACGCAGTCCAGCCGACTCATCCGGCTGACCCGCGCGAACATCTGGGTCGAATCCAGGCGCTGGCGGCTCTGCCGGGCGACCAGGCCGGCCGCAATCAGCGCCTCCAGCACCGCTTCAAAGCCGATCGGGCTCAGCTCATGATCGAGCAGGCGCTGGCGGAAGTTGACCAGCGTGGTGGGATGGAACACCTCATCGCCGAGGTGCCGGTTGAGGGCGAAGTTCCAGCCGGCATGGTAGCGGAGCAGTTCGACGGCTTGACGGTCGGGCACCGCCTCCAGATACTGCAGGAAGCACACGCCCAGCAGCAGCACCGGTTCGCAGGCCACCCGGCCATTGTCGGCACAGTAAGCGCCTTCCAGTCGGGCCCGCGTGCGGGCGAGCACCGGATAGACCTGTTGGGCGAACAGGCGGAAGCGATCGGCCGGGCCAAACAGGCCGCTGGAAAGTCCGGCGGTGGAAAAGAGTTCGGCCTGGGTGGAAAAGACCGGCAGGCTCATGATAGTGGGCGTGACAAGGCAAACGTCATACGGCTATCTTATGAGGTAGCCACATAATTTATGCAAGCAGAATACGAAATGAAAATGCAGGTGATCCGCTCCCAGGGGCGGGCGAGCCGGTTGTTCGTGAACATCCCGATGCCCCTGGCGGCCGCGCTGGACATCCAGGCCGGGGAACGCGTCCGCTGGCAACTCCTGGGCCGCGACGAGCTGCGCCTGGTCCGCCTGGAGGCTCCCAGCCCCGAAAAGGGCCTCAAAAAGTGATTCCGGGTTTTTCAGCAGAATCCAACAGGTGAACTTACCCCGCTTTTCTCAGGATTATTTTTCCGTGCGGAGATTGATGATCTGGACTGACATGGGCGGAACGGCATACGTGAAGGTGGAGCCGACCGCCAACGGGGAGGACACCGGGGCGATGAAATCGGGCTGCTTCTGGTTGTTGGCGGCCTCCCTGGCCCCGGCCATCACCGTTGCCTCCGCCTGAGTCTGGATCTTTCCCAGGCCCTTGAACTCGATGCGCGCCGACAAGGGGTTCTCCGTGGGGTTCACCAGCTTCAAATAGATGCGCCCCGCCGATTCGGCCAGGGTGGGGGAGACGGCCAGCAGGGGGATGTTGCCTGAAAGGGCGGGGGAACCATCGGCCAGCGTGACGGTGTTGGGCAGGTAACGGTTGCCGAGGTGGTTGCCAAACAGTCGCTGAACATGATAGTTGGGGGTCAGGACCACCTGGGCGTCATTGAAATGAATCAGGTTGGCCTGGTTCCATTGTGTGAACTTGTAGCGGGCCAGCAGGGGGGCGTAGGCGGTCATGATGACATGATCGGCGTTGCGCTCAATGCCGGTTAGATAGGCAGCCTCCGCCAGGGCGTTGAACAGGGAGTTGCCCCGGGCGGCATACTCGCCCACGTAGATTTTTGGGCCCGTGCGCGGCCAGGTGTCAAAGCGCTGGTGGTTTTCCAGGAACCACTCCGGTTTGTTGTAGTAGTGTTCGTCGCTGATCGCTGTCCTGCATTGTTTCATCAAATCAAACAGCGGCACTCCCTCGCCCAGGCCGGAGGTGCCGACGATCTGGATTTCCGGGTGCTGCGCGCGCAGCGCATCGGCAAAGAGCGGGAAGATCCGGCGGAAGGCCTCGGTATCGTGCTCCTCGTTGCCGAGGCCGATCATTTTCAAGCCGAACGGAGCCGGGTGGCCCATGTCCGCGCGTACCCGCCCCCATTTGCTGGAGACCGGGCCGTTGGCAAACTCGACGAGGTCGATCACATCCTGGATCCACGGCTGCAACGCCTCGCCTACCGCGACCTGGAAGGGGGCGTGGAAGCCGCAGCTCACCCCCACCGGCAGGATGGGCACCGGGGTGGCTCCGATATCCTCGCAGAACTGCATATACTCGAAATAGCCCAGACCGTAGGTCTGGTGGTAGCCCCAGCGGTTGTTGTTGGGGCGGCGCTGAGCCACATCTCCCACTGTATCCTTCCACCGGTAGGCGTTCGCCAGCCCATTGCCGTGGACGATGCAGCCCCCGGGAAAACGGACGGTCTTGGGCTGGAGATCAGCGATGGCCTGGGCCAGATCCTTGCGCAAACCGTTGGGGCGGCCCTTGAAGGTATCCCGTGGGAACAGGGAGACCATGTCCAGGTGCAACTCACCCGGGGAGGCGCAGGTGACGACCAGGCGCGCCAGGGGTTCATCCCGCGTGGGGGTCAGGGTGGCGGTGAGTTTTTTCCAGGCGGTTCCGGGGGCGGGCACCTCGGCCCTGCCCAGCACCGTGCCATCGGGCGCCTCCAGCGCCACCCGCAATGGGGCAGGCTCCCCCTTGGTGCGCCGGGCGTGGATGGAAAAGTCATACGTGGCTCCCTGTTTCAGCGGCAAGCCGCCGTCATAACCGAGGTTGGCCAGGCCAGCCTCCCCGCTGGTCCCCGTGAGGATGAGGGTGACGTAGGTGGGGTTGTTCACATGCATCGGCTGGGCAATGTTCGCCTTGGGCTTGCAGGTCATCCCCTGCCGTTCCACAGTTTCCCACGCAAAGAGCGAGGGCTGCTTGGGCCCGTAGTATTCAAACGACCGGTTCTGCACCAGCTCCGCGTACAGCCCGCCATCGGCGGCGTAATTGATGTCCTCAAAGAAGATGCCGTACAGCAAGGGGCTGACCGGCTTGCCTGGTTGATCCCCATGGATCGTGACATGGACTGGCGTTGGGTCCGCCGCCGCTGCGGAGATCAGACCGGCCAGAGTGGCAGTGAAGAGGAATGTAAGGTGTTTCATGGTCGTTGGTAGCTTTTACCTTTTGCGCAGGCCAAAGCCAATATTTCTTTCATGTCCCGATGAAGGGCGAAGGGAGATCAATCGCGATCATGCTTCCGTTCGTGGCGGCCGCGAGAGTTTTCGGGTTGGCCGTTTTTCCCCAATTGAAGGCGACCTTATTTTTCCGGATGGAGGATATCGTGATCCCCCTGGCATTCCAGGTGCGTGGTCACATAGGCCCGGGGGGGCAGGGAAACCTCGATCAACTGCTCGATGGCGGTGGCCGTGCGGTGGGCGTCAGCGAGGGCGGTGCCCACCGGGAACAGGAGATGCATTTCGACCCACTGGGCATCGCCCACGTTGCGGTGGCGCAAGGCGTGGTAGGAAAGGCCGTGCTTGGCGGTCTCGCGATTGAGCAGGCTCACCAGTTGGCGGTGGGTTTCGGGGTCCGCCTTATCCATGAGGCCGGACATGGCGGAGCGGATGAGCCCGCCGCCAGCGATCAGGATGTTGATCGCCATGATGATGCCGCAGATGGGATCCCACGGCAGCCACTTGGTGAAGTAAGTCAGGCCCAGGCCCACCAGCACGGCTGCGCTGGTCCAGCAATCGGTCAGCACGTGCTTGCCGTTGGCCTCCAAAATGAGCGATTTCTTCTGCCGCCCCAGCCAGAGGAGGTATCCGCCCAGGCCGCCGTTGATGAGGGTGGCCGCCGCCGTCAGCAGGCTGCCGGAGGCGAGATTGTCCAGGTGCAGACCGGTCATCCATTTGTGGATGGACTCATAGAGGATGTAGATGGCGGCCAGGATGATCATAGCCCCCTCAAAGCCGGCGGAGAAGAAGGCGATCTTGGAGTGGCCGTACTGGTGATCCTCATCGGCGGGTTTGTAGGAGAGGCTCAGGCTGTACGAGGCGAAGAACACGGCGGCCACATGCACGACGGACTCGGCCGCATCACTGAGAATGGCGGCGGAGCCGGTGAGCAGATAGGCGCTGACCTTCATCACAAACATAAGGCAGCCAATGACCAGCGAGAGGGTCATGGCAAAGCGCAGGGCCTTGCGGTCGGTTTCGGAAGTGGCGGTTACATTCATGGTTTTTGGGATTGGAAAAAATCTGAACCGGACCGGATCAGGGCGCCGGAGTGCTGCGGTAAAACCGCCGGGGGTTGTTGGTGGAGAACGAATCGGTGATGGTCATGCCCGATGGCCGGCTGACCGTGTTGGTGCCCAGAACCTCCCAGTCGGCCAAGTTGGTGGTGGCTTCCACCCGGTACCGGTGGCCGGTCTCGCCGGCCAGGGTGAATTGGAACTGGCGGCTGGGGGACCAGGCCGGGGATGACTGGGTGGAAACCGAGGAGAAAGTGCGGGTGAAGCGGGGCAGGGCCTCATCCTGGACATGAAAGCTGACGGTGAAGGCCGTGCCCTCCACGTCAACGGTGGTGAAGCCGCGCACATCGCCAAAACCGTAATCGCAGCGGTTGGTGTCCGGCAGGGAGGCCAATCCCTCAGCCACCGGCGAAACAATGAAGGCGGCGAAGGGGTGGGTGATGGAGGCGATGCGGTTGGTGTACATGTGGGTCCAGGCGGCCACATGGGCATGGCCACCAAAGACGGCGGAGACAATCGGATGCTGGTTGAGCACGGCGATCAGGCTGGCTGGAGCGTTGATGCCGCCGTGCCGGCTGCCGCTGGAGTAAACCGGGCCGTGCCACCAGAGAAAGGCGTGCGCCAGCCGGCGGGTTTCCGCCGCCGCCAGATCGGCGTTCAGCCAGGCCAACTGGCTGGCGGTGACCAGCGTCACATCGCCCGGGATATCCAGCCCGACGAAGTGGACGTTCTGATAGTCGAACGAGTAGCTGAGACTGTCGCAGCCGGCCATGAAGGTGTAGTTGCTGCCACCGATGCCGGGCACCCCCTTGGTGGGATCGCCCCCGGACACCCGTTTGGCGACATCGAAGTAGCTCTGCCAACCGGCGGTGGCGGTGGCCCCCCCGATGATGTCATGATTGCCCCGGGTGGGAAACATCGTGCCGGAGAGGGCAGTGCCAGTCCCGTCATCCATGGCGGTCTTCAACGCCTCCACCGAGGCCAGGTTGAAGCCGGTGTCGTAAAGATCACCGGCGAAGAGGTTCAGGTTTGGCTGCACCTCCAGCCGACGGATCTGCGCGGCGTTCGTCACGACGTACGAGAGCAGATCGGTGGCATCGCCCCAGACGACGAAGCGGAACGCACCCTCCGCCCGGACCGCCAGGCCGGACAGCAACAGGAGGCAGGCAGCCAAGGCTGCTTTGCTATAGGTCAGTTTCATAAGGAGATCATTCACCCGTTCCCGGGCGGTAGTCAACCGCGCGCAGCCGATAAACCCGGCTGGGAACCTGGAGGTTGAAGGTATGATTGAAGCGTTGGGGGAACCGCCCGCGCTTTTCATCTGTGAAGTGCTGACCGTTGTCAATGGTGCGCGGGTTGGCCGTTATGGCTCACGGTATGAGAAAAGGGATTCCCTGCCGCAGGCAATTTCATTGCCTCGGGCATTTGATGGAGTCATAATGAATAGCATGAGTGATTGTGATGGAAAGGTTCCCTGCTTGGTGGAGTTGGCGGGGGGGCGGGGGGCGGTGCCAGGGGGCATTGCGCGCCAGCGTCCAGTTTGTGACCTGGCTGAGGCGCGTGTCTGGGATGCCCTGGGCGGCGGATGGCAATGCCTGCATGGATGTTACTGTCGGCAGGGCGTGAGCATTGAGTGGCATGATTTCGCCTGCGACAAGCCGCGCGATTGGGCGCGGAGTTTTCACCCGGGCAGTTTTGAGATCTGCCTGAACCTGTCCGGGCACGCCCGGCTGACGTGCGGGCGGGACGCAGTGTTGCTTGGCCCGATGACGGCCGGCATTTACGCTGCGGGAGACGAGCATATCTCAGCGTGGAGGCTGCCGGGGGAAAAGCACCAGTTTCTCACTCTCGAGTATTCGCTGGGATTCCTGGAGCGGCACCTGACCGGCCATGAGGCGGCGCTGCATCCCCTTGTACGCCAGACCATGCGCAGGACGGGGGAGGCCGCCAAGGTGGCGGCTCCGGTGCACCTGACCGCCCAGATGCGCAAGAGAATCGAGAGTTTGAGGCAGCCACCGGTCACGGGACCGGCAGCCACCCTCTGGTATCAGAGCAAGGCTCTGGAGCTGATGGCGGAATTCTGTTTTGCCCCGACTCCCCGGGCCGGTGGCCTGGGGCAGCGACAGCAGGAGGTGGCGGGACAGCGGGTGGGCCGCGCCATCGAGATTCTCAGCCAGCGGCTGGCAGAGCCCCCAACGCTGAAAGAACTTGGGCACCAGGTGGGTTGCAGTCCGTATCATCTCAGCCGCACCTTCTCCCGCGAGATGGGCATGACCATCCCGCAGTATCTCCGGCAAATCCGTATGGAGCGGGCGGCTGACCTGCTCAAGTCGGGCAAGTTCAATGTCACCGAAGTCGCGCTGGAGGTGGGCTATAGTCTGAGCCATTTCAGCCAGGCTTTTTGCGAGACAATGGGCTGCTGTCCCGGCCTGTATCCACTGGGGCTCACCCGGCCACTGGGGAAGGGAAAACGCCTGTGACCGGGTGGTCTCCTGCCGGTGCAACGCACCGACAATAAATGGCAACGGACCGGAAGCGGGGGCGGCGGCAACCGGCTAGGATGCCGCCCATGAAAACGAACGCATTGCGATCAGATCGGGTGGCGGCGGGCAAGGACAGGCCGGCCTTCACACTCATTGAACTGCTGGTGGTCATAGCCATCATCGCCATTTTGGCGGGCCTGATGCTGCCGGCGTTGAGCCAGGCCAAAGTGAAGGCCAACTCCATCGCCAGTCTGAGCAACCTCCGCCAACTGGGGATTGGCATCCGACTCTACTATGATGATCAGGACGGCCGATTTCCGGGCCATTCCCTGTTGGCCGTGGCGGGCCAGGCGCGGGTTCGCTGGGCTGATCTGATCTTCCCCTACCTGCAGACACCGCAAGTGTATTTGAGCCCCCTTTTGAGTGCGGAAGAGGGGCCGCTCATGAACAAGCCATTTGCGCACACGGCGTCCGGGGGTGTTGAATTGGCCGGGGTGACCCGGTACTACGGTGGCTACGGCTACAATTACCAGTATCTCGGCAACACCCGGCAACCGGGCGGTGTGCGGCCTTTCCATGCCTCCGATACCTCCATTGCCAGGGCTGACCGCACGGTGGTGCTTGGCGACACAAAGGGAACCCGCCAGGGTTCAGCCGCCAGCCCTTATGGCGTGGGCGGCTCCGGGGTTTATGTGCTGGATCCCCCGCTTGGCTCGGTTGCGATGGGTTCCCAAGGCAGCCGCAAAAGCAGCGCCACCCCGGGTTCTGGCAATGCCTATTACGAGGGGGGCAGCGACGGTTCCGAACTGCATCGGGCCACGCCTTCCGACCGGAATGGTGGTCGGGTCAATGTGGTCATGGTGGATGGACATGCCGAAGCCTTGAGGCCGGACGATCTCGACGGGAGGCGCATCGGAACCGGCGGTCAACCCAACAACGCGTGGTGGAATGGTCGGTACGATCCAGTGGCACGCTGAGGGACATCCTGGGAACGGCGAAACCGCAGGGTTGTGCTGCGAAGCCAGCAGGCCGGACGACGGACTCATGCTGGCACCCACCCAGGTGGGACATACATTGGGTTAGGCATTTCTGAAGTGGTCGGGCGGCACGGAAGGGTGTTTCAGTGCTTCTGGCTGCCATAATCCGGTTGCCTTGACCTCTGGAATCTTTATGGTGCCCGCCATAATGATGACATTCACCCTGCCAGGACTATGTTCACAGAGTCGCGCCTCATGGTCAGTCATGACCGCGCTGCTGGGTTTGCTGGTTGCCGGTTTGTCGGCGGCTGAGCCGCAGTGGGAGCAGTGCGGCTGGGGCGGGGGCGGGTTTTATACGGCAGCGGCTTTCCATCCCACCCGGGACGGGGTGATTTACCTGGGCGGGGACGTGAACGGCGTGGCTCGCAGCGATGACCACGGGCGCAGCTTCCGTCTGATCAACCGGGGCCTCGCCGATTACGCGGTGTTCTCCCTGGCGGTGGATCCCGCCACGCCGAACACGGTCTATGCCGCAACCGTGGGGGGATTGTGCAAAAGCACGGACCGGGGCGAGCATTGGCGGCTGCTGCCCAAGACCGGCCCCAGGGAGCTCCGCATCACGGGCGAACGGGGCGGGGAGGGCACGCGCAGCATCCGGTCGGTGGTGGTGAATCCGGCGGATAGCCGGGTGGTCTATGCCGGGAGCCCGGCGGGCCGGGTCTATAAGAGCGTGGATGGCGGGGAGACCTGGAAGGCGGTCTATGAGGCCAGCACGGGATCGGACCAGCCGGGGACCTTGCGGGCGCAGTTCGGCAAGCAGAACGAACAGTACCACGGCGGCTTCTGGCTGCCGCTGAAGGCCCCGGCCAACGTCCAGCCGTCGGCCTTCGCCGGCTTCGGCTTCTCCTTTCAGGGCGATGGCACCCGGCCGGACCGGATCTTCGTGACCCTGACCACCAGCAACGGCGTGATGTACCGCAGCACCAACCTGAATGAGCGTTTCCGGGAGACGCAATGGCGGGACGTGGTGCTCAGGGCGTCAGACTTTGCGCTTGATTCGGACTATGCCAAAAAGCATCCGGACACCGCCGCTGCCCTGCCTGCCGCCCCGGTGTGGTCTGCGGTGAGCCGGGTTGATTTTGCCTGTGTGGGGCCGCTGCCAACGCAGGCATCGGTGGGGCTGTTCGGACGGTTTTTCTTTGCCGCGACCGAAAACGTGAACGGCCAGGCGGGCACGCCCGCCCAGCCGGCGTTGGTTACCGTGCGGGATTTTGTCGCCAGCCCCACGGTTCAATCCTATGGCAACATTCACTTGGGCAAGGCCCGGGCCGGCACCGTTTACAGCGTGGCGGTCTCCGCCCGGAACCCGGCGCTGGTGATCGCGGCGACGGAGAGCGCCGGCCTGGTGCTCAGTCAGGATGCCGGCGAAACCTGGCGTGCGCTGAAAACGCCCCTGAAAGCCTCCTCCGCAGTGTTCTCCCCGGCCGACCCCGACACCCTCTACGGCACCTTCTTCATGGAGGGGCTCTGGAAATCCACCGACCGGGGCTCCACCTGGACGGCTCTCACCAATGGCCTGGCGGCGAACTTTGGCGCGCTGGAGGTGGCGGTTAGCCCGTCGGATCCGCAGCGGGTGTACGTGATTGGCTCGGTTGGGTGGACCGGCTATTTTTTCTGGTCCAAGGACGGCGGCCGGACCTGGCAGCGGAACACCAAAGTGATGGTGGATGGGGAGGGGGATCCCACGCTGAACCGGGACAGCGCCACGGCGACCGCCCTGAGCGCGGCCTCCAGCCTGGCGGTGAGCCCGGCCAATCCGGCGGGAATCTACGTCAGCGCCAACTGGCGTTCCGTGCAGAGCGAGGATGGCGGCGTGACGCTGACCGAGCGCAATCGCGGGGCCGACATCTCCTGCATCGCCGATATCCGGTTCAGCGGCCGGCGGGCTTATGCCGTGGCCATGGATGAGGGGCTGTTTGTCAGCGAGAGCAACGGGCGCCAGTGGCGCCAGCTCTGGCCGCTCAAATACACCGCCGACCTCAGCGGCCACTGCTGGCGCGCGGCGGTCAGCAGCCTGGATGGCGTGGACCACATTGTCAGCACCTTCAGCCCCTGGGGCATCTCCCCCAAGCAGAACGTCGTGGTGATCAGCGCTGACGCGGGCAAAACCCATCAGGTCGTGAAGAGCGGCCTGCCGGATTACCAGATCACCCCCAACACCATGTGGGGCGAAGGGTACATGCGGGCGCTCGCGGCTGATCCGGCCAATCCCCAGGTCCTCTACGCGGGCATTGATGGCGACCCGGAGCCCGGGAAGTGCGGCGGCGGAATTTTCAAATCCGGGGACGGCGGACGCAACTGGCGGCAGCTTCCCAGCCAGCCCGGCAGCCGCCGCATGTTTTACGGCCTGGTGGTGGATCCGTCCGATTCCCGCCGGATCTTCTGGGGCACCTGCGGCAACGGCGGCGGCGTCTGGCGGACGGAGGATGGCGGCGGCACCTGGAAAAATGTGTTCAGCCAGGAAAACTGGATCTGGAATCTGGCCGCAACCAGGACCGGGGCCATCTACGCCACCGGCAAAAACCTCTGGCGCAGCATCGATCACGGGCAGAGCTGGAAACAGCTATCCAAATTCAACCATGACCGGGTCATCGTGGCGCTGGAGGTGGACCCGCGCGATTCGCGGACGGTCTGGGTGGCCGCGACAACGTGGGACAGCAGCTCCAGCGGCGGGATTTACAAGACCACCGACGACGGTGCCACGTGGCAGGACATCACCGGCAACATCCCCTTCATCAAGCCGCAGGTGCTCCGGTTCAATCCTGAGACGCAGGAGCTGTGGGCCGGCTGGGTGGGCCTCTACAAGATCAGGCAGTAGGCCCCGGTTTCACCGGCTGGCGCAGGACGGTCTTCTCAGCCCCAGATCTGCCGGTCCAGGGAGCGGAACTGGACCGCTTCTGAGACGTGGTCGGAGGTGATGCGGTCCTGCCCCGCCAGATCGGCAATGGTGCGGGCCACCTTCAGGATGCGGTCGTAGGCGCGGGCGCTCAGGCGCAGGTCGGCCATGGCAAACTTCAGCAGCTCCAAGGTGGTGTCATCCAAGGCGCAATGCTGTTTGAGGTCGCGGGTGCCCATGCGGGCGTTGCAGTTCACGCGGGGCTGGTGCCGGTGCCGCTCGCGCTGCCGTTCCCGGGCGACCATGACCCGCTCCCGGATCACCGCCGAGCTTTCCGCAGCGCGCAGGGCGGTCATCTCCCGGAAAGGCACCGCCGGCACCTCCACGTGGATGTCAATGCGGTCCAGCAGCGGTCCGGAGATGCGCCCCAGGTAGTTCTGGATCTCGCGCGGGCTGCTGCGGGATTCATGGGGCATCTTGCCGTCCGGGGTGGGGTTCATGGCCGCCACCAGCATAAACTGCGAGGGGAAGGTCATGGTGCCGGCGGCGCGCGAGATGGTGACCCGCCCATCCTCCAGCGGCTGCCGCATGGTCTCCAGCACGGCGCGCTTGAACTCGGGCAGTTCATCCAGGAACAGCACGCCGTGGTGCGCCACGGAAATCTCCCCCGGGGTGGGGTGGATGTTGCCGCCGAGCAGGCCCGCATCGCTCACCGTGTGGTGCGGGGAGCGGAAGGGCCGTCGGGTGACGAGCGCCTGGCCGGGCTCCAGCAGACCGACGATGCTGTGGATGCGGGTGGTCTCTAGCGCCTCCTCCAGGGTCAGGGGCGGCAGGATGCCCGGCAGCCGCTTGGCGAGCATGCTCTTGCCTGTTCCCGGTGGGCCGATCAAAAGCACATTATGTCCGCCGGCCGCCGCGATCTCCAGGGCGCGCTTGACGTTCTCCTGGCCTTTCACATCCGCAAAATCCATGTCCTCCGGCAGCGGCTGGTTGAACATCTCGCCCAGATCCACCCGGGCCGGTTCAATCTGCTGCCCGCCTTCCAGAAAAGAAACCGCCTCCCGCAGATTCTGGATGGGCACCACCAGCAACCCCTTGACCACCGCCGCCTCCGGCGCGTTCGCGGCTGGCACCAGCAGCCCGGTGCGGCCCTCCGCGCGCGCCTGCAGCGCGATGGAGAGCACCCCCTTGATCGGGCGCACCGCGCCGGTCAGGGCCAGTTCCCCCACGACCACGAAATTGTCGAGCTGGTCGGTGGCCAGTTGGTCATCGGCGGCCAGGATGCCCAGGGCGATGGGCAGGTCGAAGCTCGGCCCCTCCTTGCGGACATCCGCCGGGGCCAGGTTGATGGTGGTCCGGCCCAGGGGGAATTTGAAGCCGCTGTTGGACAGCGCCGTGCTCACCCGGTCGCGGGATTCCTTCACGGCCGCATCGGGCAGCCCCACGATGACGGTCAGGGAGTCGCCAAACCCGACGTTCACCTCGACTTCCACCGGGTAGGCATCAATGCCGTTGACCGCGGCCGAACAAACCTTGGCTAACATGGCCGCGATTCTGCGAAAGCCGGGGCGACTGGTCAAGCGCAGGATGGCGGTGGACGAACGGCGGCTTGCTTTCGGTCATCCGCCATGCCAGCATTCCCGGACCGCTGCGTCTGGTCCGGGGCGTCGGGCGCTCGTCATCAGTATGCAAACAAACATTAGCCAGGCAACCACACCCGGGGAAATCGCGCTGGCGCGCGCTTTGTTTGAGGAGTACGCAAGCTGGCTGGGCCTCGACTTGTCGTTCCAGGGCTTCGCTTTGGAGCTGCGCGGCCTGCCGGGTCTGTACGCGCCACCCCGCGGCCGGTTGCTGCTCGCTTGGGCCGGGGGGCAGGTGGCTGGCGGTGTCGCCTTGCGGCCACTGGGCGTTGGTGCTTGCGAGATGAAACGGCTGTTCGTGCGCCCGGATTTTCGCGGTCAGGGCCTTGGCCTGTTGCTCGCGGAGCGGCTGATCGGGGAGGCGCGCGCCATCGGCTACCAAACCATGAGGCTGGACACCTTGCCTGCCATGCAGTCGGCCATCCGGCTCTACGAGGCGTTGGGTTTCGTGCGTTGTGCCGCCTACTACGAGACGCCGTTGCCGGATACGGTTTTCATGGAGCTACGGCTGTAACGCCGGGAGGGTTCGAGTTTCGCATTTCGCGAACGCCCTGGGCAAGCCTTTGACTTTGCGGCCCCGGTTTGGCAGCGTTGGCGCATGCCGATCACAACCGGGAAATCATTCTCCCGCACCCGTGCCCTCCTTTGCGGGCTGGCGCTGCTCCTGGCCTCAAGCCTGGGGGCGGCGGATTACCATGTGGACTCGCAAGCGGGTGACGATGCCCGGGACGGGCTCCGTCCGGATGCCGCCTGGCGCACCCTGGACCGCGTCAATGCCGCCGCTTTCCGGCCCGGGGACCGGGTGCTCTTCCGGGCGGGCAGTGTCTGGTCCGGGCAGTTGCGGGTGGCGGCGGTGGGGGCGCCGGGGCGGCCCGTCATCTTCCGCTCGTACGGGGAGGGGGTCCGCCCGCGCATTGAGACCGCCGGGGCGTTTGAGGATGCCGTGCTGCTCCGGAATGTGCAGCACCTTGAGCTGCGCGACTTGGAGCTCTCCAATCGCGGCGAGGGCGACCGGTCCCGGCGCGGCGTGCACCTGGTGGCGGAGAACTGCGGCACCCGGTCAAACATCGTGATCGCCGGCCTGTTCATCCACGACGTCAACGGCACCCAGCGCAAGAAGGACAACGGCGGGATCATTTTCCGCACGCAGGGCGATCGCCAGCCCACGCGTTTCGATGGGCTCCGCCTGGAGCGGAACATTCTCTGGCGCGTCGATCGCTCCGGCATTGCCGCCCAGAGCTACCACGCCAACCGCACCCGCTGGCACCCGTCCACCAACGTCGTCATCCGGGACAATTGGCTGGGGGATGTAGGTGGGGACGGCATTGTGCCGTGGGCCACGGACGGCTGTCTGGTCGAGCACAACATCGTGCAGGGGGCCAACGAGCGGGCCGGGAGCCACAACGCCGGGATCTGGCCCTGGTCCACCGACCGTACCGTGCTGCGGCTCAACCGCGCCTCCGGCGTGAAGACCCTGCTGGATGGCCAGGGCTTCGACTCGGATTACAACTGCCGCGACACCGTGATCGAGTACAACCTGAGCCACGACAACGAGGGCGGGTTCCTCCTCATCTGCTCGCCCGGCCAGCGCAAGGCGGCGGAGAACCTGGGAAACCTGGGCACCATCGTCCGCTACAACATCAGCCGGCACGACCGGGCGCGCACCTTCCATGTGAGCGCGGCGGAGCAGACGCTGATCCATAACAACGCTGTCTATATCGGGCCGGGCCAGGACGTGCAGGTGCTGCTGCTCACCGACTGGAGCGGCTGGGCCAGGGGGTTGGAGCTGCGCGATAACCTGTTCCAGTCCGAAGGGGTGGGGCGCTATGGCCACCAGGTCAGCCACCGCCCGGATGGCAGCTACGTCCTGGGCCCCGGCTGGGGTCCGGCCCGGGACGTGGTTTTGCGGGGGAACCGTTACCTGGGCCGGCACGAGAATCCCCCCGGGGACGCAGCGAAGCCGGGCGGCTCGGCGCCGCCGCCGGTGGCGTTTGACGACTGGCCGGGTCCGCAGTTTGATCCTCGCGAGCCCGGGAAGTTTGACGCCTACCTGGCGGCCCACCGCGCCTGGATGCTGCGCCTGATGGAGCGCCAGTTCGGCCGGAAGCCGCCCGTGGCAGAATAGGGGCCAGCAGCCATGTCGTCAGCCGGTGTTTACCTTGACGCGGGCGGGACCCCTTCTATCATCGCCGCCATGATCCGATCCGCCATCCGTAAGCCCAAAGCTGTCCGCGCAAAAAAATCCGCCGCCGCAGTTTCAGCCAGCCCGGTTGCCGGACTTCCGGCCGGCCCGCTTCCCCGCCGGTTTGCGGCCCTGGATTTCGAGACCGCTGACTATGGCCGCGACAGCGCCTGCGCCCTGTCGGTCATCGTGGTTGAGGATGAGCAGATCGTCAGTACCTGGACCAGCCTCATCCGGCCGCCCCGGCGCGATTTTGTGTTCACCTACCTGCACGGCATCTCGTGGAACCAGGTGAAGGACAAGCCCACGTTCGGGGAGGTCTGGGGCGAGGTGGAGCAACTGCTGGACGGGGTGGATTTCATCGCCGCCCACAATGCCTCCTTCGACCGCTCCGTGCTCCGGGCCTGCTGTGAGGCCCGGGCGGCCAAGCTCACGCAAAAGCCCTTTGTCTGCACGGTCAAGGTCGCCCGCGCTGTCTGGAACCTGCGCCCCGCCACCCTGGCGGATGTCTGCCGCCATCTGCAGATTCCCCTGCAGCACCATGATGCCGCCTCCGACGCCCACGCCTGCGCCCGCATCCTGCTGGCGGCCCGGCAAAAAGGCCACGAGTACCACAGCCTTCTGAAGTGCCACGGGCTCAAGCCGGCCCGGTGATGCCTCCTCCGGGGCCGGTGGGGCGTGTTTGTCAGGGCCCGGAATGGGCCGGCCCAAGAAACTGGCTGACAGTCAGCCCGCCACCGCCTAGTATTACTATGTTATGTAATATCTTGACTTTTCTAGCCGCTTCCGGGATTCTGCCCGGATAAGGCATGTAACGAAGCCCAGTGGGATCAAAGCGCCGGGCGTCTCCCTAAATTTCACAGTCCATAGGTTCAAAGCCTCGGGCGCAGCGAGCGGCGGGTCGGGGCGACGCTGTATGTGGAGGGGTTGCTCATGCCCGGACAGCGCAAATCCATTGGCCCCATGGC
>CAIYYI010000237.1 GCA_903930345.1 uncultured Verrucomicrobiota bacterium
GGGCTCCGCTGACAGCGGAGCCTCGAGGGGGGCTGTTGTGCCTGGCTTACAGCGCGGGGCAACCAGGTGTTGATTGGCCAGTACGAACACACCGCCAGCTTCACCCCCGAGTCAACGGGCTCTCAACAAGTGTAACGATGTGGTTCCGCTTGTGCGAAAGTGATTCCTGGTCAATCTTGTGGCTTGTGCATGAGTCGCCGTAAAGCCAATCAAAAGGCCGCCGATGCCCCGGGCAACCAGATCCGGTTGCGCGGGGTGCGCCAGAACAATCTGAAGAACTTCGATCTCAACCTGCCGCTGCGGCAGTTGATCGTGGTCACCGGGCCCAGCGGCTCGGGCAAAAGTTCGCTGGCCTTCGAGACCCTGTTCGCCGAGGGACAGCGCCGCTACGTGGAAACCTTCTCCCCGTACGCCCGCCAGTTTTTCGACCGGATGGACAAACCCCGCGTGGATGAAATCCAGGGCATCCCCCCGGCCGTGGCCATCCAGCAGCGCAACACGGTCAAGACCACACGCTCAACGGTGGGCACCATGACCGAGGTGTGCGATTATCTGAAAGTCCTGTGGCCACACGTCGCCCGCCTGTATTGCCGGCAATGCGGCCAGCCGGTGCGGCAGGAATCACCCCAGCAGATCTGGCAGACACTGCTGCAACGGGCCCCGGCGGCACCCGAGGTGCTCGTGGTTTTCGATCTCCCCCTGAGCGAGAAACTTTCCCTGGCTGAGTCTTTGCAACTCATCATCCGGCAGGGCTACCAGCGGTTGCTGGTGGCCGGGCAGGTGGTGCGGCTGGATGACGCGGAAGCGGCACTGGCAAGCCAGCCCCCCCGGCAGTTGAGCGTGGTGCAGGACCGCCTGAAGATCACCACCGCCAACCGCGCCCGGCTGGTGGAGGCGTGCGAGCAGGCCTATCACTTTGGCAAAGGCCATCTGGCCATTCACCACCCGGAACCGGAGGTCGGCTGGACCCCCCAACGTTTTTCACGCCACCTGCACTGCGCCACCTGCAACCTGGAATACCGGGAGCCTTCGGCCGCCCAATTCAGCTTCAACCATCCGCAGGGCGCCTGCCCGGCGTGCCGCGGGTTCGGCCGGACCATCGACATTGATTACCGGCTGGTGTTGCCCAACCATGACTTGACGCTGGCGGAGGGCGTGGTGCGCCCGTGGCAATCCGGCGTGAGCGCCGAGTGCCAGGAGGATATGCTGACCTATTGCCGCAAGCGCAAGGTTCCCACCCAGGTCCCCTTCAAAGATCTGAGTGAGACGCACCGCCGATGGGTGATCGAGGGCGATCCCGGCTACGGCCAGGACGAGGCTCATCAATGGCCGCACGCCTGGTATGGCATCAAGGGCTATTTCCGGTGGCTGGAATCCAAGACCTACAAGATGCATGTGCGGGTGCTCCTCTCGCGCTACCGCAGCTACCGGACGTGCCCGCAGTGCGACGGCAAGCGTTTCCAGCCGGATTCGCTGCTCTACCGCACGGAGGGGCTCACCCCGGCGGCCACCCCCCAGCTCTCGCTGGCGGATTTTTACGCCCTGCCCATCCGGGATGCCTTGCGGGTGGCCGAAGGCTGGCCCGCCCGGCTGGCGGTCCGGCCCCATGATCCTCTGGCGCTGGTGCTGCGGGAGGTCACGGCCCGCCTGCGCTGCCTGGTGGAGATTGGCCTGGGTTACCTGACGCTTGAACGGCCCACCCGCACCCTGTCCGGTGGCGAAACCGAGCGGGTCAACCTCACCTCCTGCCTGGGCACCAAGCTGGTCAACACACTCTACATCCTGGATGAACCGAGCGTGGGGCTGCATCCGCGCGACACCGCGCGGCTGGTGACCCTGCTCAAGCAATTGCGCGACCTCGGCAACACTGTGGTGGTGGTGGAACATGAGGCGCTGATCATCCGGCAGGCGGATTACCTGGTGGATCTGGGGCCGGGGGCGGGAGAGGCCGGGGGCCACCTGGTCGCCGAAGGCCGGTTCGAGGAATTGCAAGACAAGGCATCCCTGACGATTGATTATCTCACCGGGCGACGAAGCATCCCGCTGCCCGTGCGCCGGCCAGTGGGACCGGAAGGCCATTGGCTGCGCCTGGTGGAAGTGACCCGCCACAATTTGCGGCAATTGACCGTGGAAATCCCGCTGGGGCGTCTGGTGTGCATCACCGGAGTGAGCGGTTCCGGCAAGACAACCCTGGTGCGGGAATGCCTTTTGCCCGCCCTGCATGCCCGACTGGCGGCGCAAGCCAAAATAGCCGCCTCTTCCGGAGACGAGGATGAACCCGGAGAAGCGGAGGCGGAGGCGACCGGGGCGGAGACCTTCCGACTGGAGGGGGCGACCTGGCTGGGCGGCGCGATGTTGGTGGATCAATCACCCCTGGGCAAAACACCACGCTCCAACCCGGCGGTGTACCTGGGGGCCTTCGAACACATCCGCGAGGTGTTTGCGCTGGCCCCGGCCGCACGGCAAATGGGATTGAAGGCCAGCGCTTTCAGCTTCAACTCCGGCCAGGGCCAGTGCGAGCGCTGCCGGGGTGCCGGGTTTGAGAAAATCGAGATGCAGTTCCTGAGCGACGTCTTCATCCGGTGCCCCGACTGCAATGGCCGCCGTTACCGGCAGGATATCCTGGTCGTCAAAGCGGTTTGCCCGGATCAGGACGAGGCGGCGGCCTGGAGCATCGGGGACGTGCTGGAGGCCAGCGTCAACGAGGTGATCCCCTGGCTGGAACGATTTGCCGGCGTGAAGGCAGCGGGGCACGCGCTGGCCCGGCTGGAAATCCTGCGCGATGTGGGCCTGGGCTACCTGCGGCTGGGCCAACCGATCAACACGCTCTCCGGCGGGGAATGCCAACGCCTGAAACTGGCCAGCCACCTGGCGGAAAACACCGCCCAACGGAGCGCCAAGACCCCTGCCACAGCGGAGGGATCCCGCTGGCTGTTTTTATTCGATGAACCCACCACCGGCCTGCACTTCGAGGATGTGAGCGTGATCTTGCGCGTGTTTCAAAACCTGGTGAACCAGGGCCACAGCGTGGTGGTGATTGAACACAACCTGGAGGTGATCAAGTGTGCGGACTGGGTGATCGATCTCGGCCCCGAGGCCGGAGACCAGGGGGGGGAATTGGTGGTGGCCGGCCCGCCGGAAACGGTGGCCGGATGCGCCGCGAGCCACACGGGAACAGCGCTGAGGGAAGCCGGGCTGAAATAAGCGGGGGCCGGTCGCCCCCCTCCGTTCAAACCTTGCCAGGCGGCGGGGGGGTGATGGGGCGGCTGACGGCCTTGAGCCGTTCCCGGAGCATGTCCGAACGCAGGATGTCCCGCTCCTCCGCCCCGAGCTTCTCCGAAAACTGGCGCTGCAAATGCGCCGGCTGGCTGATGAGAAACAGCTCGTCCACCAGCACCTGATTGACACCGGGAAACATGCCGATATCCACCCCCAGCTTCATCAGGGAGAGCAGGTTCATGGTTTCCTTGGAGGAAATGCTGTGGGCGTTCGCCAGGATGCCGTAGGCGCGGCCGACGTGGTTGAACACCATTTTGGACTTTGATTCCAGCAGGACACCCCGGGCATTCTCCTCGTGCTCGATGATCTGCGCGAGCACCTTGTCAATGCGCTCCACGATCCTCGCCTCCTCCTCGCCCAGCGTCATCTGGTTGGAAACCTGGAAGACATTGCCGAGCGCCTCGGTGCCCTCCCCGTAAAAGCCGCGGACGGCCAGCCCAAGCTTGTTGACCGATTGGATGATCTGGTTGATCTGCTCGGCGAGCACCAGGCCGGGCAGATGCAGCATGGCGCTGACCCGGATGGCGGTGCCCAGATTGGTCGGGCAGGCGGTCAGGTAGCCCAACTGCGGGGAGAACGCGAATTCCAAACGCTTTTCCAGGTCCGTATCCACCCGGTCAATCGCCTGCCAGGCCTGCTTGAGCTGCAGGCCGGGACGCAACGCCTGCATGCGCAGGTGGTCCTCCTCATTGATCATCACGCAGAGGGAGACATCCGGGTTGAGCACGATTCCGCTGCCGACGGTCTTGGCCGCGTGCTCGCGGCTGACCAGGTGCCGCTCCACGAGCATCTGCTTTTCCAGCGCCGTCAGGCTATCCATGGATTCAGAAAAGGCGTCCGTCATCTGCGGCAGGCTCTCCACCGCCGGACGAATGGCGTCGTACGCCTTGATCCGATCCCCCTTTTTTGCCCAGCCCGGGAAGGGAAAGTTCCGCAGATTCCGCGCCAGGCGCACCCGGCTGGTCATCACGATGCGATCATGCGGACCGCTGCAGCGGACCATGGTTTCAGGGCCGGGAAGAAAATCGATTAATTTCATCGGCTACGACTTGGAAGCTTCATGGATCCGGGCTTTCAGGCGCTTGATTTCATCCCGCAGGACGGCGGCCTGCTCGTAATCCTCGGCCTGCACCGCCTTATCGAGGGTCTTTTGCGCCTGCCGGAGTTTTTCCGTCAGATCATGGCTCTGCTGCAAAGCGTGGGGCACCTTGCCGATGTGGCGGGTGCCCCGATGAATGGTTTTGAGCAGGGTTTCCAAACCATCCCGAAAAGTGCGGTAGCAATCGGCGCAGCCCAGACGCCCGGCCTTCTTAAAGTCCGCCTGGCTGAAGCCGCAGGTGGGGCACACCAGATCGCCCGCCGGCGTTGCCTGCTCCAGCTCCTGGGATGCGCCCAGCCCCATGAGCAGGTCAGCCAGGGAAAAGCCGGTGGGGTCGTTCAGCCCCTTTTGCTTCGCGCACTCCTCGCAAAGGTCCACCTTCTGCACCTTGTCACTATCGATCTGGGTGAGGTGCACCGTGGCCTGCTTTTCCTTGCAAACGCAACACATCATAGGCTTAACCGAAAATCGGCGCCCCGGAGGTCTTGGTCAGCGCATGGTACAGCTCGGTCAGCTTGCGCGTCTGCGGCCCGGGTTCGCCCGTGCCGATCACCCGGCCATCCACCTTGGTGACCGGGATGAGTTCCGCACCGGTGCCGGTGAGGAAGCATTCGTCCGCGTTGAAGACATCGTAGCGGGTCAGGTTGGGTTCTCCCACGCGCAGACCGAGGTCTCGGGCCAGGTCCAACACCACCCCGCGGGTGATGCCGTACAACGCCCCCGCCGCCAGCGGCGGGGTGAGCAATTCGTTGCCCCGAACAATGAAGATGTTGTCGCCGGTGCATTCCGCCACAAAGCCTTCCGAGTTCAACATGATGGCCTCCTCCACCCCGGCGTTGTTGGCCTCGATTTTGGCGAGGATGTTGTTCAGGTAGTTGAGGGACTTGATGGCCGGGTTGAGGGCGCTGTGCAGGTTGCGCACGGTGGGCACCGTGACAATGGCCATGCCGTGCTCGTACATTTCCTGCGGGTAGAGCTGAATCTTGTCCGCGATGACGATCACCGATGGTTTGCTGCAGCGATTGGGGTTGAGCCCCAGCGTGCCGACCCCGCGGGTGACCACCAGGCGGATGTACCCATCACGCAGGTTGTTTTCCCGGCAGGTGGCCAGCACCGCCTCACAGATGGCCTCATTGGTCATCGGCGGCGAGAGCAAAATCGCTTTGGCAGAGAAAAACAGACGGTCGATGTGTTCCTTCAGGCGAAAAACACGGCCATGGTAAGCCCGAATCCCCTCAAACACCCCGTCCCCATAAAGCAAACCGTGATCAAACACAGACACTTTGGCGGTGTTCTCGTCGTAATATTGTCCGTCGATAAAAATTTTCATACCGATCTCTGCGTGCCAAACTAAGGCAAAGGGGAGGTTCGATGCAACAAGGGAATTTGTCCGTGCAATGGGAACGAGGCTAAGCCTCCTTTTGACCGAGCAGGAAAAAAATGAGCAGTTGCAGGCGCTCCTGCAAATCCACGGTTTCCAGCAGGGCCTGCCGTTCGCTGGCCTTGGCGATCAAGGTGCAGGAAACCAGGTCGGCAACCTGCTCCGGATGGTCCAGTTGCGACAGGAAGCCGATCATTTGACTGGCCGGGCTAGCCTCGGTGCCCCATTCCTTCACTGGCAGCGGCGAAAAGGAATGTTTGTCCGGCTGCGCACCCTGATTCAGGCGCTGCGTCACCAGGGCCTTGACGTGTGCCACCAGGGGCTGGATGACCACCTGATTGGCCGGGGTGGGGCTGGTCAACGGCCGGATGCGGTGGCGCCGGTACGGACGGTAAGCCACCGCCTCCGCCAACTCCACGCGCGCCAGCCCATGCAAAATCAGATGCGAGGTGTCATTTCCATGCCTCACGGCAATGCGGATCAATCCCACACCCGCCACCCGGGAGGGGGTTTCCCGCTTCCGATCCGGTCGCTGGCAGGCCACAGCCAACATGCGGTGGCCGTCCAAAGCATCGGCCAGCAACCGCTTGTAGCGCGGCTCAAATATGTAAAGCGGCAACATCGCCTGCGGGAACAACGTCGCGTTCGGCAGGATCATCACCGGCAATTCCATCGGAACTTCCATGTGCCAAGTGTATGGATGGCACACCCCAAATCAAGCTGAGATGGGTGCTTGCCAAAGGCATCAGGATGCTTTTAGTATTCCGCGCATGAAGACGAAAATAGCGGTCGTCGTGCTGGTGGTGGTCTGTCTCCTGCTGGGCGCGGCGTTGATTGACCGGCAAAAAAAGGCGGAAGCGCAAAAGATCGCGGATGCGAAGCGCATCAGCGACGTTTCCAGCGAACTCAAGTCGGTGAGCGCCAGTCATGAGGAACTAAAGCAGGTCAATATCGCCCTGAACACCAACCTGACCCAGCGAGGCAGGGAAATCGAGGAACTGACCAACACTTTGATCAACACCCGGGGCGACCTGGCCAGGACACGCACCGAATTGGAGAGCGCCAAGGCGGCCATCGAAACCGGCAACCGCCTGGCGGCCGAACTCCGCTCGACCATTGACCAAAAGGTGACTGAGATCGGAACCCTGAAGGGTGCCGTGCAGGGGCTCAATGTGGAAAAAGATCAGATGCACCAATCGCTGGTGCAGTTGACCAACGCCATCCAATCCCTGGAAATCATGATTGCCGACACCACCAAGCGCCTCAAGGAGACGCAGGGGGAAAAGGATTTCCTGCTGACGGAGCTGAAGCGGTTGCAGGCGGAAAAGGCGGAGTTGGAGCGGCAGATCAACAGCCTGGTTTTTCTCAAGGAACAGGTGCGCAAACTGAAGGAGGAACTGGTCATCTCCAAGCGCCTGGAATGGATCCGTCAGGGCCTTTATGGGGAAATCCAGAAAGGGGCGGTCATTTTGAACAATGCCGGCAAGCGGACCCCGCCCCCGCCCAAGACCAATTTCAACTTGAACGTCGAGTTGAAGACGGATGGCTCGGCCAAGATCGTTTCCCCGGCCACCAACGCACCCGCAGCCCAGCCCAAGTAAGCCGAGACGGCAAACCGCACTCGCGTGGCCATGGCATCCGCCCGTTCACGGCTTGGGTCGGCGGTCCGTGCCGCCCGCCGAGGTGTGATGGCAGGGTTTGTTCTGCCAGTCTGCCTGCTGTTGCTCGCCGCAACCGCAGGCTGCCGCACCACACCCCGCGCAACGGTCGTCCCCGAACCTTACCTGCGAATCACCCGCAGCAACAGCACGGTGGCGCTGCAAGTCGCGGTGCGCCAATTGTTGCCCCGCAACCCGCGCCAGCCCGTGGTCTGGCTGGTGGGCGCGTCGCATATCGGTGAGGCCACCTATTTCATCCAGTTGCAGCACCGGCTGGATGCCGCCGACCTCGTGCTGTACGAGGGGGTGGGCGGACGTCAGTTGTCCGAGGCACCCCCGGCTGACACCAACACAGCCCCCGCATCCACGCGTGGTTCATTGCAAACCACCCTGGCGGAATCACTTGGGCTTAAATTCCAGCTCGCCGCCATCAACTACCACCGCGCCCATTTTCAGAACAGCGATCTGACCCTGGAGGAAATCCAGCACCTGTTCGTCCGGCAGCGGAACGCCAGCCAGCAACAGGGAGAGGGAGCGGAAGAAGAGTTTGACCGAATGATCGGGCTGATGGATGGAAGTTCCATCTGGAGTCTGGTGGCGCAGGCCGGATTGAGGATTCTGGAAGTCAGCCCAAAACTCCAAGGCATGATGCGCCTGGTACTGATCGAAACGCTTGGCCGGGTGCATGGAGATCTCGCCGATATGCAGGGAGTATCCTCCTCCATTCAGGAATTGCTGCGGGTGCTCATCCGCGAACGCAACGCCCGGGTGATGCAGGATGTGAAAAACCTGCTGCGCCAGCGCGCCCCGCCCCCGACCATCGCCATTTTCTATGGGGCCGGCCATTTGGATGACTTGGAAAAACGGCTGGTCACCGAGCAAGCGTTCCGACCGGGGATCACGGAGTGGCACACCGCCTTCAGCGTGAATCCAGAGACTGCGGGTCTATCCGCCGGAGAGGTCAGCCTGGTGCAAACGCTGGTGGAATACCAGTTGCAACAAATCCTCAAGCGTCCCGCAGGGGCGGCGGAAGCCCATCGTCAAACCACCCGGCCAAGACGCGGGGGCCCGCCCGCAGAAAAACGGTGATTGCGGTCTGGCCGGGCAACCGCAGGCAATCTCCAACCTCTGCTAAAAAACTTTCAGGGCCGTTTTTTATCGGGCGTGCTGGCCAATTTCCGCAAGTATTCGAAACTGTAAAGCCCCGTGTTATGGCCGTCGGCCCACCATGGTTGCAACGCATACCCGCCCACTGATTCCAGGCGCTCAAGCTGGAAGGATTTCGGGGTCAACGATTGCTCCGGACCCTTGTGCAGGTTGCCCATGACATCCATTTCCCCCTTGCAACCCGCACAGGGACAATAGCGCCGCAACATGCCGAGGGTAATGTAGCTTTCCTCGCCCGCCTCCCATTTGAGGGCAAGCTCTTCACCAATGACTTGAATATCAACCGGTCGCATAAGGAGACCGTACCCCAGTCTGGACGGCGCGTCCAGCTTTGGCACCCGGGAAGATCCCGGGCATTCGCCGCCTCATGGCCCGGTCAACCAGTAATCCACGCCTGGCAGACGATAGGAATAAGTCATCTCCGAGGGATTAAAAGACCGGCATGTTTTGGAGTGGCCATCGGCGAAGAGCACATTGACTGATCGGTTGTGAACCGGAGAAGCTTCCTCGAACAAGGTTTCCTGGGAATAGTTGTCGGGATCGGCGTCATCACCCCGAAACTGAGAATAGTTACTATCGCCAGAGAGGATATACTGAACCGGATAACGGATTTTGTTGAAATTGACACTCGCCGTGTTGGTCACCTCCGCATAGGCCGCCCGGGAACCCATGAAATAGTTGAAAGGGGACTGGTTATAGTGCTGGCTGAGCTTGGGACAACGCAGGGCATTGGTGGTGGCGTAGTAGTCCAGCAGGGGTTTGGTCCACGGCTCCGGGGCGACACTGGCCCACGGGATGCTGCCATGCGCCATCGGCAGCAGTTCCTCGTATTCATCCGCATACAACCGCATGGCCAGGCCGAGCTGGCGCAGGTTATTCATGCAGAAAATGGTGGAAGCCTTCTCCTTGGCTTTGGCCAGGGCGGGCAGCAGCATGCTCGCCAGCAGGGCAATGCAGGCAATCACCACCAGCAGTTCAATCAGGGTAAAACCCCGGCGACGCTTTGGTGGATGATGTTGTCTCACACCTCTTCTGACGCTGCCCCATGGGCCCGGTATTCAAAAGGAAAAGAGCCTTGGGTGCGAAACCCGGGCTAACGGTGATGCAGCCGGAACAGGCCCCAGGAATCCGCCCCGGAAAAGGAAGCCGAAAGCACGCCACCATTGGTGAACACCCCCGTCACCCCCCACCATTGATCGGGGCTGGATGCCACCTTCCGCTCCAACGCATAAGCCGCTTCCACGAGCGGCCAGGACAACTGGCATTGGCCCGGATGCCAGACCAAATTGAGCTGTGGCGCCGACAATTCAAACGCCCCTAAATCGGTGTGCAAACGCTGCCAGCGTGAGACCCCATCCAGATCCAACACCGCCAATGGAATGGTCTGGTCCAGTCCGGCATCCACGCACGGCGAACCGGGCTGCAGGTGGAAATCCCCCAGTGACGGACTGGTGAAAAGCGGATCGGTCACCACATCCGACTCCCCGGGACCAGTGCCATTCCAATCGCCATTGGTGTTACCAAACACTGCGTTATGATGCCATTCGTAGGTGTAGGCATAGTCGTCAATGCCGGAGGAATTGTAGGCGATGATATTGTTGAAGTTCGTGCCCGCGCCGTCCAAGCAGACAAAAGCCCCAAACCCATCACCTGAGCGGTTAAATACCAGCGTGTTATTGACGAAACAGGCGAACCCCATGGTCCCCACACCTGCGGCATAGTCCCCCTGATTACGATAAAACAGGTTATCGGCCACCCAAGGGGCGGTGTTGAAGGTTGCGTACATGCCGGCACCGAAGGCCGAATAATTACCCATGATCACATTGCCCTGGATGATCGGCGCAGAGCCTTCCCGGCAGTAAATGCCACCTCCATCCAGACTGGCACTATTGGAGCGAATGAGACACCGGCTAATGGTGCCCGTACACTCCTCCGTGACCACCACCCCTGCCCCCTCCTGACTGACGCCGTTTTGGATGGTGAATCCGGTCAGCACCGGGGCATTGGTCAGCTCGTCAAACAGGGTCACCACCGTGCCTGGCGAATAGCCCCGCAAAAACAACTCGAAAGGATCCCCGTCGAGAATGGTTGTCGCCCGTCCGGCAGTCATGGCCAAGTGGGAGCCCTCTCCGCCGGAGAAACCACCATAAAGACCACGACCTGAAATGGTCACTCGCTCATAGAAGGTGCCTTGTGTCACCCAGACCTCGCCACCTGCCGGCACTGCGGCCAGGGCGGTGCTGATGGTCCGCCGTGGCGCAGCCCAAGTGTAGCCGCTGTTGGCATCATCACCCACCACACTGACATGCTGCACCCGGGCGGTGAACGGCGGCGGTTGGTCAACATCCGCACCCACCAGAAACACCGAATAGCCGTGATCCTGGCGGGAACCCGAGACGGTGACTTGCAGACGGGCGGGCACACAGGTCAACCCTGGCAGGACCGGTTGCAGCCAATGATCACCGCGCGGCAGATCCAACACTTGAAATCCCCCGTCAGCGCCGCTCAAGACGGTGCGTTCAGGATAACCGTGGTAATCGCTGTAAACCCTGACTTTGACTCCCGTGACCGGCTGTCCGTTGACATCCACCAACAACCCGGAGATGGTGAAACGGCCCGGGTTGCTCAAAGCCACCCAGGCAGCCAGGTTGGTGATTTGGACATCCAAGAAAGGATCCACTCCCCCACCATGACCGATGGTTCCGGAAGCCATGCCCAGCAGTTGCACCAGGCCTGACGCATAATCAAAATAAGAGCCGTCATAGCCGTGGCAACTGGCACAGCGGTTCGAATAAACCATGCCGCCATAGGCCAGATCCGGGGCCGAAGCCTCACTGGAACGTAACGTCACCTCCGTTGCCCACAGGCTAGACAACAGCGCAACCACCCCGGCCCACCGGGTTAAAAATCGGCACCAAACATCAGGCATCATTCATCCGGCACAACGGCCGTGCTTGAAGGTAGCACAATCACGGTGTTCCCGCCCGTCATCCAACCGCAAACACGAAATCTCACCGCATTCCAATGCAACAACCTTGCGCTTCATCACGGGCTTTGCGAGAGTGTAGCCATGTCACCAAACGAGAGTCACCGGCTGTTACTGGGAGACTTGCTCTCCCCGGCCACGATCGAACTCCACCTGCGGGCCCACAGCAAAGAGGAGGTGCTGGCGGAACTGGTCGCCCGCGTGACGGAACTGGCCACCCGGCCAAACGACCAGGAAACCCTGCTGCATGCGCTGCTGGAACGGGAAGGTCTGCACAGCACGGGCATAGGTGATGGAATCGCCCTGCCCCACGCGCGCAACGCCCTGGTGGGATTGGTCAGCCAGCCCGCCATTGTGTTCGGCCGCCATACGGGTGGCATCCCCTTCGGCTCCATTGATGGCACCCCGGCCACCCTGTTTTTCCTGCTGGTTGCCCCCACCGTCAGCATTCATCTGCATATTCTGGCACGGATCAGCCGACTCCTGCGCCAGCACAACCTGCGGCGGGAACTGCTGCTGGTGGAGCGCCCGGAACGGGCGCTGGGGCTCATCCGGGAGAGCGAAGCCAAGCTTTGACCCAACCGGACCTTTATCCGGGCGGCAAAGCACCCGTAAACCCCTGCTGCCGCAGCGCCTCAAACAACACCAACGCCACGCAGTTGGAGAGGTTCAGGGACCGCGCCTCGGGGTTGAACATGGGAATGCGCAGCCAATGTTCCGGCTGGCCGGTGTAAAGTGCGGCGGGCAAACCGGCGGTTTCCCGACCGAAAACCAGGTAATCTTCAGGCCCATAAGCCACCTCCGCGTAGGTGCGCGGACCGTTGCTTTCCACAAACCAGAGCCGGGCACCGGCGGGCAGTTGGCGCGCAAATTCCGTCCAGGAGGGCCAGCGAAACCAGGCCACCTGCTGCCAGTAATCCATGCCCGCCCGCTTCAGATCCCGATCCTCCAGGCGGAAACCGAAGGGCTCCACCAGGTGAAGGCGGGTGCGCGTGGCCGCGCACAACCGGGCCACATTGCCGGTGTTGGGCGGAATTTCCGGCTCAACCAAAACCACGTTCATGGCGCAGCCTCGCAGTCAGGGATGGCCGCTTTTTTCCGGTAAAACACGCGCCAGAGCACCAGGCCCTGGGCGGGCGCGGTCATGCCCGCCTCCCGGCGATCGCAGGTGGCCAGCATGCGCCCGACTTCCGCCGGGGGATATTTGCCCTGCCCCACCTGGACCAGCGTGCCGACGATACTCCGGCACATTTTATAAAGAAAACCGTCACCGCGGATCACAAACGTCAGCATCGAACCCTGGCGGCGGATGGCGCATTGGCGCAAGGTCCGGACCGTGTTCTCAATCTCGTAGGTGTGGTGGGCGGCAAAAGCCCGGAAATCGCGGGTGCCAGGCAAACAGGCTGCGGCCTGGCGCATGGCCGCCAAGTCGAGCGGCTTGGGCACATGCCACGCGGTATGCCGGAGCAGCGGGTTTTGAACGGGGTGATTCCAGACGGTGTAACGGTATTCCTTGCCGCTGGCATCAAACCGGGCATGAAAGTCGCGCCGGCAGCGGGCCGCGCGCACCACCCGGATATCCTGCGGCAAATGGGCGTTGATGGCGATGGCCAGCTTGGACACCGCCATGCGCATGCGGGCGCGGGGGATATCCACATGCACGACCATGCCCAAGGCATGCACCCCGGTATCCGTGCGGCTGGAACTGTGCACGCGCCCCACCCCGGGAAACAGCCGGGCCAGGGATTCCTCCACCCGCTGCTGCACACCAAGCCCCGTCTTTTGCACCTGCCAGCCCGCGTAGGCGGTCCCGTCATAGGCGATGACGAGGCGGAACCGGCTCATGCCGGGCGCGGCGGCGTCAGTTTGCTCAGCCATGAACTAAGGGCTTGGCTGGCTATCCAGATAGGTTTGAAGCAGAATGGCGGCGGAGGATTTGTCCACCTTCTGACGGCGGTCCCGTCCCTTCACCTCCGCCTGCGAGAGCATGCGGTGGGCCTGCACGGTGGTCAGGCGCTCATCGAGGGTTCTGATCGGCACGGTGACGGCGTCACGCAGCACGGCGACAAACTCCTGCACCTTGAGGGCGGCCGGACCGTAACTGCCATCCATGTTGCGGGGCATGCCGACGATTATCTGGCCGACCTCCTTCTCGCGCAGGATCTGCTGGAGCCGGGCCAGGAATGCGGCGAACGGCTCGGCGGGAATGAATTCAAGGGGCTGCGCCAGCATGTTCAACTCGTCGCTGAGGGCGATGCCCATGCGGTGCGTGCCGTGATCAATGGCCAGGGTTCTCATGGTGATTAAATGGATTTCAGGACCCGGGCGGCGGCCCGCACGGTGGTTTCGATATCCGCCGGGGTGTGCGCGGCGGAGATGAAGCCCGCCTCGAACTGGGAGGGGGCCAGGTAAACGCCAGCCTCCAGCATCCCGTGAAAATAACGGGCAAACAACTGGCGGTCGCTCTTCATGGCATCGCCCAGGTTGAAAACGGGGCCGGGGGTGAAATAGCCGCAGAACATCGAGCCGCAGCGGTTGAAGCAGACGGTCTTGCCCGCCTCGTGGGCGGCTGCCGTCAGACCCTCCTGAAGTTGTGCCCCCAGAGCCTCCAGCTTGCGGTAGGCATCACCCTGGCGCAGCGCGTCCAGGGCGGCAATGCCGGCCGCCATGGCCAGAGGGTTGCCGCTCAGGGTGCCCGCTTGGTACACCGGCCCCAGCGGGGCCAGCATATCCATGATGTCCGCCCGCCCGCCAAAGGCCCCCACCGGCAGACCGCCGCCGATGATTTTGCCGAGGCAGGTCAGGTCTGGCACCACGCCGCAGAGCTGCTGGTAGCCGCCGGGGGACAACCGGAACCCGGTCATCACCTCATCGAAGATCAGCACAGCTCCATGCTCCCGGGTGATCTGGCGCAGGAATTCAAGGTAGCCCGGCTGCGGCAGGTAGAGACCGGCGTTGCCCGGCACCGGTTCCAGAATGATGGCCGCAATCTGGCCGGGATTGGCGGCAAAGGTGGCCCGGACCGCCTCCGGGTCATTGTAAGGCAGCACCAGGGTGTGCTGGGAGAAGGCCTGGGGCACCCCGGCGCTATCCGGGTGGCCGAAGGTCAGGGCACCCGAACCGGCCTTGACCAGAAGACAATCCGCATGGCCGTGGTAGCAGCCGTCAAACTTGATGAACTTGTCGCGCCCGGTGAAGCCGCGGGCCAGCCGGATGGCGGACATGCAGGCCTCCGTGCCGGAATTGCAGAGGCGCACCTTTTGGATGCTGGGCACCAGCTCGGTGATGAGCCGGGCCATGGTGACCTCCAGCGGATTCGGCACCCCAAAACTCGTGCCCAGCTCCGCCGCACGCTGCACGGCCTGGATGATGCCGGGGTAGGCGTGGCCCAGGATGGCCGGCCCCCACGTGCCCACGTAATCAATGTAGGTGTTGCCATCCACATCATGGAGACGGCAACCCTCGGCGCGATCGACAAAAAAAGGCTGCCCCCCGACGGCGCGAAAGGCGCGCACGGGGGAATTCACCCCGCCGGGCAAATACCGGAGGGCCTCGCCAAACAACTGTTCTGACTTCGTTCGTGCAATCATGGCAGGGGAAAAGATACTGAGGAATGGGCGCCGTGCACGCTTAATCTGCGGCGGGCCGGGCCTCGGCGGCATGCCCGGCGGCATTGATGGCCCGGCCGCGCCAGGCCACCAGCAGGGTGGCCGCCAGGGCCACTGCGGCGGCAAACAGAAACACCGGCTGCAAATCATGCCGGCCATGCCCGGCCAGCAGGCCCGCAACCGCGTTGGCGAGCATGGGGCCGATCCCCGCCCCGGCCAGGACCAGCAGGGTCTGGGCAGTGGCGCGCACCTCGCGGGCGGCCAGCGCGTTGACCAGCACGCTGGAGGTGATGTAATGGAAGACCACCGGCACCGCCGCCAGCAGGTAGCTCAGGCAGAGCACCCAGAGGTTGCCAGTGAAATAAAAGATCAGTTGACGCGCCAGCAGCGCGGCACATCCCAGGGTGAGCATGAGTCCGAAATTCCAGCGCCGCAACCAGCGGGGATGCCAGCGCAGCAGCAGCACCTCGAACAGCACCCCCACCGCCTGCACCGGCCCCAGCCAGACCCTCGGCAGTCCGTGCTGCTCCAGGTACGGGGGGGAATAGTACATCAGCAATGAGTACGACCCGGCCACCAGGAGATACGACACCAGAATCGTCACATAATTGGCATTGCCCAGCAGCACGCGCAACGCCGCCCCATAAAACATCCGTTCCTCGTCCGGCTCATGCCAGGATCCCGGTGGCGTGTGCGGCAGAAAAAAGCTCACCACCACCATGGAGAGGCAGGCGACGATGCCCAGCGGCAGGATGAAATCCAACCGGGCCCCGGGCCGCCAGAGCAGCCACAGGCTGATGGGCAGGAACGGCAGGATCCAGCCGATGGAACCCCAGGCGCGCAGCCGGCCGAACTGCTCACGGGGATTGGGCAGGTGATGGAAACAAAGCGCGCCCACGAGCATGAAATTGGGATTGAGCACCGCCGCCAGCACGGTGTACCAGAGCAGCAGATGGGTGAAGTCGCCGGCCAGGCTCAATCCCGTCAACGCAAGGGCGGCCGCGAAATTGAGCAGCAGAAAGATCCGGTTGAGTGGAACATAGCGGTCCGCCAGCATGCCCCACACCAGCGGGAACACCACCATGGTGGCCGAGGCGGCGGTGAACAGCAGGCCGGACTGGTGGTAATTCAGGCCCCGGTCCAGAAAAACCAGGCTGATAAAGGGCAGGATGGCCCCCCCGCAGGCGTACTGCGCCAGCATGGCGGCGCGCAATGGGCCGATGGCGGCCTGGTGGCCGGATGGGGGGGCGGTGGGCACAGGGGTTGATCAGAATTCCCGGAACCGCTGGGCCACGGGAATGCGGCGCCCCACGCCAAAGGCCTTAGTGGTCACCTTCAGACCGGGGGCGGCCTGACGGCGCTTGTACTCCGTGCGGTTGATCAATTGCACCACCTGCCGCACCGCCGCCTCCGGCAGTCCGGCTGCGATGATCTGCGCCGGGGATTGCTGGCGGACGACGTAAGCCTCCAGAATCGCATCCAGCACCTCGTATGGCGGCAGGGAGTCCTGATCGGTCTGACCCGGTCGCAGCTCGGCGGAGGGCGGCTTGGTGATGGAGGGCTCAGGGATCACCTCCCGGTCCCGGTTGATCCAGCGGGCCAGCTCGTACACCATCAGCTTGGGAAGATCGGAAATCACGGCCAGGCCGCCGCTCATGTCCCCGTACAGGGTACAATAGCCGACCGCCATCTCGCTCTTGTTCCCAGTGGTGAGCAGCAGGGAACCGAATTTGTTGGAAATAGCCATGAGGATCACCCCGCGCAGGCGGGCCTGGATGTTTTCCTCGGCCAGATCCTCGGCGCGGCCCGCAAAGACTCCTTTCAACTGCTGCTTGGTAACATCAAACGGTGGCTGGATGGGGATGACCTCATAGCGGATGTTCAGGTTCTCCGCCAGGATGCGGGCATCGTCCAGGCTGCCCTGGGAGGAATACTGGGAGGGGAGGCTGACCCCCATCACATTTTCCGCCCCCAGCGCGACCACCGCCAGGCAGGCGGTCACGGCGGAATCAATGCCACCGCTCAGTCCCAGCACAGCGGCTGTGAACCCGCATTTGTGGAGGTAATCCCGCAAACCCAGCACCAGGGCTTGGTGCACCTGCTCAGCCGCCACCGGCGCCGCCAGCGCCACCGGCTGGCGAGAGGCCAGGTCCACCACCTGGAAGTCCTCCGCGAAGGAGCCCCCCTGCCCCACCAGTTGGGCGTGCTGGTTGAACACCAGGCTGCCGCCATCGAAAATCAGCTCGTCATTGCCACCCACCAGGTTGCAATAGACCAACGGCACCCTGGTCTTGGCCGCCAGACTGGCCAGCATGCGGTAACGGGTCTCGTGCTTGCCCACATGCCAGGGCGAGGCGGAGATGTTGAACAATATCGTGGCCCCCTCCGCCACCAGATCCATGGCGGGATTGCGCCGGTAGCGGCGGTCCGCCCAGAAATCCTCGTCGTTCCAGATATCCTCGCAAATCGTCAGGCCCAGCAGATGGCCGTTGAACTGGACCGGGGTGTTCTCGGTGGCCGGCTCGAAATAGCGGTCCTCGTCAAACACATCATACGTGGGCAGCAGGGTTTTGTGGCGCACCGCCAGGATGCGCCCGTTTTGCAGCAGGGCGGCGGAGTTGGTGCTCTCCCGCCCCGGGCGGTGGGGATTGCGACCGACGAAACCCACCAGCAGCCCGACCGGGCCGGTGGCCGCCGCCAGACGATCCAGCACCGCGAGGTTCTGCTCCACGAAATGCGCCCGCGAGAGCAGATCGCGCGGGGGATAACCGGTGATCGCCAGCTCGGGCAGCACCAGCAGTTCGACCCCGGCCGCCACCGCGCGATGGTAAGCCGTCAGGATTTTGGCCTCGTTACCGGACAGGTCACCAACCGTGGTATTGAGCTGCGCTAGGGCAATTTTCACAGGCTTATCGCGAATTGAAAAACGTTTCCGCCAGGGAACCGCGCGGGGTCCGCAACCGTGTCCCCACGCCGATCCGGTGCCGGGTGAACCACCCCTGGGTGGTCTCCAGCACATACTGGATATCCTGCGCCTCCGAAGGTACAGGGGTTTCCACAAACGGGTGCAGGTCATGGATTTCCCGGATGACACCCTGCGGATCAATGTAGGCGGCGGAAAGCCTGACTTGCGTGTTGCGCATGTAGAAGGCCACCGGCTGGGACTGGGGGAAAACAAACAGCATGGCCTCATTTTCCAACATGTTGGTGCGGAACATCATACCCGTGTTCCGCTCCGTATCCTTCAGCGCCAGTTCCGTGACCAATTCCTGATCGCCCAGCCATAATTTCAGGGTTTGCAGGCGGGGTTGGGCGTGGTCCAGATAACCAACCAACCGGGACGAAGCCTCGGCGGTGTTGGTGATCGGGGCAACACCGGACACATTCGTGGGTTGCGGACGACAACCCGCAAGCAACCCACCCGCAACCACCCACACGGCCATGGCACGAAACCAATACATGGGCAAAGCTTGGTCGAGACGGGCGGCTTTTTCAAGCGTGATGGCAGGGAAAGACAACTGGCGGGGACAACCCTGCCGGATCCGGTCGCAGTCCTACACGATATTATGCTGCAAAGCGTAGCGCGTCATTTCCGCATTGGTCTTGTGATTCATCTTCTCCAACACCCGCACGCGGTAGGTGCTGATGGTTTTGATGCTCAGGGAGAGTTCCGCCGCGATTTCCTTGACGGTCTGGCCAACCGCAATGCGGCGAAACACATCGAATTCGCGATCGGAAAGCGCCTCATGAGGCAGGCGGTCAGACTCGCCGGACAAGGCAAAGGCGAGGCGCTCGGCGAGCACGGTGCTGATGTACTTGCCCCCCTCCAACACTTTTTGGATGGCGCGCGCCAGTTCTTCCGGCGCGCTTTCCTTGGTGATGTACCCATCGGCACCCGCCTTGAGCGTTCGCACGGCCACCTGGTCCTCCGCCAAAAAGCTGAGCACCAGCACGGCCATGCGAGGGGAGGCATCCTTCAAGTCCTTGATGATCTCCAAGCCATTGCGTCCCGGCAGGTTGATGTCCAACAGGACCAGGTCACAAGGATTCTTCCAGACAAACTCCAACGCCGCCTGGGCCGTGCCCACCTCGAAAAAGCCCGCCTCGGGAAATATATCCACCAACATTTCCCGGAGGCCGCGCCGGACCACTGCGTGATCATCGACGAGCAGAATATTCATTTTACGATGCCCCAACCCTTCCACATTGAGGGTTGGGCGGCAAGCGGTAAATCGGCAGAATCCGTCTGCCGGCTGATTCAAAGTCGTTTTTCCCAGATCTGAATCGGATCACTTTCAGCCTCCCACAAACCGCCGTGGGTGAGCTTTGTGTCAGACCTCCAGGCAATCGCCCAACTGCGGGACGATGATCTCCGCCTGCGGCTCGATCAGGCTCAGGGTCCGGGCGAATTCGAGGCTCTGGGCCTCCTCACCGTGAATGACCGCGATCTTTTTGATTTTGCCCTTCAGACCCTCCACATAGCGCCGCAACTCATGCTTGTCGGCATGGCCGGAGAAGGCATCCAACGCCACCACCTCGGCCTTGACCGCCTGCGGTTCACCAAAGATGTTCACCGGGTTTTGTCCGCTCAGAATCTGTGAACCCAGGGTGTGCTCGGCACAGTAACCGATGAATAGCACGAGGTTGTTGGGATTGCCGATGTGGTTTTTGAGATGATGCCGGATGCGGCCCGCCTCGCACATACCGGAGGCGCTGATGATGATCGCCGGCTCCTTGAGATCGTTGAGCTTCATGGAATGGGACAGCTCGCGGATGTAGGTGAGGTTATCCATGCCAAAGGGATTGGCCACCTCGCGCAGGAACGTGTAAATGCGGTCGTTGAAACACTCGGGGTGGAGGCGGAACACCTCGGTGGCGTTCACACTCAGGGGGCTGTCCACATAGATGGGAACGCGGGGCAGTTGGTTGGCCACCATGAGCTGGTGCAGCACATAGACAATATGCTGGGTGCGGCCCACGCTGAAGGCCGGGATGATGATCTTGCCGTTGCGGGAGAGGGTTTCCTTCACCAGCTTGGTGACATCGGAATTGATCGTGCTTTTGGACGTGTGCTCCCGCCCGCCGTAGGTGGACTCGACCTGCAGGAAATCCACCCCCTCGACCGGCTGGGGATCCCGCAGGATGTCATCGTTGCCACGGCCGATGTCCCCGCTGAAAAGGTAGCGGAATTGGCGCCCGTTTTCACGGACATCCAACACCACCTGGGCGGAGCCGAGGATGTGGCCGGCATCGCGGAAAGTCACGGTGACCCCATCCGCCACCAGCATGGGGCGGTCATAGTTCAGGGCCACAAACTGGCGGATGGCCTTCTCGGCGTCATTGGCGCTGTAGAGCGGAAGCACAGGCGGGAGATTGCGCTTGGCGCGCTTGCGGGAGACAAATTCGGCGTCGGCCCGCTGTATCTCGGCGGAATCGGCCAGCATGATGCTGGCCAGATCACGGGTGGCGAAAGTGCTGTAGATGTTGCCGGAAAAGCCCTGGCGGCACAGGTTGGGCAGGTTGCCGCAGTGATCAATGTGGGCGTGGCTCAGAATCATCGCGTCCACCTGGCGGGGATCAAAGGGAAAAGTGCGGTTGCGCTCGATCGATTCCTCCCGCCGTCCTTGGAAGAGCCCGCACTCCAACACCAGTCGCTGCCCATTCACCTCCAGCAGGTAAAGCGAACCCGTGGTTGTGCGTGTGGCACCGTAAAAATGGACTTTCATGTCCGGAGTGTGCCCAATCCTGGGGCGGGACGGAATCGAAAAATGCGGTCCGGCAGAAGATTATTGGCGGAAGGTGATGCGCGCCTTTTTAAGATCGTATGGCGACATCTCCACCTGAACTCTGTCACCGACACTGATGCGGATGAAATTCTTTCGCATTTTGCCGGAAATATGGGCGAGGACCTGGTGCCCATTGGGGAGGGACACCCGGAACATGGTACCCGGCAACACTTGGGTCACCCTACCATCCAAGGCGATTGGTTCTTCTTTAGCCACGCGATGACTTCTGATTGTTCCAACTCGAACGGGGCTGGCAACTGCCCCGGGGCGACAAACCCGACCCCGGGTGGCTTCCGCGTTCAAGGCGGGAGGTTTGCATATAAATGATTGATTGCAAGCAATTTTATCAGTCAAAACGGGGTTTTTATCTGGCGGCTGATCCCGGCTTGTGTTTTGCGTCCAAACCGTCCAGGATCAGTCATGATTTCCCATCGGATTTCCGCTTTGGCCGTCGGCCTGGGCGTTGCGGTTTGGCTGACCTGGTGCGGGCAGGCGGGCGCTGCCCCCACCCTCGCCGAGGCCCAGGCCTCCCTCACCATCCCCCCACCGTGGTTCAGCACCACCCCGGTGCAATGGGACGTCAACCGCCCGTGGAAAGACGGGCGGTTGGAAATCCGCCGCCTGCTGGCGCTGGACGAAGCCAAAGTCCGGGAGGCAGTGAAGCTGACGTGGCTTTACGCGCAGAAAAAGGACATCGGCGATGGCCACGAGCTGCCGATGTACCTGTTCATGAGCGGGAATTACGCCTGGGCAACCCTGGAGTACCCCAAATATCTGGCCACCGTTTCCGGCAAGGGCCCCGCGCACGCCTATGCCTGCCAGGCCTCCTGCCTGGAACACTTCGGCGCGTACGACCAGGCGGAAGCCATCCTCCGCCAAGCACTGCTGGACCTGCCCTCCAAACCGTGGCGGATTGCCGGCGAGGCCAAGTTGCAGGAACACCTGGGCGACCACTTTGCCCGGCGTCACCAGTCGGCCACCGCCCAGCAGCACTATGCCAATGCCCTGCGGTTGCTCCCCACTTCCGACCAGCCTTACGGAATGCACCTCCTGCCCAAGCACCTCAGCCGTATCCGCAACAAAATGGACCTGCTCACCATGGCAAACCTCAACCCCGCCACCCTGCGCCCGGGAATTTACACGGCCCGCACCCTGGCCTACGCGGATAAGGCGGAAATGGAGGTCACCGTGGAAATCGGCGGCGGCCGCATCAACCGGGTTTCCCTCAAACACCAGGAGAAGATCGAGCTGAATGCCACCCGCATTGTGCCCGAGCGGATCGTGGCCAAGCAAAGCCTGCAGGTGGATGGGGTGACCGGGGCCACCGTCACCAGCCAGGCCATCATTGAGGGCACCTTCAAGGCGCTGCGGCAGGCCGGGCTCAAATAACCAACCCGGCCTGATCGCTGTGCTCCCGCTGGATTGCCACCGTCCCCCGGCCCGTTCGCAGCCCCTCCCGGCGGGCTGGCCACACCGGTGGTGGCGGACCTCCACCTGGCGTTCCACCCCCTGGCGACGCGGGATGCAGGCCGGTTCCCTGCTGGTGTTTCTGGGCTTGTTTCTGGGTGTTTGCTGGCCTTACCCGGAACCATTTGCCGCCGATCAACTGGCCCGACGGGCCGCCCAACCAGTGGAGGTTTTCCTGTGGCTGGATCCTCTGGCGGGGGTGGCGGCCGGATTGGCGGCCCGCACCTGGCAACCGGCCCTGACCGGGGCGGCGCTGATCCTGGCCGTGTGCTGGCTGGTGCCCCGCCTGTTTTGCTCCCACCTCTGTCCGCTGGGCACGTTGATCGATCTTTCTGACGCGGTCCTGGGCCGCTGGCGGCACTGGCGCGGCAATCCCCCCACCTCCCCGGGGCTGCGGCGGCTGCGTTTCCTGGTGTTGCTGGGGGTTTTGGGGGCGGCGGCAGCGGGCTGGATGCTGGCGGGGTGGGTGGCGGCCATCCCGGTGGTCACCCGGGGGCTGGTCTTCAGCCTGGGCAACCTGCAATTGGGTCTGCTCAAGAACTGGGGCATGGTGCCGGAGCTGGGCTTGTCCGCCTGGGTTTCCCTGGGGCTGTTTGCCGGAGTGTTTCTGCTCTCGCTCATCACCCCGCGGTTCTGGTGCAAGTTCGCCTGCCCCACCGGTGCCCTGCTCTCCCTGCCCGCCTGGCGCGGCCAGGGGCACCGGCTGGTGAATCCGGATCATTGTGTGGGTTGCGACAAATGCCTGGCGGCCTGCCCGTTTGATGCCATCGAACCGGACTACGCCTCGCATCCGCTGAACTGCACTTTCTGCCAGACTTGCGCCGGGGTCTGCCCCACCCACGCGATCCGCTTCGGCCTCGGCCCACCCGATCGCCCCCAGGACACCCGCCCAGGGAAAACACCGCTGACCCGGCGACAGGCGCTGGGCTCCCTGGCGGCGGGCGCAGCGGTGGGGGTGGGCAGCCGTTGGCTGGCCCGGGAAGCCCACGCCGCCCCACCCATCCGCCCCCCTGGCAGCGTGCCGGAGGAGCAATTCCTGGATCTCTGCATCCGCTGCGAACAATGCCTGAAAGTCTGCCCCGGCCCGGTGCTGCAGGCGGCGGGGATGCAGCATGGCTGGGAATCCCTGTGGACCCCCGTCGCCGTCTTCACCCATGCGGGCTGCCATCAGGACTGCGGCTTTTGCACCGAAGTCTGCCCCACCGGCGCCATCCGCCCATTGGAATTGGCCGCCAAACGTCGTTTCAAAATGGGGCTGGCCGAGCTGGATCCCACCTTGTGCCTGCCCCTGACCGGCAAAGCCGAGTGCCGGATTTGCATGGATGAATGCACCGCTGCCGGGTATCACGCCATCAGGCTGGAGCCACGGCAACTGGCCCCAGCCGGCAACATCCCGGAAGGCCTGTTTTCCCCGGAGGAGGAGGCCGCCGTGACCAGCCTGCGAATGCCAGTGATTGATCCCCTCGCCTGCGTGGGTTGCGGGCTGTGTGAAAACCGATGCCACACCGTGCTGGCCCGCCAGAAAGGCTTGCTGCCGCGCGCAGCGGTCACGATCAAGCCGGCCACGGAACAGCCCGGCCACCGTTCTTGAGCGTCACCGGGATTGGCTGGCCCCTTTTCCGATGGTCATGGTTTCCCCTGATACACCCGCACGTAATCAACATACATGTCGGCCACTCCGTCATACCGGGACAAATCAACGGGCCAGCCGCCGCCGGTCGCCAGATTGATCAGAAAGAAAAAGTGGCGCTCCTTCGAGAGTGGCAGAGTCGCATGCCGCCCCACCTCGATGTTGTCACAGTAGTAAACCGTGTCCGTTTCGGTGATCTTGCAACCGTAGGTGTGGAACGTTTCAAACCAGCTTGAGGGGATCCCGGATTTGCGCATGCGAACGGGGTTCTTCAGCCCGGCGAAGGCCTGCTTCTCCAGCGCCTTGCCAACCTCACCCTGATCCCAGCAATGGGGCGTGATCATGTAGGTGTCGTAGGCGTTGGGGGTGCGCTGGCCTTCCCCTCCGTAGGCTTCAATGATATCAATCTCATCGCACGGCACCTTGATGCCTTTGACCTGGTCGGTCATGTAGTCGGTCAGGAGCCAGAAGGCCGGCCAGGTGCCAATGGCATTCGGACCGATGAACCGGCACTCAAAGTAGCACGGGGCCTTGGCAGTGATGCCGCTGGCATCGTTCTTCATGGAGGAGATCAGACCCGCGCTCCGGGCTTTTTCACTGGCCCGGATCCGCAGGTAGGAATCAACCTGTCCAAAGGGATTGTTGGGCTGGTGAAAGCTCGTGAAGCGCAGCGTGCTGAAATCCTGGGAGCCGCCGGGCGGCTTGTGGTCGTAGTAGCTGGCTTTGGGATCGGTGCTGGAAATGGACAATGCCCCCTTGAAGTCATCGCTGAAAACCAGCGCCATGCCGCTGGCCGCCGGAGGCGCCGCCTGGGGCATGCCTTCATTCCAGGAAACGCCACCCCGGTTGTAGAGTTGCAGGTAGCAGTTATCCTTGACCGTGCCGCTGTCGCCGCTGATGCGCACCGTGATCGGGCCGTGCGGATAGGCATTGGCCGGGAATACAAACGAGCCATGGCCTTTCGCGTCGAGCGGAACGGTGGCGACCGTGGTATCAGCCCCGAAGCCATCGCCCTGCTTCCAGCATTTCGCGACGACACTCTTGAAGCCCGGGGCGGCAACGAGGATGGGGGTGTCGCCGCTCACCTCGGAACAATACTTCGGCGAGGTCACGGACACCTGGCAACCCAGGGTTTCATCGGCCCCCTTTTCGGAATCAACACTGAGGGCATCGAAGAACAGATCGCTCTCCACGGGCAGCGGCTTCTCATTCTCCGTTGGCTGACCGATTCCGAACGTGATGGCGGTGATCGGGTAATCGAGCTTGCGGTTCTTGTCGCCTCCCCATGTCTCATGGCCCGAGTCGAGGTCAATGACGACCTCCTTCCAGCCGTCAAAGTCAACGATCCCGCCCTGGCCGGTGTTCTTGCTGTACTGGTGCGTCTCGCCGCTGGCGTCGCTGACCTGCACGCCGTACGAACATTTGGAGTTGTCCCCTTTGAGCCAGAATCGCAGCTTGTGGACCGGCACCTGCACCCGGACCTGGTTGGGAACCCCGAGGTATTGGAACTTCCCGGCGCCCACAAAGCGGTAATGCAGCTTCAAACACTGCTTCCCCAGGTGCGGCTGGACGCTCGAAAGCTGGACTGAGGCGTTCTCATTGGGGATATTGACCACCCACACCTTGGGCACCGGCGCCCCCTGCTCATAATCCTGCACCAGGACGGGCGCGGCCCCCCGGACCGGGACAATTCCGCAAAGCAGGAGGAACCACAGGCAACCGGCATAGGCTTTGAGGCTTCTTTTCATAATTGTTGTGCCGATTGGACGCACGGGGGCTGGCCCAATTCAAGAAATATCCAGGTTGGAAAGTGATTGCTTAAACTGCCACTCATTGCCAACGTGAGGGCACACCAACCCGTACACGAGCCCCGGCTCCGCTGGTTGGCCCCAAATTTATGATCGCAAATCAAAAACAAATCTCCCGGCGTGAGGCCCTGGCAGCCCTCGGCCTGCTGGCGCTCTCGGCTTCCCCCCTCCTCTCGGCAACCTCCACCAAGCCCACCAAGGGAATCGCGCTCCAGCTCTACACCCTGCGCGATCCGGCCAAAAAGGACCTGGCGGACACCCTGAAAAAGGTGCGCGCCATGGGGTGGGAATATGTCCAGTGGAGCGGCATGCCGAATCTGTCGGCGGATAAAATTCGGGGTGCGCTTGATGATGCCGGCCTGAAAGCCATCGCCGCCCATGTCGGGATGGAGGCGTTTGAAAAGGATTTCGACACCAACGCCAAGTTCTGGAAAACGGTGGGAGTCAAGGATCTGGCTCCTGGTGGAATGATGAATGACTGCAAGGCCAATCTCGAAGCCTGGCTCAGGGGTGCCGCACGGCTGGATATCATCGGGGCCAAAATGCGCGCTGTTGGCCTGCGCCTCTCCTATCACAACCACGGCTTTGAGTTTGAGAAATTCCCGGGTGACCCGCGCGCCAAGCTGGACATCCTGCTTGCGGCAACCAAACCGGAAAACCTCAATTCTGAGTTGGATACCGCCTGGGCTTTCAATGCCGGCACAGATCCGGCCACGTTTCTCCGCAAGTACAAAGGACGCTGCCCCGCCATACACGTCAAGGATGTCGTCCCGGGCAAGGATGGAAAGAAGACCGAACTCAAGCCCTTGGGTCAGGGATCGCTCAACTGGAAAGAAATCATCGCTGCCGGCGAGGCATCTGGGGTGGAATGGTACATTTACGAGCAGGACAATGGCGTTGGTTCACCGTTTGATTACGCCCAGACCAGTTTTGAGTTCCTTTCAAAACTGGTTCGTTGAGCCAACCGACTTACTTCCAAATGGTACCGGTGGTCGGACTCGAACCGACACGGCTTTTTAGGGCCCCAGGATTTTAAGTCCTGTGCGTCTGCCATTTCGCCACACCGGCATGGGTGCGAACGGCCCCAGCATAAGCTTGGTCACCCTCACTTTGCCACACTTTTTCTTGGCAGCTCGCGGCCAGCGGGCCTGCGACAAACTCGCCGAAACGAGCTGCGGCACACACCACTGACAGGGCAGCTTTGCCGCCAATTCCTTGCAGCGCGGTGCTGCCCGAAGAAAGCCGGCTGGAAGTCCGTCGGCACAAGCAACCACCGGCCTGGCGTTGCTCAGGACTTGCGGCGTCCGGCCCAGAGGAGCCACCCCGCCAGCGCCAACAGCAGGATGAGCCACCAGAGGTAGCGCAATTCGCGCGCGGCCATCTCAACGAAGCCCAAGGCGCTCGGAAACAGGAAAATCAGCACCAGAATGACCAGCACCAAAAGCCCGATTTGCAGCACGGCACGCAGGCGTGGGTTCGGGCTCATGGGGAGCGGGGATAAGCCGTCCGCGAGGTCCGGTTGGTGGCCGGGGTGGAGTGGCGGTTGAGTTGATCGATGGACATGAGCAGGTTGGCTCCGCCCTCGGCCCCCACCACCAACGGGGATTTTCCGTTCCAATTCTGGACAATCTGCAAACGGATGAAATCGGGATTGGCCCGCAACGCCTGGCCGCGCACCTGGATGGCATCCGCCTCGCCCCGGGCCCGGATGATGGCGGTGTCGGCCTCGATCTGGGCTTTGGTCTGGGTGAACTTGGCTTTCTCAGCCTCCTGCTCCTGCACCATTTTAAGCTCGATCGCGTGCTCCAGCTCCGGGGTGAGGGAAATGTTGTAAAGGACCACATCCACAATTTCGAGGAAGTTGGAGCCCACCTTCTGGCGGGCCAGCTCCAGCGCCTTGAGCTTCACCTCTTCGCGCTGTTTCACGATCATCTCCGCGCTTTTGGTGGCGGCCACCTCCTTCAACGCCTCCTGCACGCGCGGGGCGATGAGGCTATCGAACGGATCGCCAGCGTACTCCTGGAAAATGCGCACCACCGACAGCTCCGGGATCCGGTAGAGGATGTTCACATCCATTTTCACCTGCTGAAGGTCGGACGAGTAGCACTCTGCGGGCAGGGAGCGGGTTTGCTGGCGGATAGAGACGGGCTGGATGTGGGTGATGAAAGGCTGTTTGAAGCCGAAACCCTCGGACTTGAACTTCGGTGTGACTTTTCCCAGGGTCACCTCCACCCCGCGAAAGCCCGGCTGCACAATGTACGTGCCGGTGGAGAGCAGGGTGATGGCGACAAAGATCAGGAGGGCGACGCCCGCCATGCGCAGCAGCGCCTTGGTATCCACCTGGATTTCGACCGGATTCTGGTAGGAGGATTGTCTCATGGCTTGGAGATGGGGGGGGAAGGTTTGAGGTCACCCAGCGGAAGCAGCATGCCCGCGCCAGTGGCGCCGGGGCCGACGACGATGGGCGTGACGCCATCCCACTGTTCAACGACCTGAAGTTCGAGGACGCTCGGATTCTCCCGGAGCGCCTTGCCGCGCAGATTGATGGACTCGGCCTCGCCCCCGGCCTTGATCACGACGGTCTTCGCCTCGGTTTCGGCCTGCTGCTGGGCGAATTTGGCCCGGGCGGCCTCCTGCTGCTGCACCATCTTGGCCTCAATGGCGTTCTCCAGCGACTTCGTGAGCTTGATGTGCTCCACCACCACATCCTCCAGCATGAGCAGGTCGCCCAACTTCTTGCGGGCAATCTCCAGGGTGCGGCTTTTGATCTCCTCGCGCTTCTGCACGATGGATTCGGCGTTGCGCAGGGCCACGATCTCCTTCAGGGCCTCGGCGACGCGCGGCCGGATGAGGGTGTCGAACGGCTGCCCCTGATAGCTGCGGAACAGCGCCACCACGGAGGCCTCCGGGATGCGGTAGAGCACCTTCAGACCGATGGTGATTTGCTGGAGATCGGACGAATAGCACTCCTCATCCACGGTGGCGGTCTGCTGCCGGATGGGCTGGGAAATGACCGCTGTGAAAAACGGCACCTTCATGCCGAAGCCCTCCGGTTTGAAGACGGGCGAGACATGGCCGAGGGTGACCATCACACCGCGATGGCCGGGCTCCACAACGTAGGTGGAGGAGGATGCGGCGATGATCAGGATGAACACGACCACCGCTCCGACAATCAGGCGGGTGATCAAACGTGGTGACATGGCTTGAAAGTGTTGGTCATTGGCTGCTGAAAGGTGGCGGACGCCAGGCGATGGGCGCACGGCTTCAACGTCAACCTCACGACCGTGACTATGTTTTTTGGCCGCCGAAAGTCAAGCGGCGATTGGAATGTTGGGGAAAGCCAGTTGACCTTGGGCCACCTGCGTTTAAATTGGCGGGGTGAACATCACCCGGCGAAACTTCCTGACCGCCACCCCGGCCGCACTCACCGCGTTGCTCTCCCTGGGCCGCGCCCACGGCGCCTCTGACAGCGACCCGCTCACCCAGGCGCAACCGCACCCCCCCATCGTGGGAGCCAGTCCCAACTATGCCGGCTGGGATGCTTTCCAGCCCACCCGCGTGCGGCCCGCCTCGCCCCGGGAACTGCGCATCCTCCAGTTTACCGACCTGCATTTTTTCTTCAAAACAGCCGCCGATGACGCCCATTCGATTGCCGACATGCGCCGGCAGGTGGAGTTGCACCGTCCGGATCTGGTGGTCATCAGCGGCGATTTGTGGCATGACAACCCCAAGGGCCGGGGGGTTCAGGGCCAGGAACAGGCGGTCAACGCCTTCACCTCCTTTGGCGTCCCCTGGACCATGGTCTGGGGCAACCACGACTTTCTCACGGATTACCAGGCCGGCCAGGACATCTTCCAATTCAGCAAAAACTCGGTCTATGCCGGACATCAAACCTGCGGGGACTACCGCATTGAGGTGCTGCCCGCCGGGAAAACCGCTGAACCCGCGTTGGATCTCTACTTTCTGAACACCAACACGGCCGGCCTGGGCGCGTGGCAGGTGTCCGCCCTGCGACGCGCGGAAAGCTGGAAAATATGGCCACGCCCAGAAAATGCGAGTTTTCTGGGCTTTTCCGCGTAAAACAAGGGCCGGAAGACCGGCGGCGATAGGCGTAGCGGTATGCTGGGCGGGGCTTGACGGAGGCGAGTTTTATGATCCATTATGAACCATGCGCACTATCAAAGCTCGGCCCGCAAATAAGAACGGAAAAGCGGCATGGCGGGTGGTTGTTCCCGGCGACATGACCGCCAATGGCAAAC
>CAIYYI010000238.1 GCA_903930345.1 uncultured Verrucomicrobiota bacterium
CAGTTGACGATCAAATAGCGCGGGAATGAGGCGTACCGCCTCGCTCGCAAGGAGTCTCTATGGAAGGGTTTGGCGTATCTTCTCAATAAAACGGGGGGAGGCGCAAGAGATGGCCTCAAACCCTTTCCATTTGGTGCGCGTGCAGGTAAACTGTGACCACGATGTTCGAGCAGCTTGACCTAAACGCCATTCAAAATGAAGCCATCCGCGAATTGATCCGGCGGCTGCTGAATCTGATTGAACAATTGACGTCTGACTTGCGCGAGGCCCAAGCCAAGAATCAACGCCTGCGGGACGAACTGAATCGGTTGAAAGGCGAACAAGGGCGGCTCAAAACCAAGCCCAACAAAGCGGAGCCACGCACGGTGGATCATTCGTCGGAGCAGGAACGGCGCAAGCCAGCGCCGCATAGCAAAAGCAGCAAGCAGGCGACGATCCCGATCAACCGGGAACAGGTGGTGGAAGTCGATCCGGCGACCTTGCCCACAGACGCGGAGTTCAAGGGGTACGAGGACGTGGTGGTGCAAGATATTGTGCTGCAAACGGACAATGTGTGCTTTCACAAACAGAAGTACTACGCGGCATCGACGGGCCAGACGTATCTGGCGGAACTGCCACAGGGGTACGGCGGGCAGTTTGGACCGGGGATCAAAGCGCTGTTGCTGACGCTGTACTTTGGGATGGGAACCAGCGAGCCGAAGATTCTGGAGTTTCTGACCAATGCGGGGATACAGATTTCGGAAGGGGAAGTGTCGAATCTGCTGATCAAAGGGCAGGCCGGTTTCCATGCGGAAAGAGACGCGGTATACGAAGCCGGCCTGCGCAGCAGTCCGTGGCAGCATACGGATGACACCTCAACGCGGGTGAATGGGCAAAACGAGCATTGCCACGTCGTATGCAATCCGGTCTACACGGTGTACCAGACCACGCCCACGAAAGAACGGCTGGCCGTGCTGGATGTGCTGCGGAATGGACGCGCGCGCAGCTTCCGGCTGAATGAGGAAGCGCTGAGGTACCTGGAAGGGGTTGTGCTGTCGAAAGCCACCCGTCAGGCCCTGCAGGCCGGGTGCAGTGAAACGGAAATGGACGAGTCCACGTTCCAGTCACACCCGGACCATCTGCTGCCGGGCTTGAGCGCAGCGTCGCGCAAAGTGATTGTGGCCGCCGCTGCTGTGGCGGCCTACCATGCCGAGACGGACTTTCCCGTCATCCAGACGCTGATCTGCGACGATGCGCCGCAGTTCAACTGGCTGACGGTGGACATGATGCTGTGTTGGGTGCACGAAGGCCGACCCTACAAGAAGCTCATGCCGGTCGTGCCGCTGCATCGCCAGTGCGTGCAGGACTTTCTGAAGCGCTTCTGGGAGTACTACGACCAACTGTTGGCCTATCGTCAACAGCCTAGGCCGGCGGAATGTGCCCGCTTGGACAGCGTGTTCGACATGCTGTTCGCCACGCGCACCGGATACGACGAACTGGATCAACGCATTGCGAAGACGCAGGCCAAGAAAGCGGCTTTGTTGTTGGTGTTGAAACATCCGGAACTGCCGCTCCACAATAACCCAGCGGAGTTGGCGGTGCGGCAACGGGTTCGCAAGCGCGATGTGAGTTTCGGCCCGCGAACCCAGGAGGGCTGCAAAGCGTGGGACACTTTCATGTCCCTGGCTGCGACAACTAAGAA
>CAIYYI010000239.1 GCA_903930345.1 uncultured Verrucomicrobiota bacterium
AACAGCCACTTAGCACCATCATTCAATGCCAGCTCCATCCTGTTTTGTCAAATGATGTCGGTGGAAATGTCAGCGCCAACCGCTTTGCTCCCGGGTGACAAAATGGCGCATCCTGCCAGGGGGGAGGGCTGACCGAAGGCATTCCCGTCCGTGTCCCCAAACCTGGGGTCACCAGAAAGGCCGCACCTGAGGCGGGATTTCTTGCAGAAACTCATGGCCAAACGCATGGTTTGCTGGCATAGTGAGAAGAGTGAAGCCACTTGCGGCACAGTCAGTTCCCGTCTGTTGTCGGACGGCGGTCGACGGACCAATCCGGGCGGGATTGGCCAGCCTGTCGCGCCTTGGGTCGTCAGAATTCTGGAAGCCCCTCACATGAGCCAATCGGATTACAGCCCGCAGCCGTTGGACTCTTCCCGGGTGCAACTCACCGGGGACATCGTCCGGTTGATGGAAAAACTGGCTGAGAACACGCATGAGGTTTGGGCCAAGGAACGGGTGGCCCAAGGCTGGAAATATGGCCCCGTTCGGGACGACGCCAAAAAGGAGCATCCCTGTCTCGTCAACTATAACCAACTTTCGGAGGATGAAAAAAAGTTTGACCGCGCCACCGCGATGGAGGCGATCAAGGCGATTCTGATATTGGGCTACAAGGTGCAGGCTCCGGACGGGCACACCATGCGCAGCGCCGGCGATTCCTCCGAGGGGGTCACCGCCATCATCAACGACCTCAAACGCAATCCCAAGTTGACGGTCGCGGATCTGCGGCGGTACTGGGAGGACCACTCGATCACGATCTGGTCACAAAACATCGATATCTACCGTCGCATGGTGGACAGCGCGCTGAAGCTGGGGGAAGCCTTCCTGGCATTTGACATCAGCGTGGAGGGGTTGCAATATTTTACGGAGGACTTGCGCCTGACCCAGTTGCAGGCCCTGGCCCTGGCCCGCACCGGGGCCACCCGGCGGGCCAATGCCATTCTCGACCACCTGCGCCTGGCCGGCCATCAGGATGAGGAAACGCTGGGCATTCTGGCCCGCACCCACAAGGATTTCTGGCAAATGGCGCTGGACCCCGTGGAGAAGAATCGCCATCTGCGGATGAGTTTCGAGCTGTATTACGATTCGTACCAGCGCAACCGGGGCTATTATTCCGGGATCAACGCCGCCTCCATGGGTTTGCTGTACGGGGAGCGGGACACCGCGCACCGCCTGGCCACCGAGGTGGCCCACCTTTGCCGCACCACGCTGGAGACCATCGGGCCGGAGTCCGATGAACGTTACTGGCTGGAGGCCACCCTGGCCGAAGCCTGCATCATTCTTGATGATCTGCGGGATGCGGAGGCATTCTACCTTTCCTCCAGCAAGTGCGGCCGGGACAAGATGGTTGTGATCAGCCGCACGCGCAGCCAGGCCCGCCTGTTGCTGGAGTTCCTCACCGGCAATCCGAGCCTGCTGGACCACTGTTTCCGCCTGCCGCGCATCGCGGTGTTTTCCGGCCACATGTTTGACCGGCCGGGCCGCAAAAACCCGCGGTTCCCGCTGGTGGCGGAGGTTCCGGTGCGGGAGGCCATCCGGAAATGCCTGGACCTGCTGGATGTCCAATTCGGTTTTGCCTCCCTGGCTTGCGGCGGGGATTTGCTGTTCGCGGAGGCCATCCTGGAGCGGGGCGGGGAGATCAATATCGCCCTGCCGTTCAAGAAGGCCGAGTTCCGCCGCTCCAGCGTGGATATCATCCCGGGGATTGACTGGGGTGATCGCTTTGAACATGTCCTGGCGCGGGCGGCCACGGTGACTGTGCTGAACGAGTACGGCAACGCCAACGACGGCGCGGCGTTTGATTACTGCAATCAGGCCCTCAATGGCCTGGCGATGCTCAAAGGCAAATTCTTCGGGGTGGACGTGGTGCCGGTGGCGGTTTGGGACGGCAAACCGGGTGATGGCCGCGGTGGCACCCACACCTTTGTGGAGTACTGGAAACAGCGCTACCCCAATCCCCACATCATCCGTCTGGATGAGGTGATGGCCGGCCTGCCGCCCGAGGTGGTGACGCAGGCGAGTCCGGTGGCGCAAAAAGCTCCGGATGCCTCCGCCGCCCCCGAGGCGAAGGAGATCCCCCAGGAGGTCAAAGCCATGCTGTTTGCGGATATCGTCGGTTTCACCAAGCTGACGGAAATCCAGATCCCGTTGTTTGTGGATCATTTCATGGGCAAGGTGGCTGATTTGATGACTTCGATGCAGCGCCCGCCCATCCACAAGAACACCTGGGGCGACGCGGTCTGCTGTGTGTTTGACCAAGTGGCGGACGCGGGGGTGTTCGCCCTGAATTTGCGGGATCTGGTGCGGGGCACGAACTGGCACCAGTGGGGCCTGCCCAACGAATTGAACATCCGCATCGCCCTGCATGCCGGCCCGGTCTATGCCTGCTGGGATCCGGTGCTGGGCAAGATGACGTACAACGGGTCGCATGTGAACCGCACGGCGCGCATTGAGCCGGTGGCGGAGGAGGGCCAGATTTATGCCAGCCAGGCGTTTGCCGCCCTGGCCACCGCGGAGGATGTGGCCGAGTTTGTCTGTGATTATGTCGGCACCAAACAACTGGCCAAAAAATTCGGGGCCATTCCCGTGTTTCTGGTGCGGCGGACGGGTTGAATATCCGCTTGAGCAAAACGGGCGGTGTGCCCGTCTAATCCGGAGAGTCCCGGGGGAGTTCCTGTTATGAACGAGCTACGAATCATTGAAGCAGCGGTGGATCAGGCAGCGCGTCGGCGACGGTGGGATCACGCCTGGAGCGGCTTCTGGAAGGGGTGTTTGCTGGGGGCCTGCCAGGGGTTGCTGGTGCTTGGTTTGTACAAGGTGCTGCCGCTGCCGGAGTGGTCCCTGGCCGCCAGCGCCGGGCTTTTGCTTCTCTGTCTGGCCGGCGGGTGGCTGGGCGGATGGTGGCGGCCCGTCACCCGGCAGGAGACCGCCCGGTGGATTGACCAGCATGAGAATTTGCAGGAGCGCCTCAGCACCGTCCTGGAGATGTCCGCCGCTCCGACCGTCGCCCCGGGCTGGCGGGAGTTGGTGGCGCGCGATGCCGCCGTGTGCGCCCAGGCCCTGGATCCGCGCCGATTGCTGACGTTTCGCCTGCCGCGTGCGGCGCGCTGGGCCGCGCTGGCGCTTTTGCTGGGGGCCTGTCTGGGGCTGGTGCCCGAGTACCGTTCCCCGGCCCGGGCGCGGCAGCAGCAGGAGCGCGAGCTGATCCGCAGCACCGCCCGTTCGCTGGCGGCCGTCACCCGGCATCAGCTTCAGACCCGCCCCCCGGAGCTGGAGCCGCTGGCGCAGGGTCTGGCCTCCATCACCAATCTCGCGGCTCAGCTCATGAACCAGCCGCCCGCCAAGGCTGAGGCCGTGCGCGACCTGTCCAACCTGACCGAGCAATTGTCCCAGGTGGCGAAGGAGGCGGCCGAGAATCCCGCCATCCGGCGCATGGAAAAAACCGCCCGCGAAAGTGCCGGCGCCGGCCTCGGGGCCAGCGGCGAGGCCCAGAAGCAAATGGAGGCCCTTCAGCAGGCGTTGGGCAAGGCCGCTGAAAAACCGGGCGAGCTGGAGAAAATGCGCAACGATTTGAACAAGCTGAAGCGGAACGCGGACAAGCTGCCCGATCCCAATACGGCGGCCGGCCGGGATGCGATGAGGCAGATGGCGCAAAGTCTCTCCGACCTGGCGCAGCGGGCCCAGGAGCTGGGCCAGCCGCTGGCCAGCCTGGAGGAGGCCATCGCCGCCCTCCAGGCCGGCAACGCGGACCTGTTCATGCGTGACCTGGATGCGGCCATGGCGGATCTCAACAAGCTCAGCGCCATGGCCAACGCCATGCAGCAGCTCCAGCAGCAGCAGGCCAGGGTGGGCAAGGATCTGGCCGAGCAGTTGGAGAAAGGCCAGGTGTCCGCCGCCCAGAAGACCCTGGAGAAGATGATGAAGGAATTGTCCTCCGGCCAATGCACCCAGGCGCAGTTGGCGAAAATGCTGGATGAGCTGAAGCGCTCGGTGAATCCGGCCTCGGAGTACGCCAAGGCAGCCGACCACCTGAAGGAGGCCATTCGTAACCTGCAGCAGAAGCAGGGGACCGAGGCTGTCCAATGCCTGGCCAAAGCCTCGGCGGAGTTGGACAAGATGCTGGACCGGATGAAGGATTGTCAGGGGCTGGCGGAGGCGCTGGACGCCTTGAAGAAGGCGCAGATGTGTCTGGCCAACGGCCAGGAATGGGGGCAGTGCCAGGGCAGTTGCCCCCCACGGGCCGGGCAGGGTGGCAAGCCGGGGCGCGGCGTGGGCACCTGGACGGAGGAAACCGGGTGGATGTACTACCCGCAGGACCGGGCGGCGTTGTGGGATAACAGTGGCATTGAGCGCCCCGACCTTGATCCGCGAGGCCAGTCGGAGCGGGATATTAATCGCCCGGATAACCTCGCGCCCACCAAGATCCGGGGCCAGATCAAGCCGGGTTCCTCCATGCCCAGCATCACTTTGCGCGGTCTCAGTGTCAAAGGGCAGAGCAACGTCAAGTTTGAGGAGGCCGCCTCCGCCGCGCAATCCGAGGCCCAGAGCGCGCTGAATCAGGACCAGGTGCCGCGCGCCTACCGGGGCGCGGTGCGGGATTATTTTGACGACCTCAAACCCTGAACCCGTCGCCACTTTTCCAAACAACCTTCGGGCATAATCATCCCATGAGCACAGAACAACGCATCGCCGGCTTCCGCCAGGCGTATCAGGATCTGCGGACGGAAGTCGGCAAGGTCATTGTCGGGCAGCAGGAAATCGTGGAGGGCACCCTCACCGCCGTGCTGGGCGGCGGGCATGTGCTCCTGGAGGGCGTCCCCGGCCTGGGCAAGACCCTGCTGGTGCGCACCCTGGCCGACGTCCTCGATCTCTCCTTCAACCGCGTCCAGTTCACCCCCGACCTGATGCCGGCCGATATCATCGGCACCAACCTGGTCATGGAGACGCCCGAGGGGCGGCGCCACTTCCAGTTTCAGCACGGCCCGGTGTTCGCCCACATCATCCTCGCGGATGAAATCAACCGCGCCACGCCCAAGACGCAGTCCGCCATGCTGGAGGCCATGCAGGAGCGCCAGGTGACGGCGGCGGGCGAGGTGCGCCGTCTGCCGGATCCGTTCTTTGTGCTGGCTACCCAGAACCCGATTGATCAGGAGGGGACCTACCCGCTGCCTGAGGCGCAGTTGGACCGGTTCTTTTTCAAGCTCGTGGTCGGCTACCCCACCGGGCCGGAGCTGGCCGAGGTGCTCAACCGCACAACGCGTGCGGGCCAGGCCAAGGTGGCGAAGGTGCTGGATGGTCCCCGGCTGCTGGAACTGCAGGCGCTGGTGCGGGAGGTGCCGGTGGCATCGCACGTGCAGGATTATGCCGTGCGGCTGGTGCTGGCCACGCATCCGCGCACGGCCACCGCTCTGCCCATTGCCAGCAAGTACCTGCGCTTCGGCAGCAGCCCCCGTGGCGCGCAGACCCTCATGCTGGGCGCCAAGGTGCGCGCCCTCACGCAGGGGCGGTTCAACGTGAGCTTTGATGATCTCCAGGCCGTGGCCCTGCCGGCCCTGCGGCATCGCCTCATCCTGAATTTTGAGGCTGAGGCGGAGGGCGTGACGACCGATCTGGTCATCGCCCAGGTGCTCAAGGAAGTGCCGCGTGATCCGGCGGCGGCCAAGGCCTGAACGCCCGCATCCCATGCCTGAAGCGCTTCTCTCCCCGGAACTCCTGCGGCAGCTTGAGCAATTCCAGTTGCTCGCCCGCCGCCGTTCCAAGAGCCAGTCCCGGGGGGAGCGCCGCAGCCGCGCACGCGGGCATTCCGTGGAGTTCGCCGATCACCGCAACTATTCGCAGGGCGACGACTTCCGGCACCTGGACTGGAATCTTTTCGGCCGCCTTGAACGGCTCTTCATCAAGCTCTACGAGGAGGAGCGCGAGCTGCCCGTGCGCCTGTTTCTGGACGGCAGCGAGTCCATGAATTTCGGCACCCCGCGCAAGTTTGATTTCACGCGCCAGGTGGCCGCCGCGATCGGCTATGTGGCCCTCTGCGGTTTTGACCGCGTGGGGGTGCATGTGTTTCCGGAGAACGGCACCAATGCCACCGAGCGGAGTGCCCTGCGTTCCGTGCGGGGCCGCCAGTCCGCCCTCGCGTTTTTCCGCAATCTGACCGCCCTGGAGACCGGGGGGCGGGCGCAGTTGAACGAGTCGCTGCGCCGGGGCGCGATGGAGGCGCGGCACCCGGGCCTGGCGGTGGTGCTGAGCGATTTCCTGGATCCGGCCGGCTACGAGGAGGGGCTCACGGCCCTGGTGGGGCGGGGCTTCCAGGTGGAGCTGGTGCAGGTGCTCGCCCCGGAGGAGATCACCCCCGCCACCTTTGGCGATCTCAAGCTGGTGGATGCCGAGACGGGTGCGGTGCAGGAGGTGACGTTCGGCCGCTACCGGCTGGCTGGCTACCAGCAGGTGGTGAACAATTACTGCCAGCGGCTCCGGGAGTTTTGCGCGGCGCGCGGCATCCGTTATTTCAATGTCAGCTCCGCCGCCTCGCTGTAGGATTTGCTCCTGCGCCAGTTGCGCCGGGCGGAGGTGTGGGCATGAGGTTCTTCACCCCGGAGGCCTTTGCGTTTGCCGCGGCGCTGCCGGTGGTGGTGGTCTTTTACCTCCTCAAGCGCAAGCGGGTGGTGAAGCTGGTTTCCAGCACCCTGCTGTGGGAGAAATTCCTGGCGGAAACCCAGGCCAGCTCGCCCTTTCAGCGCCTGCGTCACAACTGGCTCATGATCCTCCAGTTGCTGCTCCTGGCCCTGGTGGTCCTGGGTCTGGCCCGGCCCTATTTTGCCGGTGACACCCCGCCCAGCCGCCTGCGCGTGATGATCCTCGACGCCTCCGCCTCCATGGGGGCCACGGATGAATCCCCCAACCGCTTTGAGCTGGCCCGCCGCGAGGCGTTGAAGTGGGTGGATGGGCTGCGCGACAATGACCGCATGGTGGTGCTCTGGTCCGGTCCGGTCACCGAGGTGAAGCAGTCCGCCACCGCCAGCAAGCTGGCCCTGCGGCGGGCGCTGGAGGCCTGCACGCTCACCGATGGCCCCACCCGGCTGGGGGAGGCCTTCAAGCTGGCCGAAACCCTGGTGCGCGACCAGGCGGATGATGAGATCCACCTCTTCAGCGATGGCGCGTTCCCGATTCTGGATGGGTTTGAAAATCGCCGCCTGCCCGTGGTGTACCATCGCATCGGTCGGCGATTGGACAATCGCGGGCTGGTCTCCCTGGATGTGCGTGCCAACCCGGACAACCCGGCCCAGCGCGCCATTTTCGCCTCGGTGGCCAACCCCGGCACCAACGAGGTGAGCGCCAATGTGGAACTCAGCTTTGCGGGTCGCAGCCTGGAGACGCGGTTGGTCACCCTGCCGGCCACCAACACCCAGCCGCTGGTGTTCCTGGCCGACCAGGACCGCGACGGCGCCTTTACGGTCCGGCTCACCGATGCCGATGACCTGGCGGCGGACAATGCCGCGACCATCGCCAGCCTGCTGCCCCGCACGGTCAATGTGCTGCTGGTGACCCGGGGCAACCGGTTCATGGAAAAAGCCCTGCGGGCCGCGCCCGGGGCCCGGTTGACGGTGGCCGGCCAGTTGCTTGACGACGCGCCCGGCTTTGATGTGGTGGTGCTGGACCAGGTGAGCCCGGTGGTCTGGCCCCGGTGCGGCGTGCTCGCCTTCGGGGTGATGCCGACCAATTGGTTTGAGGTCACCGGCCGCGTGGAGGCCCCGCCGCTGGTGGACTGGCGCGGCACCCATCCGGTGCTGCGCTATGTGAGTTTTGACAACGTGCAGGTCAGCGAGGCCGTGGGGGTGAAAACTCCCGGCTGGGGCAAGGCGCTGCTGGACTCGCCCCAGACGCCCCTGATGGTGGCCGGGCAGCGCGAGCGCCGCCGCGTGGTCTGGGTTGGTTTTGACGCCCTGCAATCCACCTGGCCCCTGCGGGTTTCCTTCCCGATCTTCATGGCCAACGCCGTCGAGTGGCTGGACCCGGCCAACGCGAACGCGGCCAACCTGCTCGTCAACCCGGGCGATCCTCTGCGGCTGCCGCTGCCCCGGGGGGTTGCGTCGGTGCGGGTCACGGGCCCGGACCGGGTGGCGCATGATTTGCCGACGTTGCAGCAGAGCGCGGAATTTACATACGGGGCCACCCTGAAACGGGGGCTCTACCAGGTGCTCGCCGGGACCAATGAGTACACCTTTTGTGTGAACCTGCTGGATGCCGCCGAGACGGATGTCCGCCCCCGGGACGAGTTGCCGTTTGGCCTGTATGACCGGGTGAAGGCCGCCACGGTGCGCCAGGCCAATCTGGAGTTGTGGCGCTGGTTCGCCCTGGGCGGCTTGCTCCTCCTCCTGTTTGAATGGTGGTTTTACCATCGGAGGACCGCATGACCCTGGCGCTGTTTCGCAACAGCCTGGGGGTGGCGGTGGCCACCTCGCTCTTCGCCGGCCTGGCCGGCGGGATGGTGGCGCTCTGGTGGGTGACCCTCCCCGAGCGCGCGCGCGCCATCCTCCAAGGGGCCATGGTGCTGGTGCTCGCCCTGCCGGCCTTCCTCACGGTCAATGCGTGGATGGATCTGCTCGGGGCGGGCGGGTGCCTGCGCGGGCTGTCCCTCAACCTGTTTTCCCTGCCTGGCACCGTCTTTGTCCTGGGGCTGATGCTCTGGCCCGTGGTGGCGTTGCTGGTGCTGGCGGCGTGGCGGCTTCTGCCGGCGGAGTACCTGGAGTGCGATCCCGTCTGCCGGGGTGGCCTGCTGGTGCGCCACGTGCTCTGGCCGGCGGCCCGGTCGGCGGTCGGCGCGGGCCTGGGGTTGGTCTTTGTGCTGGCCCTGAACCAGTTTTCCGTGCCGGCGTTGTTGCAGGTGCCGGTTTTGCCGGCGGGGCTGTGGATTGAGTTCAACACCCGCCTGGATCCCCTGGCCGCGTTGGTGGCCGCCAGCCCGCTGGTGTTGCTGGCGGCGCTCGCCCTCTGGTTCCTGGCCCGCGGGGAATGGGTCTGGCCGCGCGCTGTGCGGGTGGCCCCCCCGGAGTTGTTCCGGCGGCAATTGGGGCCGGTCTGGCGTGGGGGGGCGGCTTTGCTCACGGTCGTGCTGGTGCTGTTTTCCCTGGTGCTGCCGCTGGGTCAGTTGCTGCTGGAGCCGCGCACCTGGACCCAGTTGCCCGCCGCCTGGCAGGCGGGGTGGGGGGCCGGTTGGCAGACGCTGTGGATGGCGGTTGGCACGGCCTCCCTGGTGGTGCTGGCGGGTTGGGGGTTGGCGGCCCACCGTTGGCCGGTGGTGTTCTGGCTTTGCTTTCTGCTGCCGGGGGTGCTGACCGGCATCGCCCTGCTGGCCGTTTTCAACCGGCCCGGGTTTGATTGGCTCATGCGCGGCCCGGGCGTGGTCTGGCTTGCCTTCGGGCTGCGGTACTTTGCCCCGGCCTGGGCGGCAGCGGTGCTGGCCCGGCAGGCGTGCGATCCGGCGCTGGATGAGGTGGCCCGCCTGGAGGGGGCCGGCCGGTGGGGGCGGTTCCGGCACGCGCTCTGGCCGCAGGTGGCCCCGCGCCTGGCGGTGGCCTGGTATCTGGTCTTTTTGCTGGTGCTCTGGGATGTGGAAACCCTGCTCCTGGTGCAGCCGCCCGGTTTGGAAACCATCGCCATCCGCATCTTCAACCTTCTCCATTACGGCCACAATGCCCAGGTGAATGCCCTGTGCCTCGGGATGCTTGCGCTGGCGGTGGCGCCCCTTGTCCTTTGGCGGGTCCGCCCGGGTCGCTGGCGGGCGGCCGCCCTGCTGGGGTTGCTGGTCGGGCTGCCGGGTTGCGGCGGCGGGCCGGAGTCCGCCACCCCGCTGGATAGCCGGTTGTTTGAGCGGGTGGAGCTGATCGGGCGGCGCGGCGCCGGGGCCGGGGAGTTCAACAAGCCCCGGGCCGTGGCGGTGGACCGGGAGGACAACCTGTATGTGGCCGACATGACCGGGCGCATCCAGAAATTCTCCCCGGATGGCCGCTACCTGCTCTCCTGGCAGATGCCGCAGACCGATCTGGGCAAGGCCAAGGGCATGGGGCTTGATCCCGATGGCAACATCCTGATCCTGGAGCCGCATTATCAGCGGGTGAATCATTTCCGGCCTGATGGCCACCTGGTCCGTCAGTGGGGGGTCAAGGGCACCAACGTGGGCCAGTTCATCCTGCCGCGCGCCATTGCCGCCGATGCCCGGGGCCGCTACTGGGTGAGCGAGTACACCCTGGTGGATCGCCTCCAGTTGTTTGCCGGGACCAATTTCCAGTGCCTTCTCTCCGTTGGTCAGGCCGGCTCCGAGCCGGGCCAGTTCAACCGCCCCGAGGGGCTGGCGGTGGATGGTCCCGGTCATGTCTATGTGGCGGATTCCTGCAACCACCGCATCCAGGTGTTTGACTCCGCCGGCCGGTTCCTGCGGCGGTACGGCCGGGCGGGCGCCGGCCCGGGCGATCTGAGCTATCCTTACGATATCCGCGTGGATGCCGCCGGCCGCCAGTTCGTCTGTGAGTTTGGCAACAGCCGCATCCAGATCCTGGATGCGCGCGATCAGACCCTGGAGATCATCGGCGGCCCGGGGGGTGAGCCGGGCCGGTTCAGCAACCCGTGGTCGATCACCCTGGATTCGCACGGCAACCTGTACGTGGCGGACGCGGGCAATCACCGTGTGCAAAAACTGGTCCGCCGCTCTGGCACGCTGGCGCGCCGGGCGGATTCACCGGCTGGGAGGCCGCCCGGATGAAATGGCAATTCACCCATCCGGAGTGGCTCCTGCTGCTGATCCCGGCCCTGGCCTGGACGCTGTGGCTCGCCCTCAAAACCTATGTGCAGTTGGCCCCCTGGCGGCGCTGGCTGGCCCTGGCCCTGCGCCTGGTGGTGCTCCTCTGCCTTGCCCTGGCGGTGGCCGGTCTGCAATGGCTGCGCCCGCGCGAGGGCATGAACGTCTATTTCCTCCTCGACCGCTCGGACAGCATCCCTTCGGTCCAGCAGGAGTCTGCCCGCAAGTACGTGAACCAGGTGGCCGCCGCCAAGCTCAAGGATGACAAGGGCGGCGTCGTGGTTTTCGGCACGGACGCCGCGCTTGAATCCACGGTCAACCCCGTGGTGGACCTTCAGCGTGTCAACGCCGTCGTCGGCAGCGAGCGCACCGACCTGGCCTCGGCCATCCGCCTCGCCACGGCGGCGTTTCCCGAGACCGGGCAGAAGCGGATCGTGATTCTTTCCGACGGCAATGAGAACCTCGGGGATGCCGTCGCGGCGGTCTCTGCCGCCCGCCCGCTGGGCGTCTCGGTGGATGTGTTGCCGCTGGGGGTGGAGCGGGCCAGCGATGTGGCCATCCAGAAGCTCAGCGTGCCCGCCCGCCTCAAGAAGGGTCAGACCTTCGAGGCCAAGGTCATCGTCACTGCCGACCGCGCGCAGCGGGCCACCCTGCGATTCTATCGCAACGAGCAGTATATGGGCGAGCAGGAGGTTGGGCTGGAGCCGGGCAAGAATGCCTTTGGCCTGCCGCAAACCCTGGACGCGCCCGGCTTCTACAGCTACTCCGTCACCGTTGAGGCGAAGAATGATCTGGTGCCGCAGAACAACCGGGCCGCCGGTTTCACCAGCGTCACCGGCGAGCCCCGGGTGCTTGTGGCCTCGGATGATCCCGCCAAGGACCGCGACCTGGTGGCGGCCCTGCGCACCTCCCGCTTTGAGGTCAGCACGGTCACGGGGGAGGGATTCCCGGGGCTGCTGGCGGAGTTGCAGAGCTACGATGCCATCTTCCTCAACAACCTCTCCGCCGGGGACCTGGGGCTGGACCGCATGAAATTGCTGGAGAGTGCCGTGCGGGATTTTGGCGTCGGCCTGGTCTGCGTGGGCGGCGATCAGACCTATGCGGCGGGCGGCTATCGGGGCACGCCGCTGGAGGCCATGCTGCCGGTGGATATGGAATTGAGCAGCCGCAAGGTGCTGCCGCGCGGCGCGATGGTGCTGGTCATGCACGGCATGGAGTTTCCCGGCGCCAACCAGGTGGCGCGCGACACCGCCATTGCCGCCCTCAATGCCCTGGGTCCGCAGGATGAGCTGGGCGTGGTGCTGTGGGATGGCAATGAGCGGTGGCTGATCCAATTGCAGTCCGTGGGGGATAAGAGGGAGGCGGGCCGCCAGATCGCCGGCATGAACCAGGGGGATCTGCCCAATTTCCAGAATGTCATGAACATGGCCTACATGGGCCTCAAGGCCTCCAAGGCCAATCTCAAGCACATCATCGTCTTCAGCGATGGCGATCCCAACCCGCCCAAAAAGGCCCTCATGGATGAGATCGTGAATGAGAAGATCACGGTCTCCACGGTGATGATCGGCGGCCATGTGCAGCCCAACAACATGATCTGGATGGCGGATTACGGCAAAGGGCGGTTTTACGATGTCAACGTGGCCAACGCCGGCAAGCTGCCCGAGATCTTCATCAAGGAGACGGCGGTGATCCTCAAGTCGGCCATCTTTGAGGAGCCTTTCCGGCCCCGTCAGGTGGCGGCCACGGAGCTTTTGCGCGGCATTGATCCGGCTAGTTATCCCCCCCTGCTGGGCTATGTCTGCTCCAGCCTGAAGCCGCGCGCGGAGCTGGCGCTGGTCTCCCCGCAGGACGATCCCATTCTGGCCCATTGGCAATACGGTCTGGGCCGCGCCGCCGCCTTCACCTCGGATGCCCGGGCACGCTGGGCCAAAAACTGGCTGGGCTGGGACAAGTACCGGCAGTTTTGGGTGCAGACCGCGCTCTGGAGTCTGCGCCGCCTGGAAAGCGCGGATTTTTCCTCCGAGGTGGTGGTGGACAAAGGGGAGGGGACCATCTCCGTCGAGGCGGTGGACCAGCAGGGCAATTACCGCAATTTCCTCTCCCTGCAGGCGGCGGTGGTCAGTCCCAGGGGCGAACGCCAGACCGTGCGCCTGGAGCAGACCGGCCCAGGCCGCTACGAGGTCAAATTCCCCACGCGCGAGGTCGGTTCCTATCTGGTCAACCTCACGGAGATCAAGGATGGCCGGGTGCGGGCCTCCCAGGTGGTGGGGGCCAGTGTGAATTATTCGCCGGAGTTCATCGCCACCGAGCCCAATCAGGCCCTGCTGCGCCAGTTGGCGGAATTGGGCGGCGGCCGGTTGGTGAATCCGGCGGATCCGG
>CAIYYI010000240.1 GCA_903930345.1 uncultured Verrucomicrobiota bacterium
CGTGCCGGAAGGCTGGGAAACCCAGCCCGCCGATGGCATGCGCGCCGCCCGTTACCTCATCAACGGCAAGAATGCGCAGAAGGCCGAAGTTTCGGTCATCCCCATTTCGGGCATGAACGCCAGCAAGGCGGAGATCGTCAATCTGTGGCGTCAGCAGGTGAAACTGGCTCCCCTGGGGGATGCTGATATTGCGCAACTGGTTGAAGTAACGCAAGTAGGATCCGAAAAAGCGGAACTCTACGACATGGTGAGCACGGAAGGGTTGCTGGAAGACCAACAAAAGGCGCGCATTCTGGTCGCCATGCAAACGCGCGGCGGTGCCACTTGGTTTTTCAAAGTCCTCGGCCATGAGGCCTTGGTGAAAGACGCCAAGCCCGCATTCATCAATTTCCTGAAGTCGGTGACCTTCAAGGCCACTGCCCCGGCCATGGACATGAGCAAAGGCATGGGGATGGGAATGCCCCCAGGCATGGCCGCACCCAGTGGGGGCGACAAGCCCAAGTGGCAGTTGCCGGCCGATTGGAAAGAAGTGGCCCCCACCCAGATGTTGCTGGCCAGGTTTGAAGTGACCAGCGGCGCCGCCAAAGCGATCGCCACCGTGAGCCAACTGCCGGGCGACGGCGGTGGCAATCTGGGCAACATCAACCGCTGGCGCGGTCAATTGGGAAAACCGCCGCTGGCACCTGGAGACCTGCCCGCCGAGACCACCACGCTGGCAGTCAAGGACGGGGGACAGGCCGTGGTGACGGACTTTACCGGCACGGACCAGCGCAATGGGGGAAAATCAGCCCGCATGATCGCGGTCATACTGCCGCAAGGCAGCCAGACGTGGTTTTACAAATTCATGGGTGACACAGAAGCAGTTGCCGCACAGAAAGAAGCCTTTCTGAAGTTCGTGCAAACCATAACCTACTAAACCACTCACCACAACGTGATCACCCTGTTCCGACAAGCAGTTTCCCTGATGTCGTCAATGCGCTTGGCCGTGCTGTGCCTGGCCCTGGCCGCGTTGCTGGTCTTCTTCGGCACCCTGGCCCAGGTGAGCAAGGGTCTGTTTGTGGTGCAGAAGGAGTATTTTCAGAGCTTCTTCATCTATTGGGGACCGGCTGGTTCCACTTGGAAACTTCCGGTGTTCCCCGGCGGCTACCTGATCGGTCTGGTCCTGTCCGTGAACCTGCTGGCCTCCCATTTTGAACGCTGGGGCCTGGCCCGCAACAAGCTCGGCTCACTGCTCACCCACTTGGGCATTGTGATGCTGCTGCTCGGACAGGTGGCCACCGACCAACTGGCGGTGGAAACCCACATGCGCATCGTCGAAGGGGTGCCGATGAACTACTCGGAAAGCTCCATGGAGACCGAACTGGTGGTGGTGGATGCCTCAGCCGGGGACAATCAAAGCGTCTATGCGGTGCCGGAAGAGCGCTTGAGGAACGACGCCAGCTTCAGCCTTCCACAATGGCCCTTCACCATCAAGGTCAAGCAGCACTGGAAGAATGCCCGGCTGGCCCGGATTGCGCCGGGAACCGCCGGGGGGGCCGCAACGCAAGGGGTGGGGCTGGAGGCGCAAGTGACCCCCGCACCGGCAGCCACCGGCCTGGCGGAACGAAACCAACCGGCGGCCGTGCTGGAACTCACCACCCCGCAAGGCCCGCTGGGGACCTGGCTGGTGGCCGATGTGCTGGACCGCCAAGCCCTGCAAGTGCAGGGAAAAACCTGGGAGCTGGTCCTGCGCCCGACCCGCCACTACAAACCCTTTTCCATCACCCTCCTCAAGTTCACCCACGAAAAGTACAAGGGAACCGAGATCCCCAAGAACTTCGCCAGCCGGGTGAAAGTGAAGCATGAGCAGACCGGCGAGGACCGGGAAGTGCTGATTTTCATGAACAACCCGCTGCGGTACGGCGGGGAGACGTTTTATCAGGGCAGCTATGATCCGAACGACCCGCGGGTGAGCATCCTGCAGGTGGTGCGCAACCCGGGCTGGCTTACCCCTTATCTGGCCTGCCTGCTCGTCAGCATCGGCATGACCGTCCAGTTCATGTCACACTTGGTGGAATTTGTCAGAAAGCGTAAAGCAGCATGAAAAAGTATTTACCCTGGGCACTCTTGGGCGTGATGGCGGTCTGGGCGCTCTCCGCCCTGCGGCCGATGAGCGCGTGGAACGGTTTTGACCTGGCCGGATTTGGCCGGCTGCCGGTGCTGTTGAACGGCCGGGTGCAACCGCTCGATTCCGTGGCGCGCAACTCCCTGCTGCAGCTCCGCACCAAGCAAAGCATCCGGCATCCGGATGGCAAAATGGTTCCAGCCACCGCCTGGCTCTCGACACTGCTGCTGAACCCGGCGGGAACGGACAATTGGCAGGCATTCCGGGTGGACCACCCAGAGGTGCTCAGCCTGATGAAGCTCTCCCAGGAGGAGAAATATTTTTCGTATGCCGAACTGAAGCCCAACTTTCCCGAACTGGACAAGAACGCGCGTCAGGCGAGCAACAAGGACAACTCCCAGCGCAGCGCTTTTGAAAGGGCGGTGCTCCGCCTGCACAACGCCCTGGGCCTCTACCAGCGGTTGCGCAACAGCCTGCAGAACGAGGAGTGCAAGGATTTCGAGGCCGACCTCAAGTCCTACGTGGCCGCCACCGGCCCCGGCACCGAGGCCTTCCGCAACCAGCAAGCGGGCAAGCCATTTGACCAGGCTGCCCTCAACAAATTCACCGGACTGATGCAAGGGTTTGACACCGTCTCGCGCCTGGCCTATCCGCTGATGATCCCCCCGCTCCACCCGGAGCAGTCCCGCGATAACTGGGTGAACGCCGGGGACGCGGCCATGCACGGGATGCACGACCAGGGGGAGAACCTCTCCCCTTCCCTGCTCTGGTACGCCCGCATGAGTTCCGCCATGCGGCAAAACCGCCCGGCCGACTTCAACGCGGCCGTGACCGAATACACGCAATGGCTGAACCAGAATTTCGCGCCGGAATTTGCCAAGAGCCGGCATGAGTTCATTTTCAACAGCTCGGAAACGTTCTACCGCTCCTCGGCCATCTATCTGCTGGCCTTCCTCTGCGCCTGCTTCTCCCTGCTGAACCTGACTGAGTGGCTGCGGAAATCCGCTTTCAACCTGATGGTGCTGGGATTGGTCCTGCACACCCTGGGGCTAGTGTATCGGATGGTCCTGGAAGGCCGACCGCCGGTCACCAACCTCTATTCGTCAGCCATTTTCATCGGCTGGGCGGCGGTGGGATTGGGAGTTTTCCTGGAGCGGATGTTCCCCTTGGGGTTGGGTTCCCTGACGGGATCCATCACCGGATTTGTCACCCTGATCATCGCCCATAACCTGGCGCTGGGAGGCGACACCATGGAAATGATGCGGGCGGTGCTGGACAGCAACTTCTGGCTGGCCACCCACGTGGTGGTGGTGACCCTGGGCTATTCGGCCACCTACATGGCCGGACTGCTGGGCCTGCTGTACATTTTTCTGGGGGTCTTCACCCGCAATCTCACGTCTGCCATGGGTGAGGCGCTGTCCCGCATGGTCTATGGCATCACCTGCTTTGCCACTCTCTTCAGCTTTGTGGGCACGGTGCTGGGGGGCATTTGGGCGGATCAATCGTGGGGCCGGTTTTGGGGGTGGGATCCGAAGGAGAACGGCGCTTTGATCATCGTCCTCTGGACCGCGCTCTACTTGCACGCCCACTGGGGCGGCTTGCTCAAGGAAAAGGGTCTGATGTGCCTGGCCGTGGCGGGCAATATGGTGACCAGTTGGTCCTGGTTTGGCGTCAACATGCTGGGAGTGGGCCTGCATTCTTATGGCTTCATGGATTCGGGCTTTCCCTGGCTAATGCTGTTCGCGGCCACGCAAGTGGGCTTCATCCTGCTCGGCAATTTGCCGCTGAAACTCTGGCGCAGCCGAGAGACGCTCACCGCCACCGACACTGCCGATTAGAGGCAAAACGCACCCTGAAAGGGTTCAAAACCGGAGGTAAATCAGAGGCTTAAAACCTTTGACGACCCTCCCTCCTCCCCTTAGGCTAGCAGCTTACTGTTTTTCCAATCATGATTGGGTTCATAATAAAAAAGATTTTCGGTTCCCGAAACGACCGTGAAGTCAAGACGCTGCGGCCAATCGTGGCCCAGATCAACCAGCTCGAACAGGCGCTGCAAAGCCAGCCCGATGAAGTCCTGCGCCAAAAAACCGAGACTTGGAAGTTCGAACTGGCGGCCATCAAGGACAACGCCGAACTGGCCAGCAAGCTGGAAGCCATTTTGCCGGAAGCTTTTGCCGTCGTGAAGAATGCCTGCCGGCGACTCGTTGGCCAGGATATCACGGTGCGCGGGCACACCCTCAAATGGGACATGATCCCCTTTGATGTGCAGTTGATCGGCGGCATGGCGCTGCACAAGGCGAAGATCGCCGAAATGGCCACGGGCGAAGGCAAAACCCTGGTGGCCACGCTGCCCGTGTACCTGAACGCCCTGAGCGGGCGCGGGGTCCACGTGGTCACCGTCAATGACTACCTGGCGGCCCGCGACAGCGAATGGATGGGGGCCGTTTACCGTTTCCTGGGCCTCACCGTCGGTTGCATCCTGCATGATCAATCGCCCTCGGTCCGGCGCGAGCAATACGGGTGTGACATCACCTACGGCACCAATGCCGAGTTCGGTTTTGATTACCTGCGCGACAACGGCATGGCCACGCGCACCGAGGAACAGGTGCAACGCGGCCACTACTTCGCCATCGTGGACGAAGTGGACTCCATCCTGATCGACGAAGCACGCACGCCGCTGATCATCAGCGGCCCCTCCGTCGTCAGCGCGGACAGCAATGAGTACGACAAGTACAAGCCGCAGGTGCTGGGGCTGGTGTCCGCCCAGGAACGGCTCTGCAACCGCCTGCTGGTGGAAGCCGCTGAGCTGGCCAAGAAACTTCACCCCACCGATGGTTCCAACCCGCAAAACCCCGAGGAGGTGGAACGTCAGCTCGGCCTGCTGCTCTTCCGCGTGAAGGTGGGGCAGCCCCGCTCTGAAGGCTTGAGACAGGTGCTGGAAAACCCGGAACACCAGCGGCTGATGAACCAGGCGGAACTCTCGCTGCACGCCGACCAATCCAAGAAGGAGCTTTATGCCCAGAAGGAGCAACTGCTCTTCGCGATGGATGAGAAATCACACGAGGCCGACCTGACCGAGAAAGGGCGCAATTTTCTCAGCCCGAATGATCCGGACGCCTTCATGCTGCCGGACCTCGCCACCGCCTTTGCGGAGATTGACGGCAAGAATGACTTCGACGCCCACCAACGGCTGGAGATGAAGCGCAAGCTGCAGGAGCAGTTTGAAACCAAAGCCCAGAAAATCCACTGCATCAGCCAGCTCCTCAAGGCGTATTCCATCTACCAGCTCGATGTCAGTTACGTCATTGAAAACGGCAAGGTCGTCATCGTGGACGAACACACCGGACGCCCGATGTACGGCCGCCGCTGGAGCGATGGCTTGCACCAGGCGGTGGAGGCCAAGGAAGGGGTGATCGTGGAGCAGGAAACGCAGACCTACGCCACCATCACCATCCAGAACTATTTCCGGCTCTACACCAAACTCTCCGGTATGACCGGCACGGCGGAAACCGAGGCCCAGGAGTTTTTTGACATTTACAAGCTGGGGGTGCTCGTGGCACCCACCAACAAGCCCTGCCTGCGCAATGACGCCACGGATGCGGTGTACCGGACCCGCCGGGAAAAATTCAACGCCGTGGCGCAGGAGATCAAGCAGATCCACGCCCAGGGCCGCCCCATCCTCGTCGGCACGGTGTCCGTGGAAACCTCGGAGCATTTGTCCAAGCTGCTGAAGAAGGAAGGCCTGATCCACTCGGTGCTGAACGCCAAGCACCACCAGCAGGAAGCGGAAATCGTGGCCCGCGCCGGGCAGCGCGGGGCGATCACCATCGCCACCAACATGGCCGGCCGCGGCACCGACATCAAGCTGGGGCCCGGAGTGGCCGATCTGGGCGGCCTGCACGTGCTGGGCACGGAGCGGCATGAGGCCCGCCGCATTGACCGCCAGTTGCGCGGCCGCTGCGCCCGCCAGGGCGATCCCGGCAGCTCCCATTTCTTCATCTCCCTGGAAGACGACCTGATGCGGCTGTTCGGTTCGGAACGCATCAGCAAATTCATGGAACGATTCGGCATGGAAGAGGGGCAGGAGCTGTCCCATCCGATGCTCAACCGCTCCATTGAGCAGGCCCAGAAACGCGTGGAACAGCAGAATTACCAGATCCGCAAACGCGTGCTGGAATATGACGACGTGATGAACAAGCAGCGCGAGGTCATCTACGGCTTCCGCAATGAGATCATCAACGCCGCCGATGTGCGCGACCGCCTGATGGACATCATGGAGGAGGTGGTGATCCAGAAAGTGGAGCAGCTCACCTCGGGCACCTCCGCCCCGCACGAATGGAACCTGCGCCCTCTGTCCGACTGGGTCAACCTGAACTTCCCGATCGGCATCTCCGAGAAACAGCTGCAGAGCATCGGCGAGAGCGGAACGGATGCCCCGGTGCCAGGATCCGCCTTTGACAGCCTGACGGCAGCCCAGTTCGCCGTGTGCCTGCACGTGGCGAAGTCCGTGCGGGACGCCTACGAGCTGAAAATTCAGTTTGAGACCGACGCGGAGGCCTTGGTCACCGTGGAACGTTACACCGTGCTGGGGGCCATTGACAAACTGTGGCAGGAGCACCTGTATAACATGGACTCCCTGCGCAACAGCATCGGCCTGCGGGCGATCGGCCAGCGGGATCCGCTCATTGAGTACAAGGCCGAAGCATACAAAGTCTTTGAAGACCTGATGATGTCGGTGAAGACCGAGATCTGCCACAACATCTTCCGCAGCGCCTCCAGCATGCTGGCGTTTGAGAATTTCCTGCGGAATCTGCCTCAGCAACAGACGCACTCGGACACCTCGGCTTACGGCGCCACCGGCGGAGGGTCCACCACCAGTTCCACCGCCTCCGCGAGCACCTCCTCAGCCGGAGGGGATATGGTGGCGGAAGCAAACGAGGCGGTGGCCAAAGCCCGACCGGTGCGCCTCGCAGCCAAAGTGGGCCGGAACGATCCCTGCCCTTGCGGCAGCGGAAAGAAGTTCAAACAGTGCTGTGGCCGGTGAGCCGGGGAACGGTTCCATGCGGGTAACCGTTTGACTTCGCAAACCGCGACCCTTAAATTTGTTACAAATGTTGGCCGCTGAATCAAATGACGAGCGAAAAGCCGCCGCGAACGGGCCGGGCCGGGATGCCGCCCAGGCGTGGAAGCTGATTGCCGGGCCAGTGGAGCCGTTTTTGCAGGCGGCCAGCCAGCGTCTGATTGCCCAAGTCCAGGCGTTTGATCAGGAGATCGCCAACTACGCGGCGTACGCGCTGACGGGGCAAGGCAAACAGATCCGACCGGTTCTGGTGGCCCTGAGCGGCGGCGCCTCGGGGCAGCTGAACGACAAGCACATCACCGCTGCCGTCATCATCGAAATGGTGCATCTCGCCACACTGGTGCATGACGATGTGATTGATGAGGCCGGCATCCGGCGCAACCGCCCCACACTGGCCGCCCAGTGGGGCAACGAGATTTCCGTCCTCCTGGGTGATTGCCTGTTCGCGCACGCCCTGATCCTGGCGGCCAGTTTCCCGACCACCGAAGTCTGCCGCGCCGTCTCCGCCGCCACCAACACGGTCTGCGCCGGGGAAATCATCCAGACCAAACGCCGCCGCAATTTCCAGTTCACCCAGGCGGAATACTTCAAAGTGCTGGAGATGAAAACCGGCGAACTGTTCGGCCTTTCCTGCGACCAAGGGGCGTTTGTCAGCGGCTCAACGCCGGAAGTGCGCGCCGATCTTCGTCGTTACGGCCTGGCCTTGGGCACCGCCTACCAGATTTACGATGATTGCATAGACCTGTTCGGCTCCGAAACCACCGAGGGCAAGTCCTTGGGCACGGACCTGGCCAAAGGCAAGCTCACCCTCCCCATGCTGCTGCTGCTGGAGCGGGCGACGGACGCGGAAAAAGCGCAGGTGCAGGAGATGATCCTGAACTGGCAACCCGCCCACTTTGAACCGGTCATCGCCCTCCTGCGACGCTACGAGACTTTGAACGCATCAAGAGAGACCATCACCCTCTTTTTGCGTCAGGCGCGGAAATGTCTGGAAAACCTCCCGGAGACTGAAAGCCGGGCGGCCCTGCTCAATGTGACGCATTTCCTCGCGCAACAAACCGGGGCTTTAGGTGTTTCCAGTTCCCAGGGATGACGCGACTTATGAGTAACCCGGCCCCCGATCAGGAGGAGGCCAAACAACCGGTTGGAACTGGCACCACGCCTGAAGCGCGGCCGCCAACGGATGATTTTACCCTGGTCCGTTGGGCGCAGAAAGGCGACCTGGAAGCCTACGGAGACTTGGTGCGGCGCTATCAGGAGCGCATCTACGGCGTGGTTTACCACATGACGTCCAACCATGACGACGCCAACGATCTGGCCCAGGAAACCTTCATCAAAGCGCACCGGGCGCTGAAATCCTTCAAGGGCGACTCCAGCTTCTACACCTGGATCTACCGCATCGCGGTCAACAAGACCATCAATTACCTGAAGCAGCGTAAAAAACGGGTCCACATGAGTCTGAACGACTTGGACTTCAACGCCGAGAATGACCCCGACCTGGTGGCGCTGGTTTCCGACAAGAATCCGCGGCGCGACGCGGGCCTGAGCGAGCTGCAGGAGAAATTGAACGAGGCACTGCAACAACTGTCAGAAAACCATAGAATGGTCGTGGTGTTACATGACGTGCAAGGTTTGCCGCATGAGGAAATAGCGAAGGCCATGGACTGCAATGTGGGAACGGTCAGGTCGCGGTTGTTTTACGCGCGCCAACAGATGCAGTCGTTGCTTTCTGATTACTTGAAGTAGCCATGTCAAACGCGCCTGAAAATTTTGAAAACCTGCAAAAGTTGCTTCGTCTGAAAAGACACGAGCAACCCCCGCCCGGGTATTTTGACTCCTTTTCGAACCAGGTGATTGCGCGCCTGGAAGCCGGGGACACCGCCTCCGGTCGCAATTGGTTCGTGGAATTATGGCGGTATCTGTCGGCCCGCCCGCTCAGCACCGGTTTGGCGGGTGCCACCGCGCTCAGTCTGCTGGTGTTGGCTGCGGTCAACACCCATGACAACACCCCCGCAACCCCCAACCTGGCCAATCTGGGTGCCCCCACCACTGCCCAGTGGAATGGGAGTGCCCCGACACCCACCACGAGTTCACCTTTTGAGAGCTTGGCGGGCAACCCGGCGAACACCATGGCCGCCAACAGCACCAACCCGGTGACGGCGGTCGAAGGCTTGCCTTCCCTCTTCCGGACCGTCAACCCGTTGAACGTGGAGCGGGTCAGCTTTTCCAACAGCAACTGAACACCACCCACTTTTAGCCGACCAGCGCGCCAGGCACCCTGAGCGCGCTTTTTTGTTCCAGACTGCTTTTCATCTGACGGTCATGAATGCGGGCCAGGAAAACCTGCGCGATCATGGCCCCAAGAAAGCACATAAACATGTCCCACTGCGTGTCCCAAACGTCGCCCTGGGTGCCCAGGAAGGCGTCCCCCTGCCCCGGCGTGGTGACCAGCGCGATCCACCACTCAACAAATTCGTAGAACGCACTGGCCGCGAGACAGACGCAGGTGACCAGGAAAAACAGCCATCTGCCCGGGCGCAGCGGCGAAGTGCGAAGCAAAATCTCCCGGGCCACCAGAGCCGGGACAAACCCCTGGGCGAAATGGCCAACCCGGTCGTAGTGGTTCCGCGCCAGGCCGAACAGGTCACGAAACCAGTAGCCGGGCGGCACTTCGGCATAGGTGTAATGCCCGCCCAACATCAGGATGAGCGCATGCATGAAAACCAGGAGGTAGATGAGCGAGGTGAAAGGGAAGCGCTGATACGTGGCCACCAGCAGGGCAAAACCCAGCAAGGCCGGAAGCACTTCGAGAAACCAGACAAACTGGTCTTTGGGGTGGATTCCGGAGAGGACCAGGCACACCCAAAATCCACCCACCAGCAGTCCAAGCCATGGTCGCGGACAGATCGGCTTTGCCGGATCTCCACTCGGAACGTTCGGTTGGGAGGCGAAATTCATTTCGTCGTCTGCACCGGCGTGAGGACAATGGCATCATCCAGAATCTCCACACTCTCCAACTCCTGGAGAAACTGCAGGAACTCGTAATTGCTCTCCAGTTTGTCCAGCAGGTTCCGATCCTTGAATTTGTTGAAAAGCCACTTGGGGATATCGCGTCCATTGACCTTGAACTGGGCCACGTGCAGCTCCAGAAAGCCGTCTTTCAGATTCAGCTTGAACAGGGCCTGCCCGTTGACATAACGCCCGCGCAGTTCTTTTTTCTTGCCGGATTTGTCTGCTGGAAACGAAAAATCCCCCAGCAATTGGCGCTGGGTGATGTGCACAAAGAGTTTGCCAGCGGTATCCTTGTTCTGGCTGATGACCGTGTTCAAGTCATCGGCGGTGATGCGGAACGCGCCCGGAGCCCGGCCCTCTTTGGTGGCGGCGATGAACTCAAAAAAACGGCGGACCACATCATCGGAATCCTGCTTGGTCGCCTCGAACGCGGGCAACACCTTGGGCTGGGTGGTCGTGTAGTTCCTGATCAGGCTGTGCCAGTAGGTGACCACCCCGATGACCCCCACCAAGCCAAGGCACACCAGCCCACTGAAGGCCACCAACGCGTAGATCCACCAGCGGCGACGCCGGGGCTTGCCCCCGGTGGCAGGCGGCACCACGGAGGCTTCCGGCGGATAGAGCGGGGGCTGCGGGGCGGCACTGTCACCCGGTAGGGCGGACATTTCAGGCGTGTTCATAAGGCAATACTGTCGTCATCAACTTCTATCAGAACACCGGGAGGAAGGGAAGGGTTACGGAAAAAGCTGAAAACAGAAATTGCCTGAAGGAGGGGAAACAGGGAAACTGAGCCCATGGCATTCACCCTTGGCTGGCGGCTGGCCATCCTGCTCGCGCTAAGCCTGGGCGGCTGGAAAACCGCCGCCGCAGACCGGGAGTCCCGGCCCAATTTTGTGTTCATCCTTTGCGATGACCTGGGCTACGGGGATGTGCAGGCCAATCATCCGGCCGGTAAAATCCGCACCCCCAACGTGGACCGGATCGCCCGGGAAGGTCTGCGCTTCACGGATGCCCACTCCCCCTCTTCCGTCTGCACCCCCACCCGATACAGCCTCCTGACCGGGCGTTATAATTGGCGCTCCCGGCTGCAGTCCGGGGTGCTGGGGGGACTGTCCCGCCCGCTGATTGAGCCCGGCCGCCTGACGGTGGCGGAAATGCTGCGCCGCCAGGGGTACCACACCGCCTGTATCGGCAAATGGCATCTGGGCCTGGATTGGGTGAAACGGGACGGGCAACTCACCCCGCCGGAAAACGGCATCGAAAATTCGAACCAGGTCTGGAACGTGGACTACCGCCAACCCTTTGCCAATGGCCCCACAACCATGGGGTTCGATCACTTTTTCGGAATCAGCGCCTCGCTGGACATGGTGCCCTACACCTTTTTGCAAAATGACCGGGTGACGGTGGTCCCCACCGTGGAAAGGACGTTTCCCTTTCGGCCGGACGTCACGGAAAAAAACACCCGCAAGGGGCCGGCCACGCCAGAGTTCGACGTCAGCCAAGTGTTACCGACCCTGACCCAAAAGGCGGTGGGGTACATCCGGGACCGGGCGGAGGCATCCCGGCGGGGCACCCCGTTTTTCCTCTACCTGCCCCTGAACTCGCCGCACACACCCATTGCCCCCACCGCTGCCTGGCTGGGCAAAAGCGGCCTGGGGCCCTACGCGGATTTTGTCATGGAAACCGATTGGGCGGTGGGCCAAGTGCTGGAAGCCTTGTCAAACACAGGGCAAGCCGGTCAGACTGTGGTGATATTCACCAGCGACAACGGTTGCTCCCCGGAAGCAGGCATCCCCGAATTGCACGAGCAGGGCCACGACGTCAACGGCCCCCTGCGCGGACACAAGGCGGACATCTGGGAGGGTGGGCACCGCATCCCCTTCCTGGTGAGCTGGCCAGGGAGGATCAAACCGGGAACCACCTGCACCCAACTGGTTTCTCTGGTCGATTTCATGGCCACGGCGGCCGATATCACCGGCTTTCGCCTGCCTGATACCGCTGGGGAGGACAGCGTGAGCCTGCTCCCCCTGCTCAGCGGCAAACTCGATCAACCGGTCCGGGAGGCATTGGTGCATCATTCGATCAACGGTCGGTTTGCCATTCGGCAGGGACCGTGGAAGCTGGCCTTGTGCCCCGGCAGCGGCGGTTGGAGTCTGCCCCGCGATCCAGAGGCCGTAAGACAGCAATGGCCGGCCGTGCAGCTTTACAGGATGGATGCCGATCTGGCTGAACAGGGCAACCAACAAGCTGAGCACCCGGAGGTGGTGCAACGCCTGAGCAACCTGCTGGAGCAATATGTGACCCACGGGAGAAGCACCCCGGGCCGACCGCAAACCAACACCACCTTGGTGCGGTGGCGGCCAACCGCGCCCGCCATCCGGCCTTCAAAATAGCGGGTACAAAAACGGGGCCAGGGGCGAAGCGGCACTAAACGCCAGAAAAGCGCCCAACAATGCCAACCCCAGCAGCAAGGGAATCAGCCACCATTTCTTTTCCAACCGGGCAAATTCGAATAACTCTTTAAACAACTGCCACATGCGTTGCTCATCTCTAAACCACCGGAGGGGCGGAAGCAACGGGAATTTGAAGCGGGATTGCAGAGCGGTGAAACAGAGGCGGTCCGGTCATTTGAAAAAGCCCAGCAAAACCATGTGTTGCTTTTCCTACACCTGAATTTGTTAAAATGTAATTGCGTGTGAACCAACATGTTTAGCATAATGGATAGATATTTATGATGGCCGTCACCTGACATTTGGCCGGAGCCAATCGAGCATACTATGGAAGCGAAACAAACAGGTCCCCGTACGCGCATTATTTTCGTGGACGATGAACCGCAAGTGCTTCAGATCCTGCGGTTAGGCCTGCGCTCCATGGAACCGGAATGGGAAATGATGTTCGTCCTTTCAGGGGATGAAGCACTGGACCAAATGGAGGCGCAACCCTTTGACATCATCGTCTCGGATATGCGCATGCCCGGGATGAACGGGGCAGAATTACTAACGACGGTGATGGACTACTACCCGCAGACCCTGCGCATCATCCTGTCCGGTTTTGCCGATGAGGATCTGGTGATGAAATGTGTGGGAGCCACCCACCAATACATGGTCAAGCCCTTCAGTCTGATGGAATTCCGCAACATCCTAAAACAATTACGGACGCTGCAGAACCACATTCAAAACCAGGAAATCAAGGCGCTGATCGGCAAAATGTCCAGTGTGCCCAGCGTGCCGACCGTGTACATGCGGATGATGGAGGCACTCAAGCAACTTGACTCCCCCATTCAACGGGTCGCCGATATCGTCAGCTCTGATCCGGGCCTGACGGCCCAGTTGCTGCACTTGGTGAACTCCGCCTTTTTTGGCCTGCCCCAAAGCGTAAGCAACCCGGTGCAAGCAGTGCAGATGCTCGGGGTGGGGCGGGTGCGTTCCCTAGCCCTCTCCCTCAAGTTGTTTTCCTCTTTTGAAAAAATCACCTGCCAAGAAATCAAAGTGGATCAGATCTGGAATCACAGCCTTTTCACCGCGATGGTGGCCCGCCGCATCATGGAGATGGAGTCCGACGACTTCATCAAGGCCGAGGAAGCCTTCACGGCCGGGTTGCTGCATGACATCGGCAAGCTGATCCTCGCCGCCAACCTGCCCAAAGATTACCGGAAAGTCCTGGACCTGGCGCACAGCCAAAAGCAACCGCTGGAAGCTGTGGAACGGGATGTTTTAAAGGCCACCCATGCGGAAGTGGGCGCTTTTTTGTTGGGGGCCTGGGGATTGCCAGCATCCCTTTTAGAGGCAGTCTGCTTCCATCATCACCCAAGCCAGGCCAAGGCGAAGAAAATCAACGCCTTGACGGCGGTCCACATTGCCAACGGCTTGGTTCACCAATGCATCGGCACGCCGCTTGAAAAGCAAACCGCACATTGGGACGATGCTTACTTGCAGGAACTTGGGCTGGTGAACCGCCTGGCTGACTACAAAAGCCGCATTGATCTGTTGCACACCTGAACCCGCACTACGGAAGCAACTGCAACACCGCCGCCCCCACCAGGTCCGGGGCCAGGCTCAACAGACATTCCAGATTGCGCACTTGGGAACAGTGGCCCTTCATGCACGGCACACATGGCAACGGCTGACGAAAGACCCGATCCAATTGTCCATAAGGCCCGGTGCGCGTCGGTTCGGTGGGTCCGAAAAGCGCCACCACCGGCGTGCCAAGAGCGGCGGCGGCGTGCATCGGTCCGGTGTCGTTGGTGATCAGCACGGCAGCCCCCCGCAACCACTCGATCATCTCTGGCAAAGTGGTCCGTCCGCATAGGTTCACCCCCCGACCCGGCACGGCGGCCAGGATTTGGCGCCCCAACTCCTCATCCTGCGCCCCCCCCACCACACCGAACTGCAGCTCTGGACGGGCTTTGGCCAGCCTTTGTGCCAGGGTGGCAAAATGGGCCGCCGGCCAGCGCTTGTTTTCCCAGCGCGCACCCGGACAGAACAAGACCAGCGGCTGGGGGGAGATCCGCTGGCAGGACACCTTCCAAGCGGCTTCTGAATTGACCGGAAGCCATTCGAACTGATGATGCACCGGCACCCCCAACAACGGCAGCACCCCCAAGTACCAATCCACCGCATGCGTCTGCCAGCCATTGCGTGAAGCCACCCGGTCATAGAAACCCCGCGCCCCCTCGCGCACCTCGTCCAACCCCACGAGCAGGCCACCGTTGGCCAGCCAGGCAAAGGCACCGCTGCGCGCCAGGCATTGCAAATCGATCACCCAGTCAAATTGGTGCGCGCGCAGGTTCCGCACACTGGCGAACACCTCACCCCAATGTTGCGGTCTGGCCCACCGCTTGCGGTGAAAGGAAACAATGCCCGCCAAATCACGGTCCCCCTCAAGCAATGGCCGCAAACCGCCATCGAGCCACCAGTAAATCTCGCTGTGTGGCAGATGCAACTTGAGCAGGCGCAGCACGGGCAGCGCCTGAATGACATCGCCCAGCGAGCTTGGCTTGAGAATGAGTATCTTCAAGGTGAGAACCGGACCGTTCCCGGCGCAGGGAGGAAAACAGGCCCGAACGGGCGAGTGCCCGATTGCCCTCCAAGCCTGCGCGGGGAGCGTTTACTTGCCAAACGACAACCGTTCAGCCAAGCGGGCCGGCAAACCGACATCCAAAATCTTCTTTTGCGCCGCCGCAATATCGTAATCCAACCGCCGCAATTCAATGGTGCCTTCATCCATGTCATACACCACATAGCCCGCCTTGGGATTGTTATCCCGCGGTTGCCCGACACTGCCGACATTCACAAAATACTTTTTGCCCGGTTCAACCTTGAACTTGGAATAGGTCCCCCCCCGCACAACGCTATCGCGAATGAAAGCCACCGGCACGTGGGTGTGGCCGAAAAAGCAGACGCTGGTGTTCTGGTACGTGAAGCTGGCGGCGGCCGCGAGCTTGTCAAAAACATAACCCCACCGCTGCGGCACATCCAAGGTGGCGTGGACAATGGTGAAATTCGCAATCAAACGCAGGTACTTCAACTCCCTCAACCACTTGCGATCATCCTCAGGCAACTGCTTGCGCGTCCAATTGATGGCCTCCGCCGCGTGCGGATTAAAGCCATCGGTCGGATCGTCAATGGAACAGTATTCGTCGTGATTGCCCTTGATGCACGGGATATTCATCTGGCGAACGATGTCCAGACACTCCTTGGGGTTGGCATTATAGCCCACCACGTCCCCCAAACACACCACGTGGGTGCATTTTTGGCTCTCGATATCATTCAACACCACCTGGAAGGCATCCAGGTTCGCGTGAATGTCGGCTATGATCGCGTACTTCATGCGGCAGTAATACTAAGCAACAATCTCAAATCCGCGCAATGTTCCTGTTGAGGCCAGCCAATGAATTTCCTCGGACCGGATGAATGGACCGACCCCGCAATCGCGGATGGCCTGCAAAAACGCTTCCAATTCATCACGTTCCCCTTCCACCACCAACTGAACCTGCCCCGTGGGCAGATTCCTGATCAGGCCGGTCACTTCAAAGCCCGCAGTCTCGCGCTTGACCGCGTAACGAAACCCGACCCCCTGAACCCGGCCGCCATACAATACTTCAACTCGCAGTCGATTCATAGTGGCATTGGCTGGTCCACCCAACCAGCAGCCAAAACCAATGTCGGTCGCGATGGGACCTCATGTCCACCGGACCAGGCTGCTCCGGCCAATTCCTTTGGCCCAAGCGAAAAGCCTTACGCTTTGGTCTTGCCTGATGCGTCCAATGAAGCCACAAGCAAGCCCCCATCTGCAACGATATTTATCCCAAATTGCCTAACCTTCCCCACCGCGATACACTCGGCCCATGAAAAGGCTCTCTGCTGGCCCGCTTTCCGGTCACTTCCCCCCGGTGATCCTCGCCTCCGCCTCGCCCCGCCGACAGGCATTGCTGGCGGAATTGAACGTCCCGTTCGAGGTGTTGCCCGCCCACACCCCTGAATCTGCCGGGGAGCATTTGACGCCGCAGGAAAATTGCCTGCTCAATGCCTACCGCAAGGCACGCTGGATCTCCAAACAGCATCCGGACGCCTTGGTGCTGGGAGCCGACACCGAAGTGTGCCTTGGCCCCCGTATCTTTGGCAAACCAGCCAACCTGGACCAGGCCCGCGAATTCCTGACCGCCCTGAGCGGCCGCACCCACACCGTGATCACCGGGGTTTGCCTGCTGCACTTGCGCCGGCATCGGGAACGATTGTTTGCGGTGAGCACCCGGGTGACTTTTCACACCCTGTCCCCGGCCACCATTGACCTGTACCTACAGCACGTGCACACCCTAGACAAAGCCGGGGCCTATGGCATTCAGGACCAAGGCCAGCTCATCGTCCGCAAGATTTCCGGCAGCTACTCCAACGTGGTCGGCCTGCCCTTGGAGCAATTGCGCAAGGAACTGCGCCGGTTCCGCCTGCCCCGGATCATTGGTCAAGCTTGAACCGGAAGACCCAGGCGGTGGCATCGGGCAACAACGTCTGGGATGCCAAAGGTGCCAGCACCGCCGTTTGGGGTTGCAGCGGGTATCCCCCGGGATAATAAGTGAGCTGGAACTGCGGATATGGAATCTCGGCGGCCAAACCCACGCGTTTGACCCGGGAGAGCGAAATGTCCTGGCTGCTGCCCGGGGCCGCAATGACCACCCGGTTCAGGCTGTGTGGCTCGTCAAAGAACCGGGGGCTTTGCTCAGAGTTCACCCCTAAAAACCAGGGCCCATGGGCGACCATGACCAGCCCTGGCTGGTCGGCCGCCGGCATCACCCGGGTGCGGAACAGGTAGCGCACCCGGATGGTTTCACCTTTTTTCCATACCCGGGTGGAACGGTAAAAGGGTTCCGCTCCGGGGTCGCCGACCCGTTCAAAGCCCTTTGCCTCCAACCGGCTCGCCCACGGCGGACACCTCAGCGCCAGCGTCCGGGACTGTTTGTCGCTTTCCCGGATGCGCAATTCCACCGAGCCATCCAGTTCCAAGGCCGAGGATGCCGTCACCGTCAGGCCGGTGACCGAAAAAGTCCCATCCACCGGCAGCAGGTAAGCCAGCCCGGACCCCTCTGGCCGGAAGGCGGCGGCGGGCACCGCGCACAACGCCCGCAACCCATGCAACGAGCAGCACCACCAGGCGCGGGCTGACTCATGGGTGATGCCATCCGGCGAAAACTTGCGGTGGCCAAAATCCCCGTTTTTGAACTGGTTGAGAGCCAATTCATTGAACAGCGCCAGCTCCGCCTGGTCCAGATAGGCCAGGTGGCCGGTCTCCTGGTACAAACTCAGGTTCAACCGCACCCAATCCGCCTCGGCACAACCCTCATCGCGCAGCACGTTGGGATGAAACGCCTCGGGAATGGCCCCGTGCGGCAGCACGTTGTGGGAGGCCTGCAAACCCGCCCATTCCCGCTCCACCTGCTCCAAATAGCGGGCTTCCCGCGTTTCCCGGTACAACTCCAGGATGCCGCGCAGCGAGGTCAGAAACCCATGACTATGCTGGCCGGGATGCCGGGAAACCCGGGGCGTCATCCGGTCAGCCAGTTCCCGGTACCGGGTGTCCCGGGTGGCGCGGGATAATTCCACCAAGCCCTCAATGCAGGAAGTCCAGCAAATGTACCCGGAAGCAAACTGGTCCTTGCTGAATTCCTGTTCAGTGGCGGCAGAATTGAGCTGCGCCTCGAGCGACCGGAGAAAATCGCCCAGTCGGCGGGCCGCGTTCAGGGCGCGCAGCTCAGGCTTCAGCTTGTGGTATTCCAGCAACCCCACCAGCAGGCGTCCATTGCCCCAGAGAATCGCCATTTCGCTGGTCGTGATGCGATTGGTGTTAAACTCGCCCCCAAAATGGCCATCCTCCTTCTGGTTCTCCACAAGCTGCAGCACCAGACGGTCCATCTCCGGGTGGTGCAGCGACAGCGTGCGGTCGGCACAGGCCATGGCTTCAAGGAAGCGGCCGGAAACATCACCGCTATACTCCGTGAACCGGCGGAGCGGCAAAGGCACGGTGTCGGCGAGCACAAACATGTTCGAGTAGTGCGGCGGACCGCCTTTCAACACCCGCTCAAACGTCAACTGTTGGCGCCAGGAGAGATCGCCTGCCATCCCTGTTGCCGCCACCGCCAGCCAACCCGCTAAAATGGAGAATCGCATGGGTTAGAAATATGCCCGGTAAACTCCGGGACGCAAGTTGATAACCACCGACAACAAAAGAGCCGGCAAGCATTACGCCGCCGGCTCCTGATGGAAACTGGATGCTGCCGCTATTTGCGGAGGCGGAAGAGGGAGTTCGTGGCCCCCACCGGGTTGATGGTCACCACATTCTGGTTCCCCTTCACCTCCGGGGCGATGGGATAAGCCTGCCAATTGGTCTCCCGGGCGCTGCCCACATACTGCAGGGTGAAGCCGGCGGCGGAAACCGGCCAGGCAAACTGCACCCCGCTGGCACCCTGACTGAAGGAGAGCGTGGGCGATGGGACCACAACGGCGGCCCCCAGCACGGAGGCAAACGTACGCCCGACACGCAGATCATCAATCGCCATCTCACCAATGCTTGTAGTTTGGCGGAAGGCGAAGGTGGAAAGGGTCACGGTGGTGCTGGGAGCATCGGTGGGCGTGGCCGAAGCGCTGGATTCTGAAGCCGGGTTCACCCACAAGGTGCTAACACCAGTGCCGCACACATAGCGGATCAACACGCGGTAATCAGCTCCAGTCACCAGATCCAGTGGAAACACCCCGGCTGTGGTTGAGCTGTAGGTACCGGCGTTATTCATGATCGCCAAACGAAAGGCCCCAGCCGCAGCGGTGTTGGTTGTCACATACAATCGCGCCCGGAAGTTGGAAGCGCCATCCTTGAAATGGGCAAAGTACCCATTGTTGGTCGTCGCCACGGAGAAATTCACCGTGAACGCAGCATAGAGCGTAGCTCCACTAGAAGCGGTGAAACCATTAGTACTGATCACTGTATTGATATCCTCCGTTGCCGGAGCCTGCTTGATCAACATCCGTCCATTGGCGATCTGGGTTTCACCCGTGGTTCCTGAATGCGTGCGCCACACAAAGGCGGAGTTCGTGACCGCTGAACCGTTCGGATAATTGAACCCCTCGTTGAGCAACAGGTCCTGCTCCACCGTCAGGGTGAAGGAATTGCTGACAACAAAGACATCATCAGCCACGGTGATGGTAATCCGGACAGAACCAACCTGCCCGCTGAGCGGGGTAACGACGACGGTGCGGTTGGACCCGCTCCCGGAGAACACGATGTTCGCATTGGGCACCAATGCCTGGTTGTCGGAATAGCCCGCGACAACCAATAGATCAGGGGCCGTTTCCTTGTCAGCGACCTGAAAACTAATGGCCGGAGTGGGTTGTCCGCTCAAATTGGTCCGACTCACAAAGTCGGAAATAAAAGGCGCATTGTTCTGGCCCAAAACAGTGAAGTTGAAGGTGGTGGTGGCCTTCTGTCCCACATCATCCGCGACACTCAAGGTGACGTGCGCAATGCCGACCGCCCCCGGGGCAGGAATCACCGTCACGGTGCGGTTGGACCCGCTGCCATTGATGACGATGTTGGCATCGGGCAGCAAGGTCTGATTGTCCGACGTACCAATGATCACGAGATTGCCCGCAGGCACCTGATCATCCCCCACAATCAGGCTCAACGGACCTGCACTCTCGTTCGCATGGGTCGTCTGATCCGCAATGCTGGAGATGGTGGGTGACAGGTTGGGCGTCAGATAAACATCCTGAAAACCGGTCGCCACTTTGAGATTATCCAGCAACAAGGAACCCATGCCGCTGTTCTGGCGAAGCACGAATTCGGAGATGGCGGAGGGACTGGGGGTATCCGCCGCCAGAATGCTGGTTGAATCCTCGGTCAGCGGGTTAACCCACAACCGCGTCACACCCGTGCTCACGTTGTAGCGAACCACGACCGTGTAGGTGACATTGGTGGACAAATCCTGCGGGAAGACCGCGTTGGTGGTCACCGTGCTCGTATTGTTGCCGACCGCCAAGCGGAACTGCCCCGGGGCCGCCCCCAGCGTGGTGGCGAACACGCGGCCACGGAAATTCACCGTGCCACCATCGGAAAAATGCGTGAAATAAGCGCCGGAGGAGGAGGGCAACTGGGTGAACTTGACGGAGTACCCGGCGTAGAGGACCACCCCATCCTGCGGGTTGTAGAAGGACTGGTAAGCAATGATGTCGGTGTACAAATCCTCTGACTGATCCTGGGTCAACCGCATGGCGTTCCCCTCAATCATCGCCTGTGAGTAATTGGTCGTCCCGGTGCCACCGTTGCTGATCCACTTGCCGGAAAAATCAAACAAGGGCCCATCCGCGCGGTTGAAGTCATCCTGGGTCAGCACCCCATACTGGGGATACACGGTCACCTGGAGAGTGTCCTGCGAGGTCAAAGTGCCATCGCTCACCGTCACCACCACCGTGACCAATCCGGTCGCGTTCAACGCCGGAACAATGGTCAACGTGCGATTGGTGCCCGAACCTTGCACCAACAATCCGGCGGGCGGGAGGAGCAATGAATTCGTGCAGGTGGCGGTGACCACCAGGGCCTGCGGCGTTTCCGCATCGTTGACCACGAAGGCAATCGGCGCACTGGTGCTGTTCATGGCCACTTCGATGTTCGGAATGTCAGAAATATAGGGGGTGCCGACAAACAGGGTGAAGCTGTTGGTGGTATAATTATTTTCACCATCCAAAACCACGATGGAGATGATGGCTGATCCTTGCTGGCCCGCCGCCGGAGTCACCGTGATGGTCCGTGCGGCACCGCTGCCCCCCAGGGCCAGATTGGCATTGGGCACCAATGCTTGATTCGCCGAAAATGCCTGCACAACCAGACTGGACGCCGCCGTGTTGTCATCGCCAATCACAAATGGAATTGCCGCCGTGGCCGTATTGGCCCCCACACGTTGAGCAGCGATGGAGGTTATCGTCGGCGGACGGTTGGCACCGGCCACATCGTTGAACTGCGTGCCCACCTGGAGATCATCCACCAGCATGGCTCCCATCCCGGCATTCTGCCGAAACGCGTAACTGGTGACATCAATCGGATTAGGCCGGGTCACGCCAACGTCCGTCGCTGTCACACTCGCATCCGTTTCCACAGCCGGGTTCACCCACAGCGTTGCGACACCGGTGGACGGGACAAAGCGTGTGACGATCACGTACGTGGTATTCAGGTCCAAATCCATGGGCAATTGACCCGAAGCCGCCGTGGCGGAAGAGCCGTTGGCAATCGTCACCCGGAATTTGTTGGTGAGCAGTCCGCCGTCAATGGCGTTGGTGGTGCTCAGCCAGATGCGTCCACCAAAACCGGTGGCTGCACCCGTGTTGTTGTCGCGAAAATGGGCCATGTAGCTGCCCACCGCGTTGGGCAATGAGGTGAGCTTGAGTTTAAAACTGCTGAACAAAGCCCCGGGATTGGCCGCCAGGTAAGGGGCCCCAGCGATTGGAGCATTGATGTCCTCGCCCTCGCTGAAGGTCAGATTCAGAGCGCCAGACAGCACATCCGCCTGCCCCGCCGTGCCGCTGTGCGTTGTCCATGGCGAACCAGAGGCAGTGGTTATAGGGCCATCAGCATAGCTGAAGGTTTCACTCAGAATAACTCCGGCCCGGGCCGAAAAGGCGGCGACTGCCGCCAACAACAACACAACTGTGAACTTTTTCATGTGGATTCCTTAGTTTAAACCAATTACCGCCTCAACTTTGCCAAACATCAGACCTGGCCCTACCTCTCCTAAACTACGGGATAGAGGCGGGGGCTCCCATGTAGGGATACCAATACACTTTCCGCGGACGACTCCATTCCAAAACGGAATTATTATCCTCGGCAGTGGTACGAAAATAATCGTTGGTTTTGACAGCCGCCGCATGGCCATCGACAAAACCGAGATTGGCACGAGACGAGTGTCTCGCGGGCGTGAACACCCCGGACGTGGAGGGAAAGCTGTTTTCACTGTTTTCAGTGAAGGTCACCGTCTCCACTGGTTTTCTCACGACGCTGCGCTTGAATTGAGACGGGCCGTTGGGATCCATACGGTTGTTAAACCCGTACATGAAAAAGGCATTGTCCACCGTTGGCTTGGTGCTGGGGCTGTTGACCGAGCTTGGGCACACAAAGATTGATTTCTGGCCCGGCACAGGCGGATTCCCCTGCGCATACAAATCCATCAACCGCGGTTGACTGGCGAAGACGGTGGCCACATTGTACCAAGCACTCGTATTGTAGCTGGTGCTGATATCCGCCGAACTCCCTTCGTAGGGAAAGTAGTCATCGTTTTCATCCGCATACATCCAAAAAGCCAAAGACCATTGTTTGACATTGGACAGGCAAAGAGTCTGCTGCGCCTTGGCCTTGGCTTTGGCGAGGGCAGGCAAAAGCAAAGCCGCCAAAATGGCGATGATCGCGATAACCACCAATAATTCAATCAGGGTAAAGGCCTCCTGACGGACCCTCCGGCCAGTCATAAGACTCCGTATGCGCGTAAAAAAATGCATGCGTTTTGGGGCTGCGCGGCTTGAACACCGTGCATAATGTGCGCCGAAACTACCCTTTGATTTCTCCCCTTGCAAGAGAAGGTTATCCACTTTTTAGTCACAAGTTCTCAACAGTCTGGCAACATCTCCCCACGCCTCAGGCAAACCACCAGTGGCCCGGTTGCAACGGGGATTGCAAAACTCATTCAACGGAAGGATATTGGACCGAGTCCAACCATAGGACCATGCACGTGTACCAACGATTTAAACGATCCTTGCCCAAACTCCCTGACCGGAGCGGTTACCTTGTTTTTCTGTTTTTTCTGCTCCTCAATGCGCCGCTGGTCGCAGCCGACTGGCCCATGTTCCACGGTTCTCCCGCGCTCACCGGCGTCAGCACGGATGCCCTGCCCGCCAATCCCACGCTGGCCTGGCGCTTCAAAACCGGCGGCCAAGTGCATTCTTCTCCCGTGATCAGCAGCAACCGCGTGTTCATCGGATCCTTTGACAACCGCCTCTACGCCCTTGACCTGCTCACCGGGAACAAACTGTGGGCCTCCCCCACCGGCGACCAGATTGAGGCCACCCCGCTGGCCATGGATGGCGCGGTGTTTGTCGGCTCTCACGATGGCAATCTGTATTCCTTCGATGCCCGGACCGGCAACACCAACTGGGTCTATCTGACCGGCAGCAAGATCACCTGCGGGGCCAGCTGGTTTCGGGAGGGCGGGAAATTGCGGATTTTGGTGGGAAGCTTTGATAACCTGTTGCACTGCATTGACGCCCAGACCGGAAAAACCAATTGGACCTACGAAACCGGCAACTACATCAACGGCACCCCCGCCATCACAGCGGATCAGCGCGCCGTCTTTGGCGGATGCGATGGGCTGCTCCATTTGGTGGAGCTGGCCACCGGCAAAAAAGTGCGGGAAATTGACGCCGGAGCCTATGTCTCGGCATCGGTGGGCTTGGAGGGGCATCGCATCTATTACGGGCACATGGAAAACGTGTTTCAATGCGTGGACCTGGAACTCGGCACCAATGTCTGGACCTATGAGGACAAAGCCTTCGCCTTCGCCTCCTCCCCGGCCATTCTCCCGGATCGGGTGGTGTTTGGCGGACGGGACAAGCGCCTGCATTGCGTCACGAAAAACGAGGGCAAACTCCTGTGGACTTTTGCCGCCCAAGGCAAAGTGGATAGCTCCCCCTTGGTGGCAGGCAACCAGGTGGCGGTCGGTTCTGATGACGGCCGGTTCTACATCCTTTCCCTGACCGATGGGCGCCTGCTCTGGTCTTACGAAATCGGCGAAGCGGTGGTCAGCTCCCCCGCCCTTTCTGGCAACCGGGTGGTGGTGGGCGCGGAGGACGGGGTGGTTTACTGTTTTGGACCCAAAATGCCGAACCGGTGAACATCCTCCAAATAACCCCGGGCGCCGGCGGCATGTACTGCGGCAATTGCTTCCGCGACAATGCCTTGGTGGGGGCTTTGCGCCAGCAAGGGCACGCCGCGCTCATGGTGCCGCTTTACCTCCCGATGACCCTGGATGAGGCGGACCAGAGTGCGGGCACCCCGATCTTTTACAGCGGCATCAATGTTTATCTCGACCAGAAGCTGCCCGGTTTCAAGCATGCCCCCGCCTTCGTCCGCCAATGGCTGGCCTCGCCACGACTCTTAAGATGGGCCGCCGGTCGCGCCGCCAAAACCCGGGCCGCAGATGTCGGCGCGTTGACGCTTTCCATGTTGCGCGGGGAATCCGGTCGCCAAGCCATTGAACTGCAAGAACTCACCCACTGGCTGCAACACCACGTCAAGCCCGATGTGGTGTGCCTCTCCAACGTGTTGCTGGCGGGATTGATCCGCAGTCTTAAGCAATCCCTCGCCTGCCCGGTCACCGCCATGCTGCAAGGGGAGGATGCCTTCCTGGACTCCCTGCCAACCGCCCAACGGGAGGCTGCCTGGAAACTGCTGACGGAACGGGTGGCCGAGGCCGATCTGCTGGTGGCCCCCAGCCACTATTTCGGCCAACTCATGCAACGACGCCTCCAGCTCGACCCGAATCGCGTCAAAGTGGTCCCCAACGGCATCAACCTGGAAGGTTTCCAGCCCGCCACCACCGCCCCACCGGTGCCGACGATCGGTTTTTTTGCCCGGATGTGTCCGGAGAAGGGTTTGGCCGATGTGGTGGCGGCGTTCATAGAGCTGAAGCAAACCAATTCTGTGCCCGGTTTGCGGCTCCGCATCGGTGGTGGCTGCGGCCCCAACGATGAACCGTTCGTGCTGCAAATGCAGAACCGGCTGCGAGAAGCCGGTTGCCTGAACGAGGTGGATTTCCTGAAAAACCCTTCTCGCACCGAGAAGATCGCGTTTTTGCAATCATTGAGCGTTTTTTCCACCCCGGCCAGGTACGGCGAAGCCTTTGGGCTCTATCTGGTTGAAGCCTGGGCCTGCGGACTGCCGGTGGTGCAGCCAGCCGTGGCGGCGTATCCCGAATTGATCGCCGCCTCCGGTGGGGGATTGTTGTACCAACCCACCCATCCCCATGCCCTGGCGGAGGCGTTGGAAAAACTGCTGCTTGATGTCCCCCTGGCCCGCCGTCTGGCCACCCAAGGCCGGGCGGCGGCGGCTCAAAAATTCAGCGCCGCTGCCATGGCAACGGCGCTGGTGAAAGTCTGGCAGGAAATAAAACCTTAAGCGGTGGGACTACTTGTTGGACCGGAAATTCACCACGTCATAGTCCTGCACAATGTACGTGCGCTGCTCCAGGCGCAGCTTGTTGGCCCGCTTGGCCTGGGTCTCCCCGCCCGCTTCAATCAGGTCCGCGTAGCTGATCACTTCGGCCCGGATCAACCCCTTTTGCAGATCGGAGTGAATGGCTCCCGCCGCCTCGCTGGCGTTGCTCCCCTTGCGGATCAGCCAGGCCCGGTTTTCCTTGCCCCCGACGGTCAGGTAGGAAATCCAGCCCGTTTCCGCCAGCACCCGCGGCAGAAACTCGTCAAAGTTCTCCAGATCGCCTGGCTCCGCCACCACCACAGGTTTGGCGGTGGCAAAGGCGTGCGCCGTCACTGCCTGCCATTCCTCCGGCGACAGGCCCGCCTGGGTGACCAGTTGTTCGGATTCCAAGGCGGTCTGCAATTTCTTCAGTACGGCGACCTCCGCCGGCTCCGGGTTGCGCCCCATGCGGGTCTCGATAAATTCCAGATCCTGGAAAATCAGCTCCAGTCGGCTGTCTTTGGTCACCACAATGGCATCCGCCACCTGCGCCTCATCCTCCCCCGTCACATCCACCTGCACATAGGTTTTCTTTTGCGCCTCCACCAATGGGTGTGCCGCATCGAGGCGGTGGTCCTTGACATTGTGTTTACCCAGTGTGACCCCGGTGCTTCCAAGCAAGCTGATTTTCATTCGCGTCGGTTCCTTAATCCATTTCCAGAGCATGATCCCGCGGTTTTGCGGACCGGCTGGATTGGCCCCCAGCATGAACATCCCGTTCTCCGAGCGCAAGCTTGGAGCGGGATTTTTCCCGGGGTAGGGCGGGAGTTTTCCGTTGCCAAAACCCCGCCTGGGGGATTTGCTTGCGGGGCATGAAAAAAGTCGCGGTCATCCTGAGCGGTTGCGGAGTGTATGACGGTGCTGAAATCCATGAGTCGGTGCTGGTGCTGCTGGCCCTTGACCGGGCAGGCGTCCAGATCGTCTGCACCGCCCCGGACCTGCCCCAGTTTCACGTGGTCAACCATCTCACCAGCCAACCGGTGCCCGGGGAGACCCGCAACGTGCTGGTGGAATCCGCCCGCCTCGCCCGGGGCCAGATCATCCCCCTTTCCGATCTCAAGATCAGCGAGTTGGACGCTGTGATCGTGCCCGGCGGTTTTGGGGCCGCCAAAAACCTCTGCTCGTTTGCCCAAAAGGGCGAGGCGTTTGAAGTCCAGCCCGAGGTGGCCGCCGTGCTGCGGGAAGCCCGCAAATTGGGCAAACCGATCGGCCTGGCCTGCATTGCCCCGGCGCTCGCCGCCCGGGTTTTCGGCGAGGATCACGTCGAATTCACCATTGGCACTGATGCCGGCACCGCCTCCGCCCTGCAGGCCCACGGCGCTCACCACGTCAATTGCCATGTGCATAACGTGGTGGTTGATCGCCGTTTGAAGATTGTCACCACCCCGGCCTACATGCTGGCCAGCCGCATCACGGAAGCGGAGGCCGGCATCAATAAAATGATCCAGGCGGTTTTGGAAATGACTTGAGCCCGCCCACCGCCGCAACCATCCCATCATGTCTGATTTAGGTGCAACGCTGCTGGCCGCCTTTGGCGTGCTGTGGATTGGTCTTTCCAAGGCGGGCTTCGGTGGCGGTTTGGGCATGCTCACCACCCCCTTGTGCGTGCTGGCCTTCGGTGCCAGCGGCAAGTCCCCCGCCTTCGCGGTCGGCACCCTGCTCCCCTTGCTCTGCCTGGGCGATGCCTTTTCCCTCTATCACTATTGGGGGAAATGGAAACAGGAAAACCTGCGCCTGCTGCTGCCAGGGGTGGTGTTGGGGGTGGTCATCGGCTCCCGCCTGGTGGGCCATTTCTCCCCCCGCCAGCTCAACATATGCATTGGACTGCTCGCCCTGCTGTTCGTTCTCTTTCAGTTGGTGAAAGACCGTGTTTTCCAAGCCGAAGGCACGTTTAATCCCTCGTTTCGACTGGGGATTCCATTTGGTCTGGGGGCCGGCATCACTTCAACCTTCGCCCATGGAGCTGGCCCGGTCGTCAGCATGTTCCTGATTCCCCAGCAAATGCCGAAGGAACTCTATGTCGGCACCACCGTGCTGGTGTTCACCTGGGTCAACTGGATCAAAATGCCGTTCTTTGTCTGGAATGGCATCATCACCACTGAAACGCTGCTCACCGGCCTCAAGTTTTCCCTCCTTGTACCGCTGGGAGTCTGGCTCGGCGTCTGGCTGAACCGGAAAGTCTCGGAAAAAGCCTTCCTGAATCTGGTTTATATCTCCACCCTGCTCACCGGACTGCAACTGCTTTTCAACTTCGATATCGCCGGCCTGTTTCGTTAAAGATTCCGTTTTTTATCTGCCAACTGGGCGGCCAGGCGAAGGGCAGCCATCATGCTCGAAGGGTTCGCTTTGTTTTGCCCCGCTATATTGTAAGCGGTGCCGTGGTCAGGCGAGGTCCGGATGAAAGGCAAACCGAGCGTCCAATTCACGCCCGTATCAAAGGCCACCATCTTCAGCGGCACCAACCCCTGGTCATGGTACATGGCCACCACCACCTCGTAATCGCCGTTGAAAACATGATGAAAAAGAGTGTCCGCTCCAAAGGGTCCGGCCACTTGAAGCCCATTTTTCAAAGCGGCCTCCACCGCCGGTCGGATGAGGGTGATCTCCTCGTCGCCAAACTCCCCGCCTTCACCCGCATGCGGATTCAAGCCGCAAACACCCACCCGCTCCTGGTTCAATCCCAAATCCCGGCAGGCTTGGGCGGCCAATTCAATGGCCAGTTGCACCTTGGCGGTGGTCAACTGCGCCGCCAGCAGCTTGATGGGTACGTGCGTTGTCGCCAACGCGACGCGCAACCACCGTCCGCGATCATCGGCCCCCAACAACATCATCACGGTTTGTTCCGTTCCCGCCAGTTGGGACAGGTACTCCGTCTGGCCGATGAAGGGCTGGCCGCTGCGGATGATGGATTCCTTGTTCACCGGGGCGGTGACCAACGCATCCAATTCCTGGGATAAACACCGGCGACCACCCTCCTTCAACCAGGCCACGGCGGCTTGTGCTGCCGCTGGCGAACCCGGTTTTAACTCCACCGGCAAAGATTCCTCCAACGGGTTGAAAATCCGAATCCCTGCTTCCGCTTCGCCGTAAGAGCCAAGTGGTAGGCCCAGACCCAATTGCTGATTCAGTGCCAGCAGGCGCGCCGCATCACCCAGCACCAGATAGCGGTTGGCATCGCCTGCCGCCCGCAACGCCGCCAAGGCTTTGAGTGTAACCTCCGGGCCCACGCCCGTAACGTCACCAAGTGATATGCCAATCATAAACGGATGTGTTATCGCGGACACCTGTTTGGATTGTCCCGCTTTCCCACCCTGCTTATCCGTCCGGCAAATCAATAATACCGCACAAAGGATTTGCCCTTAAGACGGTCAATCCACTTCTTCTGAACGCGTGCGCGTTCTTGCACCACCAAAACCTTCTCCAACTCTTCACGCACCTCAGCCAAGGGGCGAACGTGCGCCATGCGCCGTTCCTCCACCAGCATGAGATAAAAGCCATCCGTTGTTTCAAGCACATCACTCATCTCCCCGGCTTTCAGTTTGAACGCCACGTCAGCCAGCTCCTTCCGCAAGACCGACTTCTCCACCCAGCCCCAATCCCCGCCTTTTTGTGAACCCTCGTGATAGACATTCGCCATTTCCGCAAAGGAGGCCCCCGCCTTGATCTTGGATGCAATCTCGTTCGCCATTTTCCTCGCCGCCTCCGCGCCGCCATTGGCCGGATTCTTGATCTGGATCATGCGCAGTTTGGCCTGGTCCTCAAGCGCGAACTGGGTCTGGTTGGTGGCGTAGAAAACCTCGATTTTATGGGGGGAAATGATGATTCCCGAGGAAACGTTCTTCGACCTCATCGCCTCCACAATGATGCGATCACGCGTCTGCGTGCGAAACTTCTCATAGGTCATCCCCTGCGCTTGCAGGGTTTTGGTTAAAGTCACACGGTCACCAAAACGCTCACGCACCTCCCGGGCAATCTCCTCGTCAATGATGCTTTCCGGCAGGTTGTAGCCACCCGTCTTGAAATCGTGCAGGATCAACTGCCTTTCAACCAACTGGTTGATGCCATCCTCCAAGGCCTCCTGCCGCTTTTGCGCAAAAACCTGGGGACGGTCAAAATATTGGCGCTCAGCCATTTCCAATGAAGGGCCAATATAGGTCATCACCTCCAGCACGGTGACCACATCATCGTTCACGATGGCGGCAATGCCATTCAAGAACCGACTTGACTCCTGCGCCCCACACCGAGATGCCAACGGCATCAACAGCGTGAAGGCCAACCCTAAAGTGAAAAATATGCGCGTCATGAAACGGTACAATTTCGAACATCCGAAGTTCCCCCAATCGAATACCCGAACCAGCGATTTTTACAAACCAAAAAGATGATTTTTTGAAATCCGTGAGTGAAGCGTGCTTCCTCCGATCGCCCTCCCCCACCCGTCGTGGGCCATGCTTTCCATGGAGTAGGCTGCCCCGAACAGCGATTGTCTGTCCATAAAATAAAACAGCCGGAACCCGATGGATTCCGGCTGTTTAAGAAAGATTTGGCGGCTACCTACTCTCGCGGAGGCTATACAACCACTACCATCGGCAATGCTGCGTTTGACGGCCGTGTTCGGGATGGGAACGGGTCGGACC
>CAIYYI010000241.1 GCA_903930345.1 uncultured Verrucomicrobiota bacterium
CTTTCAAATCGGTACGAAAAAAAATGTTTGTTCGTACCGATTTGGACCGATTTGAAATTCCCCCATCTCCATAATCGTGGTCAGCGTTCTGCTTTTCTCCGTTTTCAGTTCTTCGCAATCATGCGTTCCGACTTGCACGTTTCCAACCCCGCGTTTCCCGGCGCACGCGAAAACCGGGTGCCAAAAGGTGCCATAAAATGCCAAAAGGTGCCTGAAAGTGCCATCTCGGCGTCCTTGGTCGGCCCCAGCGCGTGGTTTTATCCATTGGCATCTGGCTCGCAAACTGCTATCATAGATAACGATAAAAACATTTCCCGGGCTCTGAGGGTTTGGGGCTCCTATATGCGTGACGGCAAGAACATCCCGTTTCGGATGTGGCTGATTCTGGGCGTGATTTTCATCCGCTTGGGAGGGCTTCACGCGGCCCCGTGGATTAATGAGATTCTCCTGAACCCCCCGGGCAGTCCTGACACCCCGCAGGAATACGTGGAAATTCGCGGCCAGCCCAATGGCGTCCTGCCTTCCGGCACTTATCTGGTGGCCGTGGAAGGCGGTACCAACAGCAATCCGGGCACGATCCAGAACCTCTTCGATCTGTCGGGTAAAACCATCGGTGGCAATGGCTTCCTGGTTTTGTTGCAGCGCAGCAACAGCTACGCGGTCCCCTTTGGGGCAACCCGCTTGCAGAATGAGGATTCCGGTCCGGGCTGGGGGAGTGGCGCCACCAGTTCCATCGGTCACACGGGTGAGGATGGCCAGACGGAATTGGAAAACGGATCGGTCACCTTTTTCCTGGTGCAAACAACGAACCGGCCGGTGGTGGGCAATGACATCGACGCGGATGACAATGGCTTGCCCGATGGCTCCGCGTATGCCGGGTGGTCCATTCACGATTCCATCGGCCTGATCGGCAATGCCGGTGGTGGCGGCTTTGCCTACGGGGCGGTCAATTTTCGGAATACCCCCGCCGGAATCGTGCTCACCGGAGCTGTGCTGGATGTTGGCTTTGAGGTGGATTATCTGGGCCGGAATGGGAATTCCACCGGCACCAATCTTTCGGATTGGGTGGTCGGAGGCAAGCTGGCCGGGACCGCCCCGCTGTGGCAACTGGGCAGCGCTGGCAACACCCAGCCGGCCTCGGCGGCGGGAAAACCGCTGGGCCAGCCGGGTGCCCCCAATTTTGGTGCTCCTCCGCTTCCCGGCATCCTGCTCAACTCCCCTGGACTGCTCGAAGTCGCCGAGGCTGGCGGGATCACGAATTACTTCCTTTCCCTGAACGCCCCGCCGTTGGGCAGCGTGGCCATCCGGGTGGAGGCGGATGCCCAGCTCCTGGTCAGCACCCAGCCGACGGGCCCCTTTGCCAGCGGGGTCACCCTGTTTTTCACCGGCACCAACGCGCAGCCTGTTTACCTTCAGGCCCGCGATGACAATTGGGTGGAGGCGCGCGTCCAAAAAACGGCCCTGACCCACCTGGTCGAATCCACCAGCGATCCGGCCGGGTATCCGCTGGACAGCCTGATCCCCAACCTGCGGGTGAATGTGCTGGACAACGATTTGCTGCTCTTGAATGAGGTCAGGATCAATCCTCCCGGAGCGGATGAGGGCGCTGAATATCTGGAATTGTCCGGTGCTCCGGGGGCCATGCTCACGAACGTGCTGGTCGTCGGGCTGGAGGGCGATGTCGAAAGGAATCCGGGCAAGGTGGGGTTTGTCCTGCCGCTTTCCGGGGTTACCCTGGATGCCCATGGCTTGCTGCTCATCACCGGTACAAACGCGCTGCCCGGGCTCCCCGGCGGAATCGCCACGTACGCCACCCCTTTGCTGGATCGCAAGGATGGCCTGCTCTATAACCGCTCCTTTTCGCTCCTGCTCCTCACCACCACGGGCAACATTGATGAAGGGGAGGATCTGGATAATGGCGACAACGGGGTTCTGGAAGGTTTGCCCAACAGCGCTGTCACCCTCGATTCCCTCGCGTGGTGGGATGGTGATACCAACGATGTGCTCTATGGAAATGCCGTGCTTTACCATCCGCAATGGATCGCTGATGCCGCCTTCCGCCTGTGGAGCCAGGGTGTCCCCAGCCAATGGGACGCTTGGGCTTGTGGCGATCTGTCGGGGCAGGATCCGCAGTCACTGGTTTTTAATGACGCTCTGGTCAGCTCCAATTTCCCTCCGCTGCAGGCACTCTCCCCGGGAAGTTTGAACTATCCGGTGCCCGCGATTGAATCGTTGTCGGCCATTTCCGGGGTCATTGGCGACCCGCTGAACCCTTCGTTGGACCTGGTAATTGGATTTCCGCCCGGCTCCACCAATACGGCGGTGTGGGTAGCGAGCCTTAATACCAATGTCATTGCCAGCGAGGGGCTGATGATGACGCAGGTCAGCCCCACCTTGTACCGCCTGCAAATGGAGCCCCACGGGGTCGGGTACGCCTCCCTGGTGGTCGCGGCGAGCGATGGCCGGATGACTTCCCAGAGAACCGTGGCTTACGCGGCCTCGCTGATGGGGCGTCCGGGCGGCCTCTGGCTCACCGGCGCGTCAGACGCCTCGGCCGCCATCCCCATTGATGGCGATTGGATGTTTGTGGGCGACGATGAGAACCAGACCCTGCGGATCTACAGCCGCCGCCGGTCCGGCGGCGTGGCGGCCCATACCAACATGACCCCTTTTCTGGGGCTTACGGATATCGAGAACAACGTCCCGCGCGAGGTGGATATCGAGGGTGCCACCCGGGTGGGGGACCGGCTCTTTTGGATCGGCGCACACTCGCATGCGAACATCGCCGAGGTGCGCACCAATCGCTCCCGCATTTTTGCCACGGATGTCACCCGCTGGGACGGCACCAACAGCACCCTGCGCTACGTGGGGCGCTACGACTTCCTCAAGTTTGACCTGTGCAACTGGGATGCCACCAACGGGCACGGCAAGGGGGCGAATTATTACGGGTTCATGGATAGCACGGCCGATGGCGTGGATCCCAAGTCCCCCCTGGGCTTCAACATTGAGGGCCTGGCCATGGCCCCCGGGAGCACCAACATCGCCTACATCGGTTTGCGCGCCCCCATCGGCCCGCCCACCAACCGGGTGCATGCCCTGGTTCTGCCCGTGCTCAATTTTGCCGAGTTGGCGGGCAGCGATGGCCTGCCCGGTTCCGCCCGCTTCGGCCTCCCCATTGAACTCGATCTGCTGGGCCGGGGCATTCGGAGCTTGGAAGGGGACGGCGGCACCAATTTTCTGATTGTGGCCGGCACTTCTCTGGTCGTCGCCGGACCGTATCCGGATGACTTCAAGCTCTACACCTGGACGGGCCGGGCGGAGGATCCCCCGGTGGAGCGCTCGACGGATTTGTGGGGCCTCACTCCGGAGTCGAGTTTGGAGCTGCCACCCACGCCCTGGGCCTCCAATTCCACGGTGCAATTGCTGAGCGATTGGGGTGCCCGCATTCCCTATGGGGATGGCCTCCAGAACAAGTTCAACCCCGAGCGCGGTTTCCGGAAGTTCCGCTGCGACACCGTGACGCTGGGCGTGCCGGTCAAGTCCCAGCCCATCCTGCGCCAGGCGCGGGCCGCCGGCGGCTCTGTCCAGCTCACCTGGCGGGGGCGGCGGGGGGATGTTTACCAATTGCAGGCCTGTCCGGCCTTGGGCTCCCTTTCGCCCTGGCAGAATATCGGCGCTCCTGTCGCTGCGGTGGCGGAGTTCACCACCGTCTTGGATTCCCAGCCCGGCGCCACCAACCGGTTTTACCGCCTCCAGGTGCTGCCGTGAGGCTTCCTTTGGTGAATAACTTAAGTTTGACAGTGTGGCCAGACAGACCAGCCTCGCAGGGGTACGGAATATTTTATGAAATTGCTGAATCGCTGGCCGAGGGTTCTCCTTCTGGCGGCGCTTTTGATTTTCGGGCTGGCTGGTTGCGGGCGTCCTCCCGCTACCTCATCCGGGGTTGAGTTCATCCTCAATACCGACACGCTCACACCCTCCACCACCTACGAGCTGCGCTTTGCGGAAACGGTGGTGGCGGAATCCGCCGTCGGGCAACTGGCGGAGTCCTCCCCGCTGTTGGTCTCCCCGCGGCTCAACGGCCGTTTTTTCTGGCTCAGCCGCAGCAGCGGCGTGTTTGTTCCGGCGGAGCCCACCGCTCTGGACACGGAATATGTGTTCACGCTGCGCTCCGGCCTGCGGAACCCCGCCGGACAGCCCCTGACCGCCCGCCTGCGCCAGGTGGTTCGCACACCCGCCCTGGCGGTGGACCTGGTGTCCGACGCGGGGAATCGGGAGGATGTGGGCGCGCTTCCAAGGGTGACCCTGGCGTTCAATGCGGAGGTGCAACCGGCGCGCATTGCCCCGCATCTCTGGTTTGAGAATGGCGCGGGCCTCCGGGTGCCCGCCCGGGTCGAATGGGTCACCCTCGCCGGCTCGCGATCGGAGGATTATGAATCGTCGCGCGGTGGCCTGGCGACCTGGCGACAGCGCTTTGCTCCGCCCGGCGCCACCACCGCTCCGGTGCCGGATGCCCGCCGGGCCGGCACCAATATTCTGGCGCAGATGGTGCGCATTTTTCCCGCGCGCCCTTTGCCGGTCGGACCGGGGTGGCAATTGGTGGCCGCCCGTGGCCTGCCCGCTTCCGAGCGCGGTTTGCGCCTGGCCTCGGAGCGCTCCTTCCGGCTGGGCGATGTCATCCCCTTTGACCTGGAGCAATGCGCGGCGGAGAACGACTTGGGCGCGGGCCGCCGCGTCCTGCTGCGGTTTTCCAAACCGCTGGAGGCCGCGCTGACGACGGAGAAGCTGCCGGAGTTCATCTCCATCACACCCGCCCCGAAGCATCTTGAGTATCACCTGCAGCATCGCGGCATCATTGCGACGGGGGAGTTTGAATTGCACCGGGCTTACCGGGTGCTGGTCCGCTCGAATCTGCCCAGCGCAGATCACCTGCCGCTCGGGACCAATGCGGTGTGCGGCGTGACGTTTGAACCCTTGCCGCCCCGGCTCTATTTTCCCGCCTTTGACGCGGTACAGGCCTCGGGTGGCCGTCGGCAGTTCGAACTGCTGGCCCTGAACCTGCCCAAGGCCCAGCTCCGTGTGCGTCAGTTGGATGCCTCTACCCTCATTCACACCCTGCGGGGTTACCAAAGCTACACCCGCCAAATGGAGGAACATGTCAGCGGGGAGGAATTGTATCAGCGGATCGATTTCAACCTCGTCCCTGGCCGCGAGGTTTATAAAAAGACCCTCGAATTTGATTCCGAGGTGGATGCGACGGCCCGCGTGGCCCTGGATTGGAACGGGATTCTGGGTGCCAATGCCCCCGGCGCCGTCTTCCTGCAGGCTGAGGCCCGTCTCGTGGAAAACCAGCCGCGCCCGAGGGTCGGCACCCAGGCCCTGATCCAGATCACTGATCTTGGACTGGTCTGGAAAATGACGGGCGGGGAGTTGTTGGTGCATTGTTTCTCCCAGCAAACCGGGCTTCCTCTGGGTGGGGTGACCTTGCGCGCCGTGTCCGAGGACAACGAGTTCCTGACCCGGGTGGTGACGGATGCCGGCGGCCTCAGCCTGCTCCCCTGGCCGACCAATGCCACCTGGCTGCTCGCTGAGAAAGACGGTGATCTCCATGCGCTCCGTCCCGAGGTGGATGAGCTGTATCTGTACCAGTTTGATTTGCCCTCCGTCTGGGGCCGGCAGGAAGCCCGCCACCTGGGTCAGATATTCTCGGATCGGCCGGTTTATCGGCCGGGTGAATTGGTGCATCTGAAAGCCATTCTGCGCGATTTGCAGCCGGATGGCTCCCTAGCTCCGGTGCCCGGCGGCAGCGCCACCCTGGTGCTGCAAAACGCCCGGGGTGTCACGCTAGTCCGCACCAATCTGGGGCTGAATGCCCACGGTTCTGTGGCCTATGACTTCACCCTCCCCAAGGACGCTGAAAGGGGCGATTATCAGGTGGAAATCCACCGGCAGGAGTCCGCCTCGCAGCACTCTTTCCGGGTCGCCGATGTGCAGGCCAACGGCTTTGCCGTACACCTTTCCCCGCCGGTGGCGCTCAACTTGGAAGGGGATTATCTCTGCCCGCTGGGTGGCCGGTACTTTCTCGGCGCCCCCCTCACCCAGGGGGAGGTGCAGTGGAGCATCTCGGGCGAGGATGCCGCTTTTGAACCGGCCCATGTGCCTGGCTTCCTGTTCGCGGCTCCCCGGCGGTTTGGCGCTGACGAGTCGGGCCAGACGGGTTTTTTCCTCAGCGGCCAGACGAATTTGTCCGGCGGCGCGAACCTGCCCCTGCAGGTTAGGCTGCCCAAGCCCGGCCCCACGCCCCGGCCCCGCCAATGCCAGTTGCGCATGGAGATCACGGATCTCAATCAGCAGACCATTGTGGACAGCCTCAGTTTCACCCATCACGCCTCGGACTTTTACCTGGGCGTGTCGGAGCTGCCCAGGGTGTTGGAGGTGGAACAGCCCATCCGCCTGCACATGGTGGCGGTGGGCACCAATGAGCTGCCCTGGATCGCGCCGGTGTCCGCCACGGCAATCCTGTCGCTCCTGGAGTCCCACACCATCCGCGTGAAGGGTGCGGGCGGATCCCCTGTGTACCGCACCGAGACAGTGGTGACCGGTGTCGTCACCCAGCAGGTGGCCTGCTCCTCACTCGTGAAGGAGGGGCAGAACTGGGTGCCCACCGGGCCGGAACCGCTGACATTCGTCGCCCCCCAGCCCGGTTTGTATCGTCTGACCGTGGCGGCTCAGGATCCCCATGGCCGCCCGGTGTTTGCCCAGTGCGAGTTCAACGCCACGGGCACCCGGGAGACCACTTGGTCCCAGTCCAGTCAGATTCGCATGGCCATGCAGCCTGACCGGTCCTCGTATGCCCCGGGCGAGACCGCCCGCCTGCTGATCAAAGCTCCGTTTGCCGGGCGTGCCTGGATCACCGTGGAGCGTGAGCGGGTGCGCCGATCCTTCCTCACCAATCTCACCCTGGCTGCCTCGGTGGTGGAAATCCCGCTGGCACGCGAGGATGCCCCCAATGTGTTCGTTTCCGCCATCCTCTTGCGGGGGGCGGCGGATTGCCCGCGCGAGGTCAGGGAGCCTGAGTTTCGCATGGGCTACTGCGAGCTGTCGGTGGTCGATCCCGGGGTGCGCTTGCAGGTGGCGGTGGGGGCGGATCAGCCGTCGTACCAGCCCGGTGCCACGGTGACCTTGGGCGGCACCGCCCGGGATGCGCGCGGGCAGGGGGTGGCGGGGGCGGAGATCACGCTCTTTGCCGTGGATGAGGGCATTCTCAGCCTCACCGGATTCAGTGTGGAGAACCCGGCGGAGTTCTTCAACCACCCCCGCAAGCTCCAGGTGCGCTCGGGGCTCTCCCTGGTGCAACTGTTCACGGAGGATCCGGAGCTGCGCCGGTTTGAAAACAAGGGTTACCTGGTGGGCGGCGGCGGTGAGGGCGTGAGCATTCGGGAACGGTTTCTGGCCTGCGCGTTTTGGTCCGCCGGGGTGCATACCGATGCTGCCGGCACATTCTCCGCCTCCTTCAAGGCCCCGGACAGCCTCACCCAATACCGGATTGTGGCGGTGGCGCAGACGACCGACAACCGCTTCGGCCTTGGCACCGGTCAGTTGCGGGTGAACAAGGCGTTGCTCATTGAGCCCGGCCTGCCGCTCTTTGCCCGCCGGGGGGATCAATTGCTCGCTCGCGCCCAGGTGATGAACCGCTCCGAGGTGGTCCGGACGGTTTCCGTGCGCCTTCAGTTGGATGAGCTGGCCACCCGGGATCCCGGAACGGCGGAGACTCTCCAGCTCACGTTGGCGCCGCAATCTTCCCAAGCGGTGGATATCCCGGTGCGGCTTGTGCGCGAGGGCGAGGCCCGCTGGGTCTGGAGCGTTCGGGAGGCTGGCCCCGGCACTGAGGGCGACCAGGTGGCTGCCCGGCTGCGGGTGTGCGCCCCGCTCCCCTCGCTGCGGGAGGTGCATTCCCAGGTGCTCGCCCCGGGCAGCGCCTCCAACCTGCTGGCCCGGGTGGATCCGGTGTTGCTGGAGGGGCAGGGGCGCATTGTCGTGCGCCTGGCTAACAGCCGCCTGGGTGAATTGGCGGAGGCGGCGCAGCATTTGCTGAAATACCCCTATGGCTGTGTCGAGCAAACCTCCTCCAGCCTCCTCCCCTGGGTGCTCTGCTGGCCCCGGCGCGAGGCGCTGCGCGCCGTGGATGGTTTCAAGAGCGATGCGGAGATGCTGGCCGCCATCCAGCACGGGTTGCACCGGCTGGAGCTGATGCAGCAGGAATCGGGCGGTCTGGCTTACTGGCCCGGGCAATCCGGTGAATGCGAATGGGGCAGCGCTTACGCCGGTCTGGTCCTGACCCTGGCGCATCAGAATGGGATCGCCGTGCCCGAACAATTGTTGGAAAAACTCCAGGCCTACCTCAAACACACCCTGGCCAAAGTTGCCCGCCAGGGAAAGGGCAACGGCCGGGCGCACGGCGTCCTCATGGCGTACGATCTGGCCCTGGCCGGCCAGGTGGACACCCAGTACCTGGAGCTGCTGCACCGGCAGCGGGCGGACTTGGGGGTGGATGGCCGCCAGTTGCTTGCGCTGGCCTGGCTGCGGGTCGGCCATCCCCAGGCGGCGGAACGCGTGACGGAGCTGCTGGCTTTGGACACCGGAGATCGGATCTGGGCCAGGATGCATCCGCTGGCCGATGACGCCCGTGCCACCGCCATCCGGCTGTTGCTGCACACCCGCCATAACCCTCGGGATCCGGTCGCCGAACGCCTGGCCAGCGAGCTGTTGCAGGCCCGGCAAAAGGGGCATTGGCAGACCACCCAGGGCAATGCCTGGGCGCTTTACGCCCTGATGGAATACCTTGATCAGGTGGAGAGTCGTCCCGGTCCGCAGGCCGGGGAGATTTCCCTGGGTGCGGAGCGGGTCCCCTATCAGTTGCCCGCCCAGCCTGCCTGGACGGAGGTCTCGTTCCCGTTGCCGCTGGGGGATGCCCATGCCGCCCTGACTGTCAGGCTGGGCAGCCAGCCGCTGCATGCGCAGGTGGTGGTGGAGGCCCAGCCCCGCCTGGCGCAACTGGCCCCGCTTTCGCGCGGGTTCACGATCCGCCGCGAATACGTTCGTCTCGACGCCAAGAACCAGGAACAGCCCGCCACCAATCTGGTGGTGGGCGACCGGGTGCTGGTGAAGCTGGCCCTCCAGGTGGCGGAGGATTCCCTGTACGTGGCCATTGAGGATCCGTTGCCGGCGGTGCTGGAGGCCACCGTGCCCTCCTTCGTCACCCGGGGCGGGGCCGACCTGCCGGTGGACCTGGCCCAGCGGTTGTATTGGTATGATGACTTCCACGAGCTTCGGGCGGACCGCGCCCTCTTTTTCCGGGATCATCTTCCCGCCGGGGATTATTTGGTCCGCTATGTCACCCGCGTGCGTGCCGCCGGGGACACGCTGGCCGCGCCCGCCAAGGTGGAGGCGATGTACCGGCCCGATCGGCTCGGCACGAGCGCGGCGGATCACGTCCGGGCGCGGCCCTCCAACTGATGGCTGGCCTGCGCAAATGGTTTGGTTGGCGCCGCCTGGCCGGGGGCCTGGGCCTGCTGCTCCTGCTGGCGGCGGCTTTTCGCGGGCTGGTGGGGTGTGTGCCACTGCCGCCCGGGCTCGACCAGCCGCCTCCCGCCATGGTTCGCATTCTGGATCGTCAGGGGCGCCTGCTGCGGGAGTGTCGGCCGGAGGATGGTTTTTTCCACCTGCCGGTTCGTTACGAGGATCTGCCCCGGGCGCTCGTGGATGCCACCGTGGCGGCGGAGGACAAGCGTTTTTGGGACCACCCCGGGGTGGATCTTCGCGCCTATTGCCGGGCGGCGCTCAGCCTGTTGTGGCAGCGCCGGGTGGTTTCCGGCGGCTCCACCATCACCCAGCAGTTGATCAAGCTCTCCCAGCCGCGCCCGCGCACTTTCCGCACCAAGATCATTGAGGCTTTTCAGGCGCTGAAGCTGGAGACGGTCTGGAACAAGCAGCGCATTCTGGAGGCGTATTTCAACCGGCTGAATTACGGCAATCTCAACGGTGGCCCGGCGGCGGCGGCCCGTTTTTACTACGGCAAACCGCTGGCCGATCTGAGCCTGGCGGAAGCCGCGCTCCTGGCCGGCCTGCCGCAGGCGCCGGGACGGTTGAATCCCCTCCGGCACCCCGCGCGCGCCCGACACCGGCAAAGCCTGATTCTGGACCGCATGATCCGCATGGGGGTCGTTGGTGCCCGGCCCTCGGCTGCGGAACTGGCCCGGGATCCGCTGGTGCAGCCGCATCCGCGCGAGTTTCTGGCCCCCCATTTTGTGGATTGGCTGTTGGAGCAGGCCGCGCGCGGCCATCGTCCGGCGGGGCCGGAGTGGCGCACCTCGCTGGATTTGGAACTCCAGCAGGCTGCCGAGCAGGCCCTGGCGCATCATCTCCGGCTGCTGGCGGCCAGCGAGGTTCACAATGGTGCGGTGGTCGTGCTGGACAACGCCACCAGCCGGGTCCGGGCCTGGGTGGGGTCGGAGAACTACTTCAGCCCCCGCCAGGGGCAGGTGAACGGCGTGTGGGCGCAGCGTTCCGCCGGTTCCACGCTCAAGCCCTTCACCTACTGGCTTGCGCTGGAGCAGGGGAGCCATGCCGCCACAGTGGTGGCGGATGTGCCGGTTGATTTTCCCACCCCCACCGGGCTCTATTCCCCCGTCAATTATCACCGCCGCTGTTCCGGGCCGGTCTCGTACCGCCTGGCGCTCGCCAACTCGCTCAACATTCCCGCTGTCCAGGTGTTGCACGATCTGGGGGGGGCGGAGGTTCTGCAAACCCGGCTCCGGGCGTGCGGTTTGCAAACCCTCACGGCCCCGGCGGATTATTACGGGTTGGGGCTCACCATCGGCAATGCTGAGGTGCGGTTGCTGGAGCTGGCCAATGCCTACGCCTGCCTCGCCCGGCAGGGGGATTACCGCCCCTGGCAGGTGTTGGACCAGGGGCCGCTGGCTCCGGCGGTGCGGGTCGGTTCCCCCGGGGCTGCCTGGCTGGTCGCCGATATCCTGTCCGACGCCTCCGCCCGTGGCCTGGCTTTCGGCTCTCATTCCCCTCTGCAATTCGGTTTTCCCGTTGCGTGCAAGACCGGCACCAGTTCGGATTTCCGTGATAACTGGGCCGTGGCCTTCACCCCGGAGTTCACGGTGGCGGTCTGGGTGGGCAATTTTGACGGCCAGCCCATGCGGCAGGTCTCGGGCATCAGCGGTGCCGCGCCGGTGATGCACGAGGTGATGCAGTGGCTCCATGATCATTCAGGCACCACCTGGTACGCCCCCCCCGCCGACGTGCGGGAGGAGGTTGTCCACCGTCTGAACGGCAAGCGGATTACCGCCGGCCATCCCTTGGCTGTGCGCGAGAAATTCCTGCCCGGCACCAGCCCGGAGTCTCCGGGCCCGGCCGACTTTGATGCCGCCGGCCGGGTGCGCCTGCCCGCCCAGTACGCCCGCTGGTTTGACACGCCGGAAAACCCCTGGCGCGATCAGGCCTTTGTTGCCGCTGCTTCCGGGGCGGGGTCTGCCCGGCTGGTTTCTCCGTTGCCCGGCACCGTCGTTTACCTGGACCCTGACCTGGGCGAATCAGGGCGGCAGCTGCCGCTCCTCCTGTCCGGTGCGGCGGACGTGGAGTGGCGCAGCCCCACGCTGACCATCGCGCGGGCCGCCGTTGGGCCGGTGGCCTTGCTGCGGCCCGGCCGACACCAGCTGTCGGCCCACCATGCCGGGGGCGGGGTCATTGCGGAAACCTGGATCGAGGTTAAAAAGCTGTGAGCCGCTGGCGATTCCTTTGCGATTGCCTCCCCGGCGGATTTCGCCCATCTTCGGCTGCCGTCTGTTGGCTCCTATGACACCGTTTCAAACCCGTGTGCTGACCATCGATTCGCCCGCGCTTTTCGCGGCTGCGGTCGCTGAAGCCGCCGCCATTCTCCGGGCGGGCGGCCTGGTGGCTCTGCCGACGGAGACGGTCTATGGCCTCGCTGCCAACGCGTTTGACGCCCGGGCGGTGGCCGCCATTTTCACCGCCAAGGGCCGCCCGGCCCACAACCCGGTCATCGTCCATGTGGATGGGCTTCCCCTGGCCCGGGAGTGCGTGGCTGACTGGCCCGCCCGCGCGGAGCGCCTGGCCCGCGCCTTCTGGCCGGGCCCGTTGACGCTGGTGCTCCCCAAGTCCGGCCGGGTGCCCGCGGTGGTTTCGGCGGGCGGCGATACCGTCGGCCTTCGGCAGCCAAGCCATCCTTTTATGGCGGCGGTGATCCGGGCCTGCGGCTTTCCCCTGGCTGCGCCCAGCGCTAATTTATCCAACCAGATTTCCCCCACCTGCGCCGCCCATGTGGTGAAGGACCTCCAGGGGGCCATCCCGCTCATCGTGGATGGGGGCGACTGTCCGGTGGGGATTGAATCCACGGTGCTGGACCTGGCCCAGCACCCGCCGCGCATCCTGCGCCCCGGCATCGTGCACGAGGAGTCCTTGCGCGCCCTGGTGCCGGATCTGGCCCAGCCGGGCGGGCTGGCGGCGGCGGGCGGCGGTTTGCGCAGCCCGGGGATGCTGCGGCGGCATTATTCCCCCCGGGCGCGGCTGGTGGTGCTGGCCTGGTCCACCGAGGCAGAGCTGGAGGCGGGCTGGCAGCAGCTGGGCCGGGTGACCCCGGCGGACGTGCATATCCTCGCTTACCAGGCGGTGCCGCTGGGCGGCGATTGGGGGCGCGTCTGCGTGGTGCCGCACGATCCGCTGGCCTACGCCCGCGCGCTCTACGCCGAGCTGCATCGCTGCGACGAGCTGGGCGCCCGCCTGATCCTGGTGGAGGCTCCCCCGGCGGATTCCGCCTGGAGCGGCATCCGGGACCGCCTGGCCCGGGCGGCGGCGCAGTGAGGGTGCGGGCAATCTTGACATCCGGGGACGGTTGCTTATTTTGTTGTCATGCAATCCCATGAGTTGCTCCGCGAGGTTATTCATAGCCATAATCCCAAGCAGATAGCGGGAAAACTGGGCTTGTCGCTCTCCATGATCTACAAGTGGGGCGAGCCGCCCGAGGAGGGCGGGACCGGCAGCGGGGCCAACAATCCCCTGGACCGCATGGAGGCTCTCTACCAGGCCACGGAGGACCCTCGCATCGTGCAGTGGCTCTGCGAGCGTTCCGGCGGGTTTTTCATCCGGAATCCCAAGGCGCAGTGGCCGCATCCCCACTACCTCATTCCCGCCACCAACCAGGTGGTGCAGGAGTTTGCCGATCTCCTCGCAGTGGTCGCCCAGGCTGCCGCCGATAACGAAATTTCCCCGACGGAGGCCAAAACCATCCGCGCCCGCTGGGAGGAGCTGAAATCAGTCACTGAAGGATTTGTGCACGCTTGCGAAAAGGGCAATTTCACCCCGCTCGCCCGGTTGGCGCAGCCCGCTCCGTCTGGACGTGCCGAACCGAGGGTGTGATTCCGGGAGCATATCGGGGCGGACCCCGTCCAATCCGGTATATGAAACATTTTTGGGCATTGCTGGTGGGTTGGCTGGTGATGGTGGCCCCGGCTTCCGGGGCCGGCTATGTGGTTCTGCATGAGCCGGGCCTGTGGCCGGGTCCCGGCCAGCCGCACATCCTGCCCTTGCCGCGCCCCCCGGTGCCTCCGCCCCGGCCCGCCTGGCTGCCCATTGTCATGGAGTCCACCCGCACCGAGGCCCGCATCCGGGACCAGGTGGCGGAGGTGACCGTGGAGGAAGTGATTTACAATCCCAATAACCGCGCCCTGGAAGGCACCTTTATTTTTCCGCTGCCCAAAGGGGCGCAGATCAGCCGGTTCAACATGGATATCAACGGCCAGAAAACCGCCGGCGAGCTGCTGCCGGCCGACAAGGCCCGCCGGCTCTACGAGGATATCGTCCGCAACCTGCGCGATCCCGCCCTGCTGGAGTACGTCGGCCGGGACCTCTACCAGGTGCGCATCTTCCCCCTGGAGCCCAACGCCCGCAAAAAGCTCCGGCTCACCTACCAGCACCTGCTGCGCAGCGATGGCGGGCTGGTGCAGTTTGCGCTGCCCCTCGCCACCGAGAAAAACACCCGCAAGGGCCCGGCCTCGTTTGCCCTGGACATCGATCTGGTCGTCACCCGTCCGCTGAAGTCCATTTACAGCCCTACGCACAAGATTGAGGTCAAACGCCAGGGCGACAAGCAGGCCCGCATCGCCTGGGAAAGCGGGTCCAATCCTTCGGCTGAGCGCGAGTTCCAGCTCTTCTTCTCCCGGGAGGAGGGGCCGCTGGGGGTGGAATTGCTGACCTGGAAAGAGGGTGCGGAGGATGGCTATTTCCTCCTGCTGGCCACCCCGGATACCCGGGTGGACCCGGATAAGATCCAGCCCAAGGATGTCACCTTTGTGCTGGATACCTCCGGCTCCATGGCCGGGCCCAAGCTGGATCAGGCCAAAAAGGCGCTGCTGTTCTGCCTGGAGAATCTTAACCCCCGGGACCGCTTCGACATCATCCGCTTTTCCACCGAGATCGAGCCGCTGTTCGGCAAGCTGACCGATATTTCCGCCGACAGCCGGGAGCAGGGCCGCAAGTTTGTCTCCCGGCTGCAGCCGCTGGGCGGCACGGCCATTGATGACGCTTTGCAGCGGGCGCTCCAATCCCGCCCGGCCGGTGGCCAGCGGCCCTACGTGGTCGTCTTCCTCACCGATGGCCTCCCCACGGTGGGCAACACGGTGGAGGACCAGATCGTCTCCCGCCTCACCCAGGCCAATTCCGGCAATACGCGCGTGTTCTGCTTTGGCATCGGCACCGATGTGAACACGCACCTGCTGGACCGGGTGACGGAGGAGACCCGGGCCTTCAGCCAGTACGTCCTGCCCGAGGAGGATATCGAGATCAAGGTCTCCAATTTCTTCACCAAGGTGAAGGATCCGGTCCTCACGAGTCCGGCGGTGGCTTTTCCGGAGGCCGTGCATGTGACCCGCATGCATCCCGGGCGGCTGCCCGACCTGTTCCGGGGGGAGCAGCTCATGGTTTTGGGCCGTTACCAGGGGCAGGGGGAGGGGAAGGTCAGGCTCTCCGGTGAGGTCGGCGGCCAGACCCGCCAGTTTGACTTTGAGGTGCGTTTTCCGGCCGCCGCCGCCGAGCACGAGTTCATTCCCCGCCTGTGGGCGGTGCGCCGGGTCGGCTTCCTGCTGGATGAGATCCGGCTACGAGGGGAGAGCGCCGAGCTGAAGGAAGAGGTCACCGCCCTGGCGCGCAAGTATGGCGTCGTCACTCCTTACACCGCCTACCTGATCCTGGAGGATGAGCGCCGCCAGAACGTCGTCACCGCCACCCGCAGCCTGCTGCCTTCCTCCGCTGCCGCCCAGCCGCGCCGCGACCTGGATCGCATGTACGAATCCGCGCGCAAGAGCCGCTCAGGGGCTGATGCCGTGGCGGGCGCGCTTTCCGTCCAGTCGTTGAGCCGGGCTGAGGCTCCGGCCGCCGCGATCCGGCAGAGCGCGATGCCAACGCCGCCGCCGCGCGGCGCGTCTGGCCCCGTGGTCACCACCAGTCCGGCGGCGGTCGTGGATACCCCGGTCCGTTACGCGGGTGGCCGGGCCTTCTACTTCACCGGGGATTTCTGGACGGATGCGGCCGCGCAGCAGGTCACGGCGGATAAAACCGTGCGGGTGGTCTTCGATAGCCCGGAGTATTACCAGCTGCTCCGGGACCACCCGGAATGCGCCCCCTGGCTCGGCCTCGGCTCCCGCGTCAGGTTCATGCTTGCTCGCGTTCGCTACGAGATTGTTGAGCGCTGACCGCCTCCTCACTCCTGGCGGAGCAGGTCCTGCTCCAGCTCCCGGAGCCAGCCGTCCAGGTCCGCCCCATAGATCCGGCGGGCGGATTC
>CAIYYI010000242.1 GCA_903930345.1 uncultured Verrucomicrobiota bacterium
ACGGTCCAGAGGCCGGGCCAGGGCGACCGAGGAATAGAGGAAAGCCGGGCGTTGCCCGACCTTGCCCCGGCACCAGGCCAGCAGGGGCAGCAGCGCCAGGAGGAGCAGCAGCCATGGCTGGCCAAAGCGGAAGCTGGCGGGTGCTGCCGCCGCCAGCAGCCAGCAGGTGGTGATCATGCCTGCCTCCCGGGTTCGCCCGCCGTGACGGGGGGCAGGTCGTGCATGCCGGGGGCGGTTTCCGCCACCAGGTGCAGGGCGGCTTCCTGCAGGTCGCGCAATGCCTGCTCGGGTGGTTCCTCCCGGGCGAATTTCACCAGGTCGCAGCTTTGCAGGAAGGTCGCCAGCGACCCTTTCTGGGCTGTGTTCAGATCGCTGGTCTGCCGTAAATCCTCCAGGAATTCCTCCGTTGTGCGCTCAGGTGCCCGCAACTGGAACCGCTCTTCCAGGTACCAGCGCAGCGCGCCAGACACTTCCGAGCAGAATTCCCGCGGGTCGCTCAGCAGGCGCATCGCCTGCTCCAGCCGCTGCCGGGCGCGCAGATGCGCTGGCACAGCGGGCACAAGCGAGGCGGGGCCGGGTCGCCGCCGCCACCAGCGGAAGGCCAGGAGGGCGCCGATCAGCAGGGCGGCTGCAAGCATCCACCACCACCAGGAGGGCTCCCCCGGCAGTTCCAGGGCGCCTTTCAGGCCGCGAATGTCCGCCGCCGCGTTGGCTGGCGTTCGTCCGGTTAAAATGGGGGTGGCGTTCGTCATCCGTGCAGGCGGCGTTTTTCCCGGGTGCGAAAGAATTGGCCCAAAGCGGCGCTGTATGGCTGCCCGGTGCAAAGCTCAATGTGGTCAATGCGTACGGATCGAAGCAGGCGGGCGCGATCCGTTCGCTCCCGTTCCCGTCCGGCGGCAAAGGCGGCGCGGCCGGCTTCATCCCCCGTGTCAATCTCCACCACCTCACCGGTCTCCGCATCCTCAATCACCAGTCGGCCCAGATCGGGCAGGGCGGACTCGAACGGGTCGGTGATGCGCACCGCCACCAGGTCGTGCTTGCGGTTGGCCTGGCGGAGCAGTGGCGTCAGCGCGGGGCGGACCTCCAACTGCCCGGTTTGCATCTCCGAGTCCAGAAAATCGGACACCAGCACGGCGATGGCCCGGTGGGGCAGCACCCGCAGCATGAATTCCAGGGGCACGCGCAGCCGGGTGCCCCGGCCCTTCGGCTCAAAAAACAGGATTTCCCGGATGACGCGCAGCACATGCTTGCGGCCCTTCCGCGGCGGCATGTATTGCTCCACGCCGTCAGTGAACAGGATCAGCCCCACCTTGTCGTTGTTGCGGATGGCTGAAAAGGCCAGCACCGAGGCGATCTCCGCCGCCAGTTCCCGCTTGGATTGCGTGGCCGAGCCGAAGCGGCCCGAGCCGCTCAGGTCCACCATCAGCAGGAGGGTCAACTCCCGTTCCTCGACGAACTTCTTGACGAATGGCTGGTTCATCCGCGCGGTGACGTTCCAATCGATGCTGCGCACCTCGTCGCCCGTCTGGTATTCCCGCACCTCGTCAAAGTTCATGCCCTGCCCCTTGAAGACGCTATGGTACTGGCCACCGAGTGTTTCGGTCACCAGGCGTTGGGTGCGCAGCTCAATCTGGCGGATCTTTTTAAGAATCTCGCGCGGAATCATGACGGCAGGGGGGGAAGGCCGGGGTGCCCTTACGGCACCGGCAATTCCTCGAAGATTTTCTGGATCACCATTTCGCTGGTTTTCTCCTCCGCCTCCGCCTCGTACGTCACTGTCACACGGTGGCGCAGGACATCCAGCCCGATTGTTTTGACGTCCTGCGGGGTGACGAACCCGCGGCCGCGAAGGAACGCCAGCGCCTTGGCGGTGAGCGTGAGGGCGATGGTGGCGCGGGGGGAGGCTCCGAGCTGGATCAGGCCCTGCAATTGAATATTGTACCGCTGTGGCTCGCGGGTGGCGCAGACCAGATCCACGATGTAATCCTTCACCTTGTCATCGACGTAAATCTCATTGATGACCTGCCGCGCCTCCAGGATCTGGGCTGGGTCCACCACCGCCCGGGCTTCGGGCAGGCCGGTGGTACGGGCCATGAGGTCGAGGATGGAACGTTCCTCGTCGCGGGTGGGGTAGCCGATCTTGAGCTTCATCATGAAGCGGTCCACCTGGGCTTCGGGCAGCGGGTAGGTCCCCTCCTGCTCGATCGGATTCTGGGTGGCCAGCACCAGGAATGGATCAGCCAGTTTGAAGGTCTGGTCAGCGATGGTGACCTGCCGTTCCTGCATGGCTTCAAGCAAGGCGCTTTGCACCTTGGCGGGGGCCCGGTTGATTTCATCCGCCAGCACCAGATTGGCAAAGATGGGGCCTTTGCGGGTGGTGAAGGCGCCGGTCTGCGGATTGTAAATCTGGGTGCCGACGACGTCGGCGGGCAGCATGTCCGGGGTGAACTGCAGTCGGTTGAATTTGACGTGCAGGCAGTTGGCCAGGGTTTTGACCGACAGGGTTTTAGCCAGGCCGGGCACCCCTTCCAGCAGCACGTGACCGTTGGCCAGCAATCCCACGATCAGGCGCTCCATCAGGTAGGTTTGCCCCACCACGACTTTGCCCATCTCGGCCAGTAACGGTCGGACAAAAGCGGAAGTTCTTTGCACTTCCTGATTGATAGCAGTAATACCAGCGTTCATAGGTGTTAAATCTAACGCCCAATAGACAACCCGACCAGCCAAACTGTTCATCAGCCGCTGGGGAGAATCGTGGCGTCAAACGGGCGATGTTGGCGTTGGGTCGGGACCGAGCGCAGCGGCGGCATCCGTCTGAATCTGCCGCTTCAATTCCTCCACAGAGGCGAACTTGCGTTCCTCCCGCAGTTTGCGCCCCACGCTCACTTCCAGGCTGTGGCCGTAAAGATCGCCATTGAAGCCGAGCAGATGCACCTCCAGCCGCAATTCACCACGGGCTGAGGCGATCGTGGGTCGCACCCCCAGGTTGAGCACGGCCGGCCACAGCCGCCCCTCATGCCGCGCCTGGGCCGCGTAAACACCGTGCGGCGGCAGCACCAGCCCATCCACCGCCAGATTTGCGGTGGGAAAACCAATCTGGCGGCCCAGCCGATCCCCGGCCACCACGGTGGCCGAAAGGCTGTAAGGCCGGCCCAGCAGGGTGCCCGCCAGCGGCAGGTTCCCCCGCCGGATGATTTCCCGGATGCGGGTGCTGCTCACCGGTTCCCCAGCGACCTGGACGGCTTCCGCCACCTGCACTGCAAAACCGAGCTGTGTCCCCAGGCGGGAGAGCAGCGCCACATTGCCCGACCGCCCATGGCCAAAGGTGAAATTGTTCCCGACGCTCAGGCTCCGAATCGGACCCGCCTGAGACTGCAACAGACGCACGAAATCCTCTGCGGACAGACGGCTGAATTCCAGGGTGAAGGGCAGCACCAGCGCCGCCTCGGGTTGCAGGGTGGCCAGGGTGTTCAATCGCTGGGGCAGGGAATAGATCAAAGCGGGCGCATGGGCCGGGGAGAGGACGCTCTTGGGGTGGCGGTCAAAGGTGATGACCAGGGAACGGGTGCCGTGCTGGGCGGCTCCCCGCAGGGCCTGGCGAATGACCTGCTGATGTCCCAGATGAACGCCGTCAAAGAACCCGATCGCCGCATCCACACCGCGCGAGTCCTTCGGCAACGCTTCACCTGGGGAAACAACGTTCATTCCATCCGCACAAGTTTCAGAAAGGGGATCACCCGGGTTTGCAGCTCGGCCGGTGTCTGCTGGATGGCCGACTCGAATTCCAGCGCATCCGCCACTTCGAACATGCCTGAGCCGACGCGGCGCAGATGCCGCAGGTGCGCGCCGCAGCCCAGCTTGCGGCCGAGGTCGAAGGCCAGCGAACGCACATACGTGCCCTTCGTGCAGGCCACCCGGAACCAGCCGTTGGGGGCGATGTAGTCGGTGAAGCGGAACGCGTAAAGATGCACCAGTCGCGGTTCCCGTTCCACCTCCAGACCCCGCCGGGCCAGCTTGTAGAGCGGCACCCCGCCTTTCTTGATGGCCGAGACCATCGGCGGCATCTGCATCTGGTCGCCCAGAAAAGAGTCCGCCGCCTCGTTCAACTGGTCCAAGGTCAGTTCCGGCACCGGGTTCCGCTGGGTCACTTTGCCGTCCGCGTCGTAGCTGTCGGTTTCCGTCCCCAGTTCCAGGTTGCCCTCATACACCTTGTCCGAGGACATCAGTTTCTCGGAGAGCTTGGTGCCCCGGCCCAGCAGCAGGATCAGCAGGCCGGTGGCGTTGGGATCCAGCGTGCCGGCGTGGCCCACCTTCTTGAGCCCCAGATGCGCGCGCAGGGCGTCCACCACATCGTGGGATGTGGGGCCCGCCGGCTTGTCAATCAGCAGCGCGCCGTCAAAAGGGTTCAGTGCTTCCATAGGAATGTGGGCCGGTCAAACATGGTGGACGGACGGCTTCAGTGCGGCGGCGGCTTACAGTTTTGCGGCGTCAATCGCCTTTTTGATCGCGGCCACCACGCGGCGTTGCACCGCCAGGGGGCGGCCGGCAATGCGGGCGCCGGAGGCGGCGGAATGCCCGCCGCCGCCAAACTGGGCGGCGATGTGGTTGACATTCACCCGGGAATCTTTCGAGCGGAGGCTGATGCGGGTCAGCTCCGGCTCCAGCTCCTCCAGCACGCACGCCACCACCACGGGTTCCATTTCGCGAATGTGGTCGATCAGCCCCTCCGCGTCGCTGGTGTCCGCCCCCGCGCGGGTGAAATCGCGCTTCTTCAGCCAGAACCAGGCGATCTGATTGTCGTGCGTGAGGCGGAATTGGTTGTAAACGTGTTTGAGCAGCCGCACGCGGGCGAGGGGATAGGATTGGTACACCTCATCACAGATGCGCTCCAGGTTCGCCCCGCGTTGCACCAGTTCCCCGGCCACGTGGTAGGTGCCCGGCCGCGTGGTCGGGTACTGAAAGGATCCGGTGTCGGTCGAGACGGCGGTGAAAAGGCAATCGGCGATCGGCGGCGTGATCGGCCACTTGGCCACTCTGAGCAGCCGGTAAATCAATTCCCCGGTCGAAGGCTCGCGCGCGGCGATCCAGTTCAGGTCAGCGTAACGCGTGTTGCTGGCGTGGTGGTCGATGTTGATGAAAAGCTTGCGCTGGCCGATGTGTTTGGCGATGGTGCCCACCCGTTCCAGACTGGCCGCGTCCGTGGCGATCACGCAGTCGAAGGAATGCCCGGAGTGGGGGCGGGTCATCAGTCCGTCGGGATCCAGGAATCGCAGTTTCCTGGGCACAGTGTCGTCATTCCAGCAGACCACCTGCTTGCCTTCGCTGCGCAGCGCCAGGGCCAGGGCCATCTGCGAGCCGATGCAGTCCCCGTCCGGCCGCACATGACCGATGATGCAAAAAGACTGGTGCGGCTGAATGCCCTCCAGAATGCGGTCAATGATTTTCGGGTGTTCCTTCATGAGGGGGGGACGCCGCCGGGCGGATCATTCTTGGGCTCCAGACCCTCCAGGATGGACAGAACCCGGTCACCGCGGGCCATCGAATCATCGACAATGAATTTGAGCTGGGGCGTGTACTTGAGCACCACCGCCTGGCCCACCCGGTGTTGCAGCAGCTTGCGGCGTTCCTCCAGCAGTTCGACCCCGCGCTTCTTCTGGCTGGCGTTGCCCAGGATGCCCACAAACACCGTGGCGACCAGCAGATCCTTTGAGATCTTCACGTCATGCACGGAAATCAGGCCCGCCTCCTCAATGGAGAAATCGCGGCGAATCGCTTCGCCGATCTCGCGCTTCAACAGTTCGCGCACCCGTTCCATCCGGTGTGTCATGGCAATGCCGTGGCTGAGAATGGTCTGGCTTACAGTTTCGAGGCCACCTTCTCGGTGGTGTACGACTCAATGAGATCCCCCGCCACAAAGTCGCTGAAGCCATCCACCCGGATGCCGCACTCCATGCCGGCGCGCACCTCGTTCACCTCGTCCTGGAAGCGCCGCAGCGATTGGATGACGCCCTCGTAGATGACGCTCTTGCGGCGGACGATGCGCACCTTGCCCTTGACCAGTCGCCCGGCGTTGATGGTGCAGCCCGCCACCGTGCCGCCCTTGGAAAGCGGGAAGAGCTTGCGCACCTCCGCCGAGCCCATGATGACTTCGCGGATGATCGGATCGAGCAGGCCTGCCATCGCGTCTTTCACCTGGTCGATCAGTTCGTAAATAATTGCGTAAAGCTTGATTTGCACCCCCTCACGCTTGGCCACGTCCGCCACCCCGTTGTCCACGCGGGTGTGGAAGCCGAGGATGATCGCTTTGGAGGCCGAGGAGAGCAGCACGTCTGATTCCGTGATGGTACCCACCGCGCTGTGGATGATGTCGATGGAGACTTTGTCAGAATCAATCTTTTTCAGGGCCTCAACGATGGCTTCCACCGAGCCTTGGGCGTCGGCCTTCACCACCAGCTTGAGGATCTTGGCCTGGTTGCCGTCCATGGTGGCGAGCAGGTCTTCCAAGGTGACTTTGGTGCGGGTTTCCAGCCCCAGCTTGCGCAGTTCCTGGGTCCGCGTTTCGCACAGGTCCCGGGCGTCCCGCTCGTTCTCCACCACGCTGAATTCCATGCCGGCTTCCGGCACGCCGTTGAGGCCCAGCACCTTCACCGCGTGCGAGGGCCCGGCCTCCTTCATCCGCTTGCCGTCCTCGCTGATCAGCGCGCGCACCTTGCCGTAGTGCGGCCCGCAGATGATGATGTCACCCACCCGCAGCGTGCCCTTGCGCACCAGCACCGTGGCGGTGGGGCCGCCCGGCTCCAGGCCGGACTCGATGATATTGCCCTTGGCCTTGCGCACCGGATTGGCCTTGAGGGCCAGCATTTCCGCCTGCAAAATGAGCATTTCCAGCAGTTTTTCCACGCCCGTGCCGGTCAGTCCCGAGCACTCCACAAAAATCGTGTCGCCGCCCCAATCGTCCGGGGTCAGGCCCTTTTCCTGGAGTTGCTGGCGCACTTTCAGGATGTTGGCGTTGGGGTGGTCGCATTTGTTGACCGCGACCAGGATCGGCACCTTGGCCGCCTGGGCGTGGTTCAGCGCTTCCACGGTCTGGGGCATGACGCCGTCGTTGGCGGCCACCACCAAAATCACAATGTCCGTCACGTTGGCCCCGCGGGCGCGCATGGCGCTGAAGGCCGCGTGGCCGGGAGTGTCCAGAAAAGTGATTTGCTGCAAATCCTGTTTGCGGTCGGGGTGGGGAAATTCAATCGTGTAGGCACCGATATGCTGGGTGATGCCACCCGCTTCCCCGGCCACCACATTGGCCTTGCGAATCCGGTCCAGCAGGGTGGTTTTGCCATGGTCCACGTGACCCATGATCGTCACCACCGGCGGTCGGGAGCGGAGGTCTTCCGTCCGGTCGTCCGCATCCAGCTCGGGCATCTTCACCACCGCCTTTTGCACGTGGGTGCGATCCCGCTTCTCCACTTCGAAACGAAAGCCGTACTTGGCGCTGACCGACTTGGCCACGCTTTCATCAATCGCCTGGTTGACCACGGCAAAAATGCCCATGGTCATCATGTCCGCGATGATCTGGTGGGGCTTGCGCTTCAGCTTCTCCGCCAGATCCCGGACGATGATGGGGGACTTCATGGTGAGAACCTCACCTGTGATGGGGGCGGCAGGTTTGGCCGATTGCGGAGATCCGGGGCGCCCACCAGAAGGTCCGGCCATCGGACGCTGGGGGGCTTGGCCGGGACGATTATCCGGTCGGCGGTTGGGATCTTGCCGCTGTGGCGCGCCTTGACCCGGACGCTGGGCTGACTGGCCAAAGCCCGGACGTTGGCCCTGCTGACCGAAACCGGGGCGTTGTTGCTGCTGCTGCTGCGGTTGGCCCGGGCGCTGTTGCTGCGGTTGGCCGGGTCTCTGCGGCGGCTGGCCGGGGCGGTTGCCCGCACCGGGCCGGTCATTTCCGCGCGGTTGCGGCCGGGCGGGCAAATTGATGAAGCCCACCTTGTCCCCAATGCGCGGGGCGGGCGGGGGGGGCGGGACGATGGCCACGGGCGGGGGTTCCACCGGCGCGGGAACGGACGGCGGAGCGGGGATCGAAACCTGACTGTCTGGCACCACCGGCACAGGGGCTGTGACGGACTCGGTTGGCGCGGGGGCATGGATGACCGCGACCGGCACTTCCGGCGGCACCGGCGTGGCGGGGGTGGGGGCCACCGGCACGGGGGCAGTGACCGGTGCCACAGGTTCCGGTGCGGGGGTCGGGGTGGGCTCGGGAGCCACTTCCGGGATGACCACGGCCACTTCCGGCGTGGGTGCCGGGGGCGCAATGGTGACCGGAGTTGGAATTTCCAGGATGGGCGCGCGGATCACCACCACCGGCTTGGCCTCAACGATCAGGGTTGGCTCAGCAACAGGCGGCGGTGGGGCGGCTTCCACGATGGCTGCCGGCGTCGGCTCCGGGAGCGGGGCGACGGCTTCCGCCGCCTTTAGAGCCGGCAGGAACGTTTCGAGATATTCGGCGGTGATTTTATCGAGCGTGCTCGATGGTACCTTGGCGGTGTTTATGCCCAATTCCCTGGCTTTGGCAAGGACAGCTTTGCTGTCGATGCCATGCTTTTTCGCAATGTCGTAGATCCGAACGGGCATAATATATATAATTCCGACCTGATTAATTGCCAGGAAGCCTTCATACGCTCACTCAGCGGGCGATGGCTTGGTTGGCAACATAAGACAAAACCGCAATAGGCTACTGAGCCTGGTTCTCACCAATCTTCAAGGTGCGCCGGGCTGCCTCAGCCCGCGCAGCATCCACAATACCTTGGGCCTGATCCCCAATGCCAGTGATTTCCGCCAGATCCCCAGCCTCGATCTGGAGCAGTTCCTCCAGGCTGGTATGGCCATAATGCACCAGTGCGGCGGCCTGGTCCGGGGTGATCCCCGGTATGGAGGCAAGATTCCCCACGGCTTTGGCCACCTGCTCTTCAAATCCAAAGTGCGCCACCCGCTCGGCATCGATATCCACCTGCCAACCGGTCAGCTTGGAGGTCAGCCGGGCATTCTGGCCGCGCTTGCCGATGGCCAGTGACAACTGGTCCTCGTTCACCATGATGCGGACCCGCCGTGACGATTCATCGACTTCGACGGTCTTAAGCTTGGCGGGTGCCAAAGCATTGGTGATGAAGTTCCGAATGTTGGGATCCCACCGGATGATGTCCACTTTTTCGTTGTTCAACTCGCGGACGATATTCTTCACCCGCTGGCCCCGCAGCCCCACACAGGCTCCCACCGGATCCACCTTTTCGTCCCGGGTCCAGACCGCCAGTTTGGTCCGGAAACCGGGTTCACGCGCAATCCCCTTGATCTCAATGGTGTTGTCATTGATCTCGGAGACCTCCAACTGGAACAGTTTGATGACAAACTGGGGATCGGCCCGGGATAAAATGATTTCCGGTCCGTGCGCCCCGTTTTCCACAGCTTTGACGAAACAGCGGATCCGTTCCCCGATTTGGTACTCTTCCGTGGGCACCCGCTCGCGGTTGGGCAGCAACGCCTCGTACTTGCCCAGATCAATCGTCACATCCGAGCGTTCAAAACGCCGGACGGTGCCGCTGACGATGTCCCCAACCCGGTCCTTGAACTCATTGAAAATCAACTGCTTTTCTGCCCGGCGGATGTGCTGGAGCAACGACTGTTTGGCGTATTGGCTGGCAATGCGACCGAAATCCTTGGGCGTGACCTCCACATCCAGCTCGTCGCCCACATTGGCGTCCGGTTTCAGGCGTTTGGCTTCGGGCAGCGAGATTTGGTCGTGCTTGGAGACCACCCGGTCGGAGACCACCAGTTTGGCGAACGCCTTGATGTCCCCGGACTTGGGGTCAATGCTGCAACGCAGTTCGCGGGCGGGCCCCACCGCTTTTTTGGCGGCTGACACCAGTGCCTCAAGCACAGCAGCAACCAAGACATCCCGGCTGATGCCTTTTTCCCGTTCCCAAAATTCGATGACTGTTAAAAAATCTGCGTTCATAAGCTCGCGTCCCGGTCCCATCTAGGGAATAAAAAAGCCGGTAGAATTTGCATCTCCGACTTTGGCGTACTCGAATCAGATTATCCTGATTTCGTTCTATTGAGTTTACTTTACGGGTATGGGCAAAGTGCGTCAAGTTTCAATTCTGCGTGAAATTCTCACGCATTTTCACGGTAAACCAGGCCTCCTGCCATCCCGGAACCCGCTGACCTGTGCGATTTATCCCAAGCGTTCAAGCAATCCGGATCGGTGAATAGTCTTTGCCTGCTGGCGTCAAAGACCCCATGACAACCCGCTGGCGTCCCTGGTCTGCCATGGCCTTTCCGGGCCAGACCCTCCTGATGGTCTTGTTGGCCCTCTTGGGAATGGGTGCCCGGCTGACCGCCCAACCCGGTGCGGGAACCACCTATTATGTGGATGGCGCGGCTGGACAGAACACCCATGCCGGGCTGACCCCCAAAACCGCCTGGCGGGATTTCACCCCCATCAACGGCCAGACGCTGAAAGCAGGGGATCGCCTGCTCATCCGGCGCGGCAGCGTCATCAACCAGGAATTGCGCGTGGGTGCGCAAGGCACGACCAACCGCTGGGCGGAGATCGGCGCCTACGGTGAGGGAGCGCGTCCCACCATCCGCCGCAACTGGGACATTGCCGACCGCTGCGCGCTGATCAGGGATCCGGACTGCCTGCGCATCCGGGGCCTGGCCTTCAGCCACGCGGGCAAGGGTTTGGTGGTTCATTACGCCACCCCGGGCCACGGGGGGCTGGTCATCGAGGATTGCGTGGCCCATCACATCGAGGGCATCTACCGGGAATGGACGATTTGCAGCGGCATCCCCGAATGGCGCGGTTATGCGGCCCCTGTGGATGATGGTTTCCGGGCTTCCGCCGGCATCGCCGTGAGCGGACGCGGGCGGGATATCACGATCCGCGATTGCGACTTGTTCCAGACTTCCTGGGGGTTTTGGGTGGCGGGCGAGCGGGTGCTGCTGGACCGCGTCAACGTCCACCACTGCTACACCTACAACAGCTCCCCGCACCCCGCCCTGCTGGGACCGAAGGATTCGGTGATGCAAAACTGCGTCTTCGATGCTTCCGGGTACCATGCCTTTGCGGGCACCATGGGTATCATGCTGGGCAGCCCGCGCAACCTCATCATCCGCAACTGCACCTTCCGCAACCAGCCCGACTCCGGCAGCCACGACGAGGGGGCCATCGACTTTGAGAACGGTGGCGATGGCTGCCTGATCGAGCACTGCACGTTTGAGAACAATGCGGGCGCGGCCATCGAGGTGCTGGGGCTGGAATCACCGCAGCCCAAGAATGTGGAGATTCGCGGCTCGCGGTTCATCCGCAACAACTGGGCCAGGAAGCTGGGCCCCGCAGAGGTGTTTATCTGGGGCGAACGCAAGGATCCGCGTGTCTGTTGCAGCACGGGAGTCATCCGCAGCAACGGCTGCGTCCTGGTTCCCGGCGTGCATTTCTTCACCAACCAGGCCCCGGCCACCACACAGTGGACGCTGGAGCATAACACCACCCACCCTTCCGTCGCCGCGCTGGAGCAAGCCATGCCTTACAACAAGCCACCCGTGGTGGAGGCCGGGCCGGACCTCACCTCCAACCGCCTCACGGTCACCTTGCCGGGTGTGGTCACCGATGATGGGAAGCCGGGCCGGTCCAGACTGGTGTCGCGGTGGGAACTGCTCGAAGGTCCCGGCACAGTCACCTTCAAGAACCCGGCCTCCCCAACCACCCCGGCGGTGTTCTCCGCCCCGGGCGATTACCTGCTGCGCTTGGTGGGCGATGACGGGGAATTGTGGGTCAGCGACCTGGTCAGTGTTCACATCCTGCCGCGCGGTGTCACCGTGGCCAGGGGGTGGGAGTTCAACACCCCGTTGGACAAGGAAGGGTGGACCGAAGCCGATCTGGGCACCAAGGCACAGGTGGAGACGCCCATCAAAAACCAGGGAGGCAAATCCCTGCCGGTCAAGTATGTGGCCGGGGGCTATTACATCGTGGCGGTGGAAAACGCGCCCGACGCTAAATTGATCTCGCCGGACCATCTGGATGTGGCTCTGCGCAGGGGGCAATCTGTGCAGGTGCGCTGCCAGAATCACACTCCCGCCACGCGGATGATCCTCCGTTTCACCACGGTCACCGATGCCAACTGGGATGAGGCCAAATCCATCGGGCTGCCGGTGACGCCCAACGACACCACCACCCGCGCCTACACCGTCCGTATGGCCGACACACCCGGTTGGACCGGCACCTTGAAACAATTGCGCCTGGAACTTACCGGTGGCCAACCCGTCACGGGGACCGTGCGGGTGGACAGTCTCCGCATCACCCAGTGAAGCCATGGCTCAGCGCGGCACCAGCACTTCATTGCGCAAGCGACCGACTTTCTGGGAGGGAAGCCGTGGGTCAACGCTGGC
>CAIYYI010000243.1 GCA_903930345.1 uncultured Verrucomicrobiota bacterium
CCCCACTGCCATTGACTTAAGGAAAACGTGGTGTCAAAAGACGACTTTCTTAACGTTTCGCTGGTAATGATAGGCCTGGCCTGAAGGAGTTTTCCGCCGGGGCACTTTGCGATCAGGGCGCACGCTCACCGCATTGAGCTTGAAGAGCCGTTGGATGTGCTTGAGCACTGTTTCCACGGGCTGGGCACCAGCCAGCAAATCGATGATCTTGCCTTTGAGCGTATTCAGGCTAACGGCGCGGTTGATTTGTGCTGGCTGACTGCGGCGGGCCGTTTTTTGAGCCAGCTCCTCCTGGGTGGTTTGGCAAAGGACGCTTTCAAGGTTGCTCAGAAACACCGTTGCGTGAAAATCCTGACGGATGGACTCTTCGGTCTTGCCGCTCCAATTCTCCAAGTCCAAACGGCCCTTTAAGCGTCCGTAATAGGTTTCGATGCCCCACCGCCAGTGATAGACCCGGGCAAACTCCTCGCTCGGATAGCGCTGCTCATCCAGCAAGCTGGTGGCCAGAACCTCCAACTCCCCAGTGGACAGCCGCACGGTGACAAAACGCACCCGCAGCTTGACTGGCAATCCCGCCTGGCGCAATTCCTTGCGGATGTCGGAGCTGGCACCCAAGGTCGCTGCCACGCTCACGCCCGCCTCATTGCGGCGGAAGAGTTCCTGCACCACGCCGAAGGAACCCAGACTGCACCGCACCACAAACTCCACTCCCAGGCTCAGCATGAGCGCAAACCAGAAGTATCCGGCATAGCCCCGGTCGCAGAGGAGCAGATCGCCTTTGCGCGCCTGCGCCAGGTGCTGGCGAGCCAGCTCCGTCTCGGCTGTCTTGTGCGGCGCCAGCCGGGCATCCCAGCCAATATGGTTGAGCACATCGTAGAGGACGGAGATGCGCGCTTGCGGGTAAGCCACGGCGGATTTGACCTTTTGGTTGCCGCACTCGACCAGGCCAAACAAGGCGGACAATTCACTGGTCAAGGGCAGCCGGATCAGCGAGCTGTCCACTCCCAGCATCCGGTGGCCCCGCCAAAGGCGGAGGCTGGAGGCGTTTTCGGCGCGATAGACTGCGGGCAATAAAATCTCCTGGTTCAACTCCCGATAGGCCTGATGGCGAAGTTTGGCCCGGGCGCGCGTGAACGCGCCCGCGCTGACGGTGTCCCCCAAGCCGTGGTTGTTCCATCGGTCCAGAAATTCATTGAGGTGAAGCTGCAGGGATTTGACGGTTTTTTGGAGGATCAGCAGCATGATGACCGGAAAGGTCAAAACCCGCTTGCGGGTGAATGCTTTGGGATCGCCACGGTGGCGGTCCAGGAAGGCGGGATCGCGCAACCGGTGGCGCAGGGTTTGGAGGAGGTCAATGGAGGGGTTGAAAACAGTTTGGGAATTGGTTTGCACAGGCGGCATTCCTAATGTATATATGCATTAGGATGAAAGCGAAAAACACGGACAAATCCAAACCGGTTCAAATCGAAGTGAAACTGCCGATCCTGCCCGGGAGCGTCTCCACGGCCCGGAGCACCTGCGGCAAAGCGCAGTGCGCCTGCCATCAGGACCCCGACAAGCGCCATGGGGTCTATTACCGGTGGACCGGGGTTTTGGAAGGCAAGCGCACGACCAAGACAATAAGCCAGGAAGAAGCCCGTGAGTGCGAGGCGAGAATCAAGAACTATCGAGAGCTGCAGAAAACGATCAGCGATTTGATCCGTCAATCGCTCAAAAAGGCCCCCTGGACCCAACGCGCATAAATACACCCATGACGTCCTTATCCAGCATCTTCAGTTCGGATCCTTTTCCTTAAGTCAATGGCAGTGGGGTTGCACCCTGGGCTAGCACCGTTGGCCCCGTTGGGGCCGGATACGCCTGTAAGTGCGGCGGGACGGTCAACAACGCCTGGTGGAACGGTCTGGGAGACCCGTCTGCGCGTTAACCCGCCGGGCGGCGAGATTGCAGGTTGCGCTGCGGGGGCGGGCCGGGCTAGAGTGGCTCCTGTCGTCCACCTTTTGTTTAATGCCATGAGCACCCGGAACATTTCTTTGGGGTCCGCTGAGAGCAGCGCCGCTGCGACCGTGAACCGCCGCCAATTTCTGCAGACCGCCACGGTGGCGGCCGCCGCCCTGGCTTTGCCGGGCGGGCTGACGGCGGCGGCGCCGACCGTTAGCGAGGCGGAGCGGATAAAAATCGAGGCGGCGCTCCCGGCCCAGGCGCCGGCGCGCCCGCTGAAGCCGCGCAAGCTCCTGATCTTTGACCTGAACGTGAATTACGGCGGGCACGGCTCGATCCCGACCGCGAACGAGGCGTTCACGCTGATGGGGCGCAAGACCGGGGCGTTCGAGACGGTGGTGAGCCGGGACCCGGAGGTTTTCCGGCCGGAGAGCCTGCGGCAGTTCGACGCGGTGTTCTTCAACAACACGGTGGGCAACTGCTTCACCGACCCGGCCCTGCGGCAGAGCCTGGCGGATTTTGTCTACGGGGGCGGCGGGCTGATGGGGGTGCACGGGACCACGGTGGGGTTCACCCAATGGCCAGGGGCGGTGGAGGACTGGCCGGAGTTCGGCCTGATGATCGGGGCCCGGGGGGCCGCGCACCGCGCCAACGACGAGCATGTGTTCATCAAGCTGGATGCGCCGGAGCATCCGGTGAACCGGGTGTTCGGGGGGCAGGGGTTTGATTACCGGGACGAATTTTTCCGGGTGTCGGCCCCGTACTCGCGGCAGCGGCTGCGGGTCCTGTTCAGCATCGACACGGCGAAGACCGACCTGAACCAGGGGGCGGCGCGGGGCAAGCTGGAGCGGGCGGACAACGACTTTGCGCTGGCCTGGGTGCGCAACTACGGGCGGGGCCGCACGTTCTACTGCACCATCGCCCATCACCCGGCGGTGTTCCGGGAGGCGCGGATGCTGGAGTTCTACCTGGCGGCCGCGCAGTTTGTGCTGGGCGACCTGCCGGCGCCGACGATCCCGAGCGCGAAGCTGACGCCGGCGCTGCGCGCGCAGGAGCGGCTGGGCTGGCGGCTGGGGGTGGAGGCCTACACCTTCCACAAATTCACGTTCTTTGAGGCGATCGAGAAAACCGCCGCCCTGGGGCTGCCGTACATGGGGGGGCTGAGCTTCCAGAAGGTGAGCGCGGGGATGCCGAAAAACTTTGAGCCGGGGCTGAGCGACGACGAGCTGCGGCAAATCCGGTTCAAGCTGGATGCGGCGGGGGTGCGCCTGATGACCTATTACCTGCAGGACATCCCGGGGGACGAGGCGGGCTGCCGCCGGGTGTTTGAGTTCGGGCACAAGATCGGGATTGAGACCTTCATGACGGAGCCGAAGCCGGAGGCGCTGGGGACGATCGAGAAATTCTGCGACGAGTACGGGATCAACGTGGCGCTGCACAATCACGACCAGAAAGGGTCGCCGGTGTACTGGCACCCGGAGGGGATCCTGAAAGTCTGCCAGGGGCGGAGCAAGCGGCTGGGGGCCTGCGCCGACCTGGGTTACTGGATGCGCTCGGGGATTGACCCGATCCAGGCGATCAACCTGCTGAAAGACCGGCTGATCACCGTGCAGATGCACGACCTGCATGCGCCGGGCGCGGAGGGGTACGACGTGCCGTGGGGCACCGGGACCGGCCGGACGCGGGAAATCATCCGGGAGATGCACCGGCTGGGGATCAAGCCGACCCTGTGGGGGCTGGAATATTCCCGCAACTGGCTGGAATCACTGCCGGAGATCACGAAATGCATCGAGTTTTTCAACCAGACCAGCCTGGAACTCAGCGGCGGGGAGGGCCGATGAACCCCAAACCTCCAACTCTGACCCGGCGGGATTTCCTGCGGCAGGCGGCCGCAGGGGCGGGCGCTGTGGCCCTGCCCACCCTGATCCCGGCGGCGGCCCGGGGAGCGGAAGCGCTCCTGCCGCCGAGCGAGCGGATCAACGTGGGCCTGATCGGTCGCGGGCTGATGGGGAGCGGGCATCTGCGGGTGCTGCTGGGGCGCAAGGAATCCCAGGTGCTGGCCGTCTGCGACGTGGACCAAACCCGCCGCGAGGAGGGCCGCCGCATCGCAGACGACACCTACGCCGCCGACCGGGCCAAGGGGACGTACCGGGGCTGCGCGGCGTATAACGACTTTCGCGAACTGCTGGCGCGCCCGGACATCGACGCCGTGCTCATCGCCACCCCCGACCACTGGCACACGCCGCTTTCCATCGCCGCCGCCAAGGCGGGCAAGGATGTCTATTGTGAAAAGCCGGTGTCGCTGACGATCCAGGAGGGGCGGGATCTGCGGGAGGTGATGCGCCGGCACGGGCGGGTCTTCCAGACCGGCACCCAGTACCGCAGCATCCCGACCATTAGGGCGGTGTGCGACTTCGTGCGGCACGGCGGGCTGGGGCGGGTGAAATCAGCCTTCACGGTCTGGGGCCAATACCACATCCCCACGGTGGGGAACTCGTATGTGCCGCTGGATCCGCTGCTGCCGACCGAACCGACGCCCGAGGGGCTGGACTGGGATCTGTGGGTGGGCCCGGCGACCTACCGCCCTTACAACTCCGCCTACCACCGCAACCCGCCGCCCGGCGTGGTGCCGTGGGTGTTCTGCGACGCATTCGGAGCCGGGGCCATCACCGGCTATCACTCGCACGCGGCGGATGTGATCCAATATGCGCTGGGCGTGGAGACGGGCGGGCCGGTGGAAATCCTCCATCCCAGCGGGGGGCAATTCCCGACGGTGACCTGCCGGTACGCGAACGGGGTATTGCTCCACCACGTGGAACATTGGGGCCAGGTGAAAAGCCTTTACCACGCGGTGCCCGCAAGCGCGCGGCTGGAGGGGAACTTCGGCGGGCTGTATGTGGGCGAACGGGGATGGATCACCTCCATGTCCGCCGGCGGCCCCATCGAAGCCGGTCCGCGGGCCCTGCTGCATGACATGCAGGCGGCGACGCGGGAGGTGAACATCGGGGCGAACAACCATCACGCCAACTGGTTTGAATGCATCCGCACGCGGGCCTGGCCGAGCGCGCACGAGGAGATCGGCCATCGTTCCGCCTCGCTGGGTCACCTGGTGACCATCTGCCACCGACTGGGCCGCACGCTGAAATGGGATCCGGCCACCGAGGAATTTGCGAACGACGAGGAGGCCAACCGCTTGCGCTCCCGCGCCATGCGCGAGCCGTGGCGCTGCTGAGGGGAATTTTGTTCCGGCAAGTGAAACCCGGGCTATGGCCCGAGCACCACGGGCTTCAACCCCACGGCCTCCGCCGCCAGCGTCCCGATCGCTGACCGCAGCGCCACCACGTCCCCCCGCCCGTCCGGGTGGTTCCGGTTGCACAGGAACACCACGAACGTCTGGGTGCCGGGGTCGATCCACAGGCTTGGTCCGGTCCAGCCTGTGTGCCCGTAGGATCCCACCGGGAACACCTTGCCCCGCGGCCCCGAGTACACTGATTCAATATCCCACCCCAACCCCCGTTTGGTCTTCACCTCCGGCTCCGACTGCACCGAGATCATCCGCCGCACCGTTGCCGCCGCCAACACCCGCACCCCGTCCAACTCCCCCTCCCGCAGCATCATCCGCGCGAACCGGGCAAGGTCCGAGGCGGTGCTGAACACCCCGGCATGGCCGGCCACCCCGCCCATGAGCCGCGCCTTGGCATCCTGCACCACACCCCGCGCCTCCCCCTCCGTGGGGGCAATGCGCGGCCGCCAAGCCGGCGGCGGCAGGAAGCAGGTGTTGCTCATGCCCAGGGGCTGGTAAAACTCCCGCGCCGCAAAGTCCGCCAGCGTGTGGCCGCTGACCCGCCGGACAAGCTCCCCGAGCAGGATGAAATTGACATCGCTGTAGCGGAACACCTTGCCGGGATCGTCCGTGGCCTGCTCCCGGCAGGCCTGCGCCACGCACGCCGCATAGCCGGGCGGCCGGACCGAGAGGGTGGAGGGCAGACCCGAGGTGTGCGTGAGCAACTGCCGCACCGTGATGACGCCCCGGTCACCGGGCGCAAACTCGGGCAGGTACCGCGTCACCGGCGCCTCCAGATCCACCTGGCCCCGCTCCCAGAGCAGCACCATGGCCGGGGCGGTGGCCAGCACTTTGGTCAGGGAGGCGATGTCATAGACCGTATCCGGCAGAGCCGGTTCCGCCACGGGGACCACCGCGCGGCGGCCATAGGCGCGGGTGTAAACCTGCCCCCGAGACTCCAGCCACAGCACCGCCCCGGGCAACTGCCCCTTGCGGATGCCCTCCTCTATCGCCGTGTCCAACGCCGCCAGTTTTTCCGGACGGAACACCGGGGCGGCCGCCGGGCGGGACGGGGGGGCAACCGAAGTGTTTTGCGCCCGACCAATTCCACTCCCGGCCAGCAAAAGCAAAACCAGCAACCCCCCGCACAACACCCCAAGATGGTGGCGGGCGGCGATGGACCTCCCCAACCGGCAGTGGTGTGGCGGACGGATACTCATGGTGGGGCCAATCTAACGCGCCCAGCCCCAAAGCCAAGCGGGAATATGTTTGAATTCATTTGCGGAAGCATGCGTCCAATATCACATGGCACAAGGTCCTCAATGGCACAGGCCAAATCCTGCACGTGGACCACTGGCATTCACGCTGATTGAATTGCTGGTGGTGATCGCCATTATTGCCATTCTGGCCTCCCTGCTGCTGCCCGCCCTGGGCAACGCCAAGGAACTGGGCAAGCGCACCTCCTGTCTGAACAATGTCCGCCAGCTCAGCCTGTCCAGCATGATGTACATTGATGACAATGAGGATCGCCATTATCCCCGGACCAAAAACCCGCTGTGGACCATCGGCTTGCAGCCCTATTTCAAGGAGCCCAAGGTGCTGGTCTGCCCGGATGACGAGTCGGGCGGCAAGGCCATGGGCAACCCGGATCTCCCCCACAGCTTCGTCATCAACGCCTGGAACGACTATTTCGAAAGCGTGATGACCCCGGAACTGTTCGCCCAATACATGGCGGTGGCCGCCACCAACGGCATGCCCAATTCGGTCATCCGCAAACCCACCGACACCCTTGTTTTTGGCGAGAAAACCGCCGATCACCACCATTACATGGATCTGGTCCAGGACATGGGCAATGACATGGACCGGATCGCCCACGACCGGCATTCCCGGGGGGCGAGCGGCAAACCCGGGGCGGGCGGGGCCAATTTCGCCTACGCGGATGGCGGCGCGCGGTACGTGCGGGCCTTCCGCTCCATCTACCCCATCAACCAATGGGCGGTGATGGAGATCTGGCGCACCAACGTGGCCTACACCGGGAGTGGCGGTACGGATTAACAGGGCGACCGGGGACCGGGCATGACGTATTTCCTCCGCTGTGGCCAAACCGCTCCCGGCACGCTGCTGTTTGGTTTCATTCTGGCGCTGGCCACTGTCTCCTGCCAACCCCTGCGCTGGGCGGAGCCGGCCGGGGCCATGGCGGGCGTCACCTACCTGAACCACCACATCAAACGGGTTCCCTGGTCGGTCCATATTGTGCGCGTGGACCGCACCCAACCCGGCCTGCAACTGGCCAGCCTGCACGCCCAATCAGCCGCCCTGGGCCTGGCCACCCTGAGCGAACATGTCCAGGATCTGCCTTCCCATCGGGGCCTGCCCCTGGCGGCGGTCAACGGCGACTTCTTCATCACCAACGGGGCATATGCCGGGGATCCGCGCGGACTGCAAATTGTGGAGGGGGAACTGATCAGTGCACCGAGCGAGGGGGCCAGCTTCTGGCTGGATGCCCAAAACCAGCCCCAGGTGGGCCGGGTCACCTCCCAGCTCCGGCTGATTTGGCCGGGCGGGCAGAGTCTGCCGCTGGGCTTGAACGAGCCCCGCACCACCAACGCCGTGCTCTACACCTCCAGCGCGGGCCGCACGACCGGCACCGGGTGGGGCTGTGAACTCATTCTGGAATCCACCGGAGAGGGCCCCTGGCTGCCCCTGCGGGTCGGGCAGACCTACAGCACCAGGGTGCGCGAGGTGCGCCACGGAGGCGATGCCCCCATTGCCCCCGGCACCCTGGTGATCGCCCTGGACCCCTGGTCGGACAAGCCCGTCCCTCCGGTGCAAACCGGCATGGTCCTGCGCGTCTCCACCGACACTCTTCCTGATTTGCGCGGGGCCACCACCGCCATCAGCGGCGGCCCCATCGTGCTGCACGCCGGCCGGGTGCAGCAGCCGGTGTTGCCCACCGGCCCCAATGGCCGGCTCTTTCGGTACCGCCACATGTGGCAGCGCCACCCGCGCACCGCCCTGGGGTGGAACGACCGGTATTTTTACCTGGTGGTGGTGGATGGCCGCCAGCCGGCGCTTTCCGTGGGCATGACCATGAGTGAGCTGGGGCAATACCTCTGGGAGCTGGGCTGCCAGGAGGCCGTGAACCTGGATGGCGGCGGCTCCGCCACGCTCTGGTACGATGGCGCCGTCAAGAACCGCCCCAGCGACCGGGGAGCCCCGAGCCTGGCACCGGATGATTTCACCGACCTGCCCGCATTGATGCACCGGCTGCGGCAGCCTGCGGACAACCTCTCGCGCCTGCTGGCCGGGGAACTGTCGGACAGCACCCGCCAAATGCTCACGGAGCCGCGGAGCCCCCACCAGGAACGGCTGCGCGAGGAGCTGGCGTGGGATCTGAACCGCGTGATCTGGGGTCCAAAACTCTACCGCAAAGATCTTTTTTCCGGGATCAAATTGAGTCTGGAAACACACCGGCTGCTCCGCCTCAAACCCAAGGGGAGCACCCTGGAACAACTCAACCGCCTGCTGTTGGAGGACGCCCTGCCCCGCGAAATCGCACGCAGCCAGATTCCGCGTGAGCGACGCATTGCCAACGCCCTGGCGGTGGTGCGCCAATCCCCCAACCCAGCCCCCCTCACCCGTTCAAGGAACCCATGACTCGGGACCCCCAAACAAGATCCGCCACCCGCACCCTCTCCCGGCCCGGGCCAAGGCTCATGGGCTGGGTCTGCCTGGCCATGCTCTCCCTGCCCCTGGCTCTCCACGCGCAGGAAACCAACCGCGCCGCCAAACCATCCCGGAGCTTTGTCTATTACCGTGATGAGGTAAAAACGGTGCCGTGGTCCATCCATATCGTCAAAGTGGACCGCAGCCACACCAACCTGGTTTTCCACACCGTCCTGGGCCAGAGCAACCACCTCGGCATGAGCCTCGTCTCAACCCAGGCCAGGTTCCTCCCCCCCACCCAAGGGCGGACCCTGGCCGCCATGAACGGTGATTTCTATTATTCCTCCCGGCTCTGCACCGGCGACCCCATGGGGTTGCAGATCACCCAAGGCGAACTCATCAGCGCGCCCGCTCTGGATCGCTCCTGTGTCTGGTTCGATGCTGAAAACCAACCGCACCGGGGTCTCGTGCTGCCCCAGCTCACCGTCACCTGGCCCGGCGGGGTGGTGCAGCCAATCGGATTGAACGAGGATCTCCTGGCGATCGGGGCCGTTCTCTACACCCGGGCCGTGGGCCCCCTCTCCCCCGCCCGGGGCGGCACCGAGCTGATTCTGGAAAGGAACGGCACCAACCACTGGCTGCCCCTGCGCGCCGGGGAAAGTTACACCGCCCGGATCCGGGCTGTGCAACCGTGCAATGGCACCACTCCGCTGACACCGGACACCCTGGTGTTGTCCGTAGGCGCATCGCTGAACCCTCCACCGGCGGCGCTGAAACCGGGAGCTGTGCTCACCATCGCCACCCGCACAAACCCTGATTTGAAAGGTTCCCAGATGGGTATTGGGGGTGGTCCCTCGCTGGTGGTGGCGGGCAAGGTCAATCCCGTGGTGGAATTGCGGGGCAGAAACCCGCGCTCCGCCATCGGATGGAACAAGGATTTCGTCTTCATGGTGGTGGTGGATGGGCGGCAGCGCAACATTTCCGTGGGCATGACCCTGGCCGAGCTGGCCAATTACATGCTGAAACTGGGGTGTACGGAGGCCCTGAATTTTGACGGGGGCGGCTCCACCACCCTCTGGGTGATGAACCAGATCATGAACAGCCCCTCCCTCGGCGCGGAACGGCCCGCCGCCAACACCCTGCTGCTGGTGGACACCACGCCGCCCAAGTCGGCCCCGGTCGCCAAGCCCTGAATTGGCTCATAAAGCAATTCGCCGCACGGGCAGCCGTGCGGCGAATTGGTGAACGCTCATCCTCGGGCGCAGCCTTTGCAGGAGCCGCGCCCGGTCAGCCTTACTCGGGCAGGATCTTCACATCATCCAGATACCATCCCTCCAGCAGGTTGAATCCGTCGCAATAAAGGCGGAATTCCAGGATAACGGTGCGCCCGAGCAACTGCGGCGGCAGCGGCAGCGTGCGCGTCTGGTACCCGGTCGTGGCGCCGGATTCCAGCGAGAGCTGCTGAATCACCTGGAGCGTGGTGGCATCCAGGATGTTGACGATGGTCCCGTGGAACGTCGGATCCGGATCCACGTTGCGCCATTGCTTGAAGGTCAGGGTGGCCCGGCTGACCCCGGTCAGGGCGATGGGCGGAGAACGCAGGTAGGAGTCGCTATATGGCTCGATATTGCCCGTCAGGCTGGTGGCATAGACATTGGTCCCGCTGACAGCGGCACCCGGTCCGTTCACCGGCACACCCACCTGCCAATTGTCCCCGCTGCCGCCATGGGTCCAGTTGATGGCCCCGGTCTCAAAATCCTCGGAGAAGATGGCGCTTTGCCCCAGAACCCCCAGGCGGTAAAACGCGGCTGCGCCAGCGGCCTGGTTAAAGACCACCTCGTTTGATCCGCCGGACAGCGCATTGAAGACCACCGGGGTCTGCTGCGTCCAGTTCGTGCCCAGCGAATCGTCCAGCCGCTCGACCACATGCTGGCGTCCGGCGTAGGGGGAGAAATAGACCAACCGCACCTGCCCGGGCGTGGGGAAGTCCACGCGCCGGATGGCGAACGGCTCATACGGCGCCACCAGCGGCTTGCCGACCAGACCGTTTTGGTAGATGCCATCGATTTCCGTGGGGCTCAAGGCCCGGTTCCAGACACCCAAGTCATCCATGTTCCCCTTGAACAGGCGGTTGATGACCAAATCGGCGGCAAAGTTGCCGATGATGAGATCGTTGGTCACTGCCGGCCCCATCAGGCCGGGAAACGGATCCGACAAGGCCCGACCGTTCTTGAAGAACTGCACCGTGCCGTCCTTCATGACCACGACCA
>CAIYYI010000244.1 GCA_903930345.1 uncultured Verrucomicrobiota bacterium
AATCAGGGATGCTGAAACACACCGTAGGTTGAAGTCATGCCTATCTGGTTGCATGCCGAGTCTTCATATCGACTGGCAAACCCACTTCAGGTTTGGAACCCTGCGGTAATGGCCAGGGGGTGTGCCGCAGACTTCCAAGTCTGCTGTGTCGCAGGTTTCCAAACCTGCGGGGTGTGCGAATGAACGGGAGGTTTCGAATATCCGGACGCCCTGCCGACTTGGAAGTCGGCGACACAGCAGGTTTGGAAACCTGCGGTACATGGCCAGGGGTGAAGTCATGGATGGCGCATCTTGCCCCCGCACGGTCACAAACCGTTCGCGGGTCACCGGTCAAACGCATCCAACACGGTTTTCAGGGAGAGCATTTGAAGCCCCATATCCGCAGCCTTCTGCTCCGAGGACTCAGGCGCTTCAGGCGCGAGCAATTCGATCAGAAAGCCCAGCAGATCACCCTGATTATAGGAATCAAGTCGGGCGGCGAACACATTGGGATCATCCATCTTATCCATGTTGGCGTCGTCCAGCGCATCCAGCTCCTCGGGGGTGACCGCCACCATTTTTGGATACGCCTCATCGAACAGGGAAAAGATCAGCATGCCCAGCTCCAGCATTTGGCCCTTGCGTGAGGGGTCCTCAATGCAGTCATCCATGGCCATCAGGTACATCATGGCGGCAGGCTGTTTCGTCTGGAACCGGGTGGCTACCTTGATGGCTTCCGGCTGATCCAGCTCGGTAAGCGTGGCCCACATGGTCTCTATGGCATCGCAGCTAAAGGGTGTCTTCGGCATGGGAAAACCTTACCAAGCCGGAAAGATTTGCCCAGCAAAATGACGGGCTAGGAATCCCCCCCCTTATCTTGGGCGCTCATTTTCAATCGTCATTACGCATAGGAAAATAGAATTTCAGACTCAAAAGTTCTGGCGTTTTCAGGCAGTTTTATCTACGCTGCACCAATCACTTAAAGGTTCTTATCGGTTGCCAGAAGAATCTTGGGCAAGATGGCATCTGGGGTGCTTGGACTCGTGACCTGTGGAAATTATGAACACGGCCTTGGAAAACACCGGTGGCCCCGCTCCGCTCAGGCTTGAGGGCGAAGGTGGTGTTACAGGGGATAATCCAAGCATGTCCATATCCTCGAACGAAAACCAGACGCTGGTGCTCTTCCGCCTCGGGCAGCAGCGTTACGCCCTGCGCCTGTCCGCAGTGGATCGTGTCATCCGGGCTGTGGCGGTCACCCCGGTGCCGGAAACACCCGCCTTTGTCCTGGGTTTGATCAACATGGCGGGCCAGCTCCTGCCCGTCTGCAGCCTCCGTAGCTGTCTGGGCTTGCCCGAGCGTCCCCTTCGGCCTGAAGACCTGTTTGTGATCACTCGCACCGCCCGACTGCCCGTGGCCCTCATGGTGGATGATGTGTCGGGCCTGGTCTCACTTAATGCCGCCCAGACGGTTGCGCCGGAGATCGTGCTGCCTGGGCGGGGCTGTCGGGTGGAGGGATTGGTCAAGCTCGACGACAATATTATCCTCATCTACGACTTGGATAAGCTCTTCACCCAGAACGACCAAGAGCGCATTCTTCAGGCACAGGTCTCGCTTAAAATGTAGGCCCCAACATGCCGGCCACCGCCCAAACCATTTCCGAATCGCTGTTACAACAGATCAGCGAACGCATTGAGCGTGGCACCGGCCTGCATTTCACTCGTGAGCGCTTTGCCGACCTGGAAAGGGGCCTCGCCCAATCCGCGCGGGAAGTCGGCTGCCACAACGCCCGCACCTATGCGGAGTCGCTCCTTAACCGAAACCTGCATGCGGCCGATATCGAAACCCTGGCCGGCAGCCTGACGATTGGTGAAACCCATTTCTTCCGTGATCCCAGTGCCTTCACCTTTTTTGAAACGACACTGCTGCCTGAACTGATTGCGTCCCACCGCCATGGGGGGCGCCGACTGCGGCTCTGGAGCGCCGGCTGCGCGACGGGGGAGGAACCTTACTCCCTGGCCATCCTGCTGCACCGGCTCCTTCCCGACCTCGCCGACTGGCAGATCACCATCCTGGGCACCGACATCAACCCGAAGGTCCTCGCCAAGGCCGCCAGCGGCATCTACACCGAGTGGTCCTTCCGTGATACCCCTGCCTGGGTCAAGCCCCGGTATTTTACCGCTCGGCCAGACAACCGTTATGAGATTCAACCGTGGATCAAACGGATGGTCAGTTTCGCCTGCCTGAACCTGGCGGAGGAAAGCTACCCCTCCCTGTTGAACAATACGAATGCCATGGACATCATCATCTGCCGCAACGTGCTGCTGTACTTTGCCTTGGCGCGCATTCCGCAGGTGGTCCAGCGCTTTCATCGCGCCCTGATTGAGGGTGGCCAGCTCGTGCTGGGTGCCGTTGAGGCCAGCCAGATGACCTTCCCCGATTTCACCCCCATCCCCGCCCCCAGCGTGGCCCTATACCGGAAACAGAAGGCGATATGCGGAGCGTGGAATGTGGCACCCATAAAACCAGCGGCGAAAGATTCCGTCCAGCCATCGGATGTCAGCAAAACCAGCCCGGCGGAGAGGTCCGATCTTTCAATCCGCAATCCGCAATCTTATTGGCTCATTGCCACGCCAATCTTGGCGAACTGGGGGAAGCACTCGTCTGGTGCGAACGCGCCCTGACTTCCGCCAAGACCGATCCGGCACTGCATTTTCTCCATGCCAGCATCCTGCAGGAACTCCTGCGCGATGAGGACGCGTTGCTCGCGCTGCGCAACGTCCTGTTCCTCGATCCTGACCATGTTCTCGCCCACTACACCATGGCCAATCTCCACCGCCGCTGTGGTCGCTTGCCCATGGCCGAAAAAAACCTCGCCAATGTCCGTCGGCTCCTGTCACAGCGGCAGGAAAATGAGGTCTTGCCGCAATCCGGCGGGCTCACCGCCGGTCGGCGGAGCTCCATCCTGGCCAGCACCCATCCGGTTCTCAATCCGCAATCCGCAATCCACAATGAGGGGATGTATGAGTGAACCAAGGAACGAAATGATGACACCGGTCACGGCTGCGGAAACCAATCTGCTCCTGGCCCGGGCCAAAGACCTGGCCCGGGTAAAACAGACCTCCGCCGCAGGCACCGATGCCGCCATTGATGTTCTGGAATTCGGTCTCGCCGATGAGACCTATGCCTTTGAGTTGCCTTGTGTCCGCGAAGTCGGTGCCTTGGTCGAATTGACCCCCTTGCCGGGTGTGCCCCGCCACATCATGGGCATTGCCTGCATCCACGGGCAGATCATCGCCGTGGTGGATCTCCGAAAGATTTTCAACCTGCCGGAACGCGGGTTGCGCGATTCGCGGCAGGTCATCGTCCTGCAATCCGCCACCATGGAATTTGGCATCCTCGCCGAGCGCGTCGTCGGCATCCGGCGGTTGTCGCTGGCCGGGTTGCAGACCTCGCTGCCAACCCTGACCGATGTGCGGGCCGCGTACCTCACCGGGATTACGCCGGAGGGGACCGTGGTCCTCTCGGCGGCCAAACTGCTGGCGGACCCGCAACTGGTCGTGCAGCATCAGTGGAGGACCACGGCCGAAACAGGTGATAAAACAAAAGAAAGCGAATAGAAACCATGAAAAAACTAACCTTGGGCGGGAGGCTCGGAATGTCTTTCGGCGCCTTGATCCTGCTGATGGGTGTGCTCGGCGGCCTGGCCGTCTGGCGCATCAACCTGGCTGTCAAGAGTGCAACGGACGTGGCCACTAAGCGCGCCCCGGAAGTACAGATAGCGAACCTCGTGGATAACTCTGTCTGGAAAACCAGATTCTACATGCGCCCATTTGCCTTGACCGGCGACGAAGAGTTACTCCGCAACGGTCGCAGAATGCTCGCCACGCTCAAAGGGCATCTGAAGGAGGCTCATGATCTGGCGGTAAAATTTCCTGACCTCGTGGCCCTGGACAAGGGGGAAACGGAAGCCATGAATATGACCACCGAGTACGAGGCGCTGGTTGACAGGGTGGAGGCCGAGTATAAGAACCTGGCCGTGCAAGAAGCCGCGTTCGACGACGCGGGCAATCGTTTTGTGCAGGCGTGTCAGAGCCTGCGGCTTGAGCAGCGCCAACACATGAATGGGGAGCTGGAGCAGTGGACGGCTCAGACTGCGGGGAAAGAAGTGGACCAGAAGGCGACTGCGGCCAGGGGAACCCTCGACGAGAAGGTGGCGAAGGAGAAGGTTGACCTAGCCCTGTTGCGGGAACGGATCGTGAAGATGGGCCTGGTCGAAGATTTGATTGATGTCGGCAGTGCCATTCAAATCAAGAACTTCAAGTTCCAACGCGAGCGGGACATGGAGGCCCTGCGTGGCGTGTTGAAAGACTTCGTCACCCTCGAAAGGATCGCCGCCAACCTTAGCCCGTTGCTACTCACGCGGGAGAGCAACGCGCTGATGGGCAAGATCCAGCAAGCTGCGGAGGACTACAGGACCGCCATGGAAAAGGTGCTGAAAAGCCGGCTCGCCATCGCCGAAGGCGCCAAAAACATGGTTGCCACCAGTGAAATCGTTACGGGAAAGGCCTCGGAAGTGGCGGATGGCGGGATGCGGTCCATTGAGAAGGCGGCGAATGAGGTGGTGAGCGGGCTCTCCCTGACGAGCGTGATTCTGCTCGTCGGGCTGCTGATCGCCTTGATCGTGGGGGGGGTGGTCGCCTGGCTCTCCACGCGCGCCATCACCGGGCCGATCCGCGAGGGCGTCAACGCCCTTGCCTCCACCGCCAGTCAGATTTCAGCGACCATCTCGCAACTGGCCTCCAATGCCAGCGAGGCTGCAGCAGCCGTGGCGGAGACCACCACCACCGTCGAGGAAGTCCGCCAGACCGCCCAGGTGGCTGCGGATAAAGCCAAGGCCGTGGCGGACAACGCCCAGGGTGCCGCGCGGGCCGCCGAGGCTGGCCGCCAGGCGACCGCACAGACGGTTCAAGGGCTGGGCCTCATCCGCGACCAGATGAGTTCCATTGGCGAAACCATCACGCGGCTAAGCGAGCAAAGCCAGGCCGTCGGCGACATTGTCTCGACCGTCACCGACCTGGCCGAGCAATCAAACCTGCTGGCCGTAAACGCCTCGATTGAGGCCGCCAAGGCCGGCGACCAGGGCAAGGGCTTCGCCGTCGTCGCCCAGGAAATCCGCAACCTGGCCGAGCAATCCAAGGAATCGACCAAGCAGGTTCGCGCCATTCTCACCGAGGTGCAGAAAGCCACTGGCAAAGCGGTCCTGGCCTCCGAGCAGGGCGGCAAGAGTGTCGCCGATGGCGGCCGGCAGGCCGATGAAGCCGGCCAGGCCATCGGCATCCTCACCGCCACGGTCCAGGACGCGACGCGGGCGGCGGTGCAGATCGCCGCCTCCAGCCAGCAGCAGCTCGTCGGCATGGAGCAGGTGGGCCGGGCCATGGAGAACATCCGCCAAGCCACCACCCAAAATGCCGAGGGAGCCCGGCAGCTCGCCACTGCGGCACACAACCTCCAGGAAATTGGCACCCGCCTGAAGGAATTGGTGGATACGGGCAGCGAGTGGAAACAGGAAACTCGTAACTTGAAACACGAATGAAGTGGCTGCGAGCTTCAAGTTTCAAGACCTTATGCAACCTAGTCCCGGACTGCTGAAGAAACTCACTGCGATGTTCCTGGTCGAGGCGCGGGAACACGTGCAGGCGCTTGGCTCTGGTCTGCTTGAACTCAGTCCGTCGGCGGACCGGGAGGCGATGCTCCCCATTGTCGAAAAGCTCTTCCGCGGGGCCCACAGCCTCAAGGGCGCGGCCCGCACCATCAACGCGGGCGAAATCGAGCGCCTCTGCCAAAAGCTTGAAGCCGGCTTCAGTGACCTCAAGTCCGGCCAATGCCTCCTTTCCGCCCCGGCCCTGGAGGAACTGCACCGATCAGTGGCCCTCCTGAGCCAGCGGGTTGACACACTTGAGGCAGGGCTACCGATTGCGGATTGCGGAATGCGGAATGCGGAATCGGGGTCAAAGCCGCCATCCGCCACCCGCAATCCTCCATCGGCTGCTCCTCCATCCGCAATCCCCGAGCGGCAATCGGCTGTTCCGCAGTTCACGATCCGCAATCCGCAATCCGCAATCCGCAATGAGGAGTCCGTCCGCATCGCCATCACAAAGCTCGATGCCATTTTTGTGCAGGCCGAGGAAATGCTTGCCGTGAAACTGGTCCAGGCCGAACGCGCCTCCGAACTCCGCACCCTGGCCTCCCTGGTTGCCGTACGCGACCGCCTTTGGTCTGAATCTCTGCCGTGGGTCAATGCGCTGCGCCAGCAGGTCGCCGTCAATTCCACCTCTTCAGCGGATGGGAAGGATGGCACCGTTGGTCTGCTGGATTTGACCACCCGCCTGCTCACCCTGCTTGAGCAGGATCGGGAACACACCGCAGCCATCAGCGCGACCGTGGCTGGCTTGGCCCGCAGCCTGGCCAGCGACCGGCGCCGGTTTGACACCCTGGCGGACCGTTTGCTGGAGGACGTTAAGAAAACCTTGATGTTGCCCTGCTCAAACATTCTGGCCGGGTTCCCCAAGATGGTCCACGACCTGGCCCGTGACGCGGGCAAGGAAATCCAATTCCACCTGCACGGGACCGAGATTGAGATTGATAAGCGCATTCTCGAGCAGATCAAGGACCCGCTCGTCCATCTGGTTCGCAACAGTATTGACCACGGCATCGAGCCACCCGCTGAACGCGTTCGGAGGCGCAAAACACCCCTCGGCTCGGTGAGCGTGACCATTACCCAGGCGGGGGGCAAGGTCGAGATCCAGATCGCTGATGATGGGGCCGGCATTGACGTTGCCGCCGTCAAAGCCGCAGCCGTCCAAGCCGGGGTGATTGCTGCCGGGGATGTCGCCAGACTCCCGGATCAGGATGCCCGGCAACTCGTGTTCCGGTCCGGCCTCACCACCCGCCGGGAGGTGACCACCGTCAGTGGACGCGGTTTGGGCATGGCGATCGTGCAAGAGCATGTCATGAAGCTGGGCGGAACGGTCGGCATAGAATCCGTGCCCGGGGCTGGAACCACGGTCCGGATCACCCTGCCCCTCACCCTGGCCACCTTGCGCGGCACCGTGGTGCGCGTGGCCAATCGCGAATTTGTCATCCCCACCGCCAACGTGGCCCGTGTGCTGCGCATCACCCGCGCCTCTGTCCGGCGGGTGGAAAACCGCGACAGCATTTGTCTGGACGGCATGAGCTGCGCCCTGGTCCGCCTCGCGGAGGTGCTGGGCTTGGCCGCCGGCCCGTCCGCTGGTGACCTCTCACCGGAGTTGACAGTGCTCCTCCTCGATCACGGCCAGGCAAACCTGGCCTTCACGGTGGACCAGGTCCTGAGCGAACAGGAAGTGCTGGCCAAACCGCTGGGGCCCCTGCTCCCCCGGGTGCGCAATCTCTCGGGCGCCACCGTGTTTGGATCGGGCCGCATCGTGCCCATCCTCAGCGTGCCGGACCTCTGCCTGACGGCGGGCGGCTGCACCCAATCCGCCGTGCCTGGCCCGGCGGTCGCACCCGTTCGCCCCAAACGCCTCCTGGTGGCAGATGATTCCATCACCACCCGCACCTTGCTGCAGAACATCCTGGAATCCGCCGGCTACGAGGTCCAGACCGCGCCCGATGGTGCCGCCGCCTTCAACACCCTGCAATCCGATCAGTTTGATTTGGTCGTCTCCGATGTCGAGATGCCCCGCATGGACGGGTTCGCCTTGGCCAAACGCATCCGCACCGAGCCGAAACTGGCCGCCTTGCCCGTCGTGCTGGTGACCGCCCGTGAGGCGAAGGAGGATCGCGAGCGGGGCCTGGACGCCGGTGCCAATGCCTACCTGGTCAAAAGCGGCTTCGACCAGACCAGCCTGCTGGAAACGGTGAGAAGACTGTTATGAACTCGGAACGCGGAATGCGGAACGCGGACTATATGAAAAGCACGAGAGAAACAGAGACAGCGTCGGACGAACTCAGGACCAGAACAAAAGCTTTTGCCTTGAGGGTCATCCGCTTGACAGATGCACTTCCTGACAACGGCGT
>CAIYYI010000245.1 GCA_903930345.1 uncultured Verrucomicrobiota bacterium
CCCTCGTTTGGCTCGCTGTTGCTGTTTGAGTTTCTTGACTCTCCGCGTCTTCAAATCCAGCGCGTAGATTTGTCTCGCTCGCTCACGAAGATCAAGCGATCCCCGTCCAGCCTTGGCGTTGGCAAGCAAAGGTCACCCGCCCAACCGTAGCAATCGAAGCCAGCGAGCTAAGCGGCCGGTGTCAGCGGTCCAATAGAACGGTGGAAATCAACTGCGCGCTATCCAAGCCGCCGGGTGGAAGGTGCAGAATTACATGGTTGCCACCGCTCTGCCAGTGCTGGTCTAATCAGGGCTGTGCGGATGAGGAAATTGCGATGACAATATGCGGTACTTGCGATCAGCACGACTTGAGAAGCCCCTCTGGCATTCCACGGGGGCAGCGGAGGCGTGCCGGATGGCGGGCCATTCCGTTGAATGTGTGTGGCGTTTTCCTCGGCGTGTTGTGCCTGCTCGCTTCCCATAAAGCACAGGGTTTTGCACTGTTAGGTCCGTACGCGCCGTGGATGACGTTGGGGGTGGGCTACGACCCAGCTTGGCGGTCGCCCGAAATGGACATCGGCGGCCCGATGGCTTTGGGTGAGGAATACCGCTGGAACATCCCGGTGGTGACTTATGGCTTTGACCAATCCTTCCTGGACTACTTCGGCCAATGGGGGCGTGGATGCGGTGGAACAAGCCATCCAAGTCCTGAACGACCTTCCGCCAGCGTCGAACATGGTAGTCACCAATTACCAGATGCAGGCCGTGCGCTACAATTATCTCGCTCAGAGCCAAGGATTCGGTGACTTGAAATCCTCCACGTTTGCCATCTTGCTCGAACAAATGGGTTTGACGGCCCCAATCCGCTATTGCTACGCACTCAGAAGCTGGGAGCCTGGCCTGGCCCAAGGTGCTCTTGGAATATATGGAGTATTCTCCCAAGGGCGCGTTGCCGATTACCCTTGGATAACCAACTGCGTCATTTGCCGAAATTACAATCCGCAGAGTCAACTCCCTTCCCCACGGGTGAACTCCATTCTCTTTACCTGGATAGTAAGAACTATGGATCCGTTATGGCTGGAGCCCCAAGTAGAAACGGTGGCTCCTCCCGGCCAAAACTATTCCGTTTGTGACGTCAGTCGTTACACTGGGCCTGGAGTATACATTTCCCGCCTGACCCAAGAAGATGTTGGCGGTTTGCTTTATCTTTATAGCCGAACGAATGTCAACGTGGAGAGCCTCGATGATTCGGTGGGCCAAGCAGACGGTAATGACTGCAAACGCGTAGCTCCCCGTCCCGGCGTTGAGAAGATTACTTTTGTCCGCCACCCCACAAACTCTACCGGCGGTTTTGTGGCTTGGACCAACCAGTTTGCTGACGCCTACTTCGCCGACGGCTTGCTGGCCACCCAGCAGGTTCAGCGGGTGGTGACGCAACCAGATTTCCTATTTTCAGCCGAGGATTTTGGATTTGGGGTTGTTTACGGAACCAACGGTCCCACGGAAATCTATTCAATTTTCTGGTTTCATCGAACCGGCACGTCGAGCTGGGTAAACAACAGAGTTCTGAACGGGAATCCTGATGGCGATGGGCCTGGCGTCATCCGTCCTTCAGCGAAGATCTCTTTCGCCAAGCCCGGCCGTTATGTGGCTGCGGCTGGTGGGAGAACGAGCGGGACATCCCACTGGTTCTGGCAGTGGGCCTCGTTCACAACGGGAACGAACATCGTAATCTTCCCCGGCAACGAAACGAACCTGACCAGCCTGACGTTGAGCACCCGGCTGGTGAGCACCAACGGGGCAAACGAGCTGGAGTGGACCTTGTTCGGCCGCGAAGGCGCGAACTACCGGATCGAGGCTTCGGCAGATTTGGCGCACTGGACCACGAATTCAGTGCTGACTAACCCGGAAGAATCACAAACCAGCTCGTTTGGGGCGGTGCAGGGCTTGGGGAGGGGGTGGAAGGCGGGGAAAAGGGCGCCTTTTTCAAAATGAGTTGACCGCCGCGCCAGAAGGGCGCTCGTATCGCCACAAATACCCGGTTTTGCGCCCGGTTTGAGCACACCGCGCCGGGCGCGTCCTTGGCGCGATGCG
>CAIYYI010000246.1 GCA_903930345.1 uncultured Verrucomicrobiota bacterium
ACGGGAAAGGCGACGAAGCCCAGATCGACCATGCTGCCAAGGACATCCTCGTAAACCTGGTCGGAGCGGCGGTATTCCACGTGGACGTGGACGTCGGGGTAGGTTTTGAGGAAGCGCTTGAGGTAGGGGGGCAAATCGTGCAGTCCAATGCTGTAAACGGTGGCCAGGTGGATGGGGCCGACGACGACGTTCTGGATTTCCTGGATGCGGGCGTGGAGGGAATCGCACGATTGGAGGATCTGCTTGCTGAAGTCATAGATCACCCGCCCTTCGCGGGTGAGACGGAAGAGTTTTTTACTGCGGACCACGAGCGGGGATTTGAAAATCCGCTCCAGGGCGGTGATCTGCTGGCTGACGGCGGATTGGGTGACTTCATTCACCAGGGCGGTTTTGGTGAAGCTCTCGGTCTCGGCCAGGTCGCAAAAAATCTTCAGGCTCTGAATGTGCATGGGTAATACAGAGGGTAAAGTTGGGGTTATGTCAATGTCGCATAGTAATAGCTGTGCTTATTATTCCAAAAAATGCTTCAATCCCCCGGGCGGGCGGTGGTAGAGTGGGGCTGATGCACCTGAGTGAAACAGTGACGGTATGAATTCAGCCTTTTCTTTCACATTTGATCCGCGCCGCCTACGGCAGATGACCTGGCTGGTGCTGCTGGCCTGGTCGCTGGGGTTGGGGGCGTCACTGTTTTGGAATGTGCATCTGCTCCAGGAGGCCATGGTGGAGGCCGTCGCAACGAGCGCTCGGAGCGAGTTCACCAAGGATGTGCTGTACCGGAAATGGGCGACGCTGCATGGCGGCGTCTATGTGCCGATCACGGAGCTGACCCCGCCGAACCCTTACCTGACCAATGGGGTGGAGCGGGATATTGTGACGACCACGGGCCGCCGGTTGACGCTGGTCAACCCGGCGTACATGACGCGGCAGGTGCATGAGTTGGGGGCCCAGGAGCAGGGGGTGCATGGTCACATCACCAGCCTGAAGCCGCTGCGACCGGAGAATGCGCCTGACGCATGGGAGGCGTCCGCCTTGCGGGCACTTACGGAGGGGAAACCGGAGGTGGTGGCCCAGGAGCGGCGGCAAGGCCAGGCGTATCTGCGCCTGATGCGTCCGTTGGTGACCGAAGTGGGCTGTCTGAAATGCCATGGGGTGCAAGGGTACCGTGTGGGGGATATCCGCGGGGGCATCAGCATCGCGGTGCCGATGGCACCCTATGTGGTTCTGGCACAGGCTCGTACCTGGCGCATCGGCGGGGCGCATGCGGGGCTGTGGCTGCTGGGAGGACTGGGGATTTGGCTGGGCGGACGGCAGATGCGCCGCCGCGTGGAAGAACTGCAGTTGGCGGAGACGGCCTTGCAGCACTCAGAGACAAAGTTCCGAACCCTGTTCGAGGGGAGCGGTGATGCGGTGCTGCTGGTGGAGGAGGGACGGTTCTGCGACGGCAACCCGGCGGCGCTGGCGATGTTCGGCTGTGCGACCCGGGAGGAGTTTTGCGGGCTGCGCCCGGCCGAGGTCTCGCCGCTGGTGCAGCCGTGCGGCACGGATTCCCAGAGCCTGAGCATCCAGCATATGATCAGAGCGGTGAGCGTGGGGAGCCACCGGTTTGAATGGCTGCACCGACGGGTGGGCAACGGGGCGAGCGCCGGGGAGATTTTTCCGGCCGAGGTGCTGCTGACAGCGATGATGCTGGATGGCCGACCGGTGCTCCAGGCGGTGGTGCGGGATATCACGGAGCGCAAGCGGACGGAGGAAAAGCTGCTGCAGTTGTCGCGGGCGGTGGAGCAGTCTCCCGCCTCGATTGTGATCACGGATGTCAAGGGGGACATCGTGTATGCGAACCCGAAGTTCATGGAGGTGACGGGGTATGGGCTGGCGGAGGTGCTGGGGCAGAACCCGCGGGTGCTGAAATCCGGGGATAAAAGCCCGGAGGTTTACCGGGATTTGTGGGAAACGATTTCGGCTGGGAGGGAATGGCGCGGGGAATTCCACAACCGAAGGAAAAACGGGGAGCTGTATTGGGAGAGCGCCTCCATCTCGCCCATCCGTGATCTGGCGGGGCGGGTCACCCATTATGTTGCGGTGAAGGAGGATATCACCGCGCGGAAGCTGGCGGAGGCGGAACGGGAGCGGTTGTTGCAGGAATTGCAGCAGGCGATGGCGAAGGTGAAGTCGTTGAGCGGCATGCTGCCGATCTGCGCCGGGTGCAAAAAAATTCGCGATGACCAGGGATATTGGAACCAGGTGGAGAGCTACATTCAGAGGCATTCCCAGGCGACGTTCACGCACGGCATGTGTC
>CAIYYI010000247.1 GCA_903930345.1 uncultured Verrucomicrobiota bacterium
CAGCATAGACGCAAAAATGGACCAGAGGACTTAATTCCGTTTCTTTGAGAAGATCAAATCAAAGTCGGGGCCAGGCCATAGCTCGGTGCATATGCGTCTTTCCAGCCAGTCGGTCAATTGAGAGAAACAAAGCTTTGCTCCGGTAATTTTGGCAAATATTTTGCCAGTGCCACTGGGTTGGTACTGGTTGGTATGGCACGCTGACGCCGTAGTGGCGAGGCCAGTGATCCAGGGTGCGCGTCGGAAACTGTTCACTGACTGGGGAATGGCGATGGGGCCAGGCTGGGATGGAAACGCGCCATTGGAGCTTTCGAGGAAAACTGGCGACAGTCTGCGGCTGGAGGCGCAAACCCATTCGAGGCAGCGGCCAACAATGTTTGTAAAAAATAGAACTGACACTGCAGACGGTAGTCGTTTGATCTCTTCCTGCAAAGCCCGAGCCGAACGGAACATCCGGGAAGAGTTGCGGCGGCTGGGTTGGACGGAGCGTGATTTGCAGGAGCGGCCCAAGAGCGACGTGGCCAAGCTGGGTCTGGCCGCCCGAGTCCGTGCGGAAACGACGCTGACGATATCCTGGCTCGCCAGGCGGTTGCACCAGGGGAGTTGGAAGAGCTTCGCTACCAAGCTCCATCGCTGGAGGAAAGCCGATGGGAAAGGCCCAATGAAGCCAGACCCCTAAACGCGTGCTGGTTGATAGTTGGTGGTTGATGGTGACCCTGCGGCTATTTTTCCAGGCGCAGGGTGACAATGCCCCAGGCGGGCACGGTGATGGGGCCATGGACGGGCTTCAGCGGTTTCTCGCTGGTGTCGCTCAACCAGGTGGATTTGGGCGCTGGATCCGACCAGCGCAGGCTGGTCTTCACCGTCTTTCCAGCCGCGCCATAGAGGCGCACGATGCTGCCCTGTCCGTCATCTGCCGGTTTGAAGGCGGTGACCAGCACAGCGTCTGAACTCAGGGTGAACCGAGAGGCTGCAGGGGCGACGCCACGCGCCCGCGCGGCAATCAGCGGCTGGGTCGCCGCCACACCCGCGCGCGCCGTTTCGAGCGGCGAATAAGCGCCGTGCGGCCGCAGGACATAGCGGAACACGGTCGGGCCATCCTGGTCCGCGCGATAATTCGTGTGCCAGTGGTTGTTCATGAACCACGAATAGATGGTCTGGCTGGGGGGCAACTCCGTAATCCAAACCCGGTGATCCGTCTGTGAGCCAATCAGGTTGGCGGTCAAACCGCCGATTTCAATCAGCGGCGCATCGAGCGGCATCAAGGTCACGCCATAACGCGAATTGGACACATCCACCCAGCGCTGGGCGGAGAACCAGTTTTTGCACGCGGCGGGAATCTGGTCCACGTTGGGCCGGACAACCGCCCAGCCGACATCCACCCGCACGGTGCCCTTCGGCACGTTGAAGCCGTAACCAAAATGCAGCCCTTCTTTGGCACGGACCGCCAGCTTATCCACCGTGTTGACCAGCTCGATGCGATCGAGTCCCGCCACGACGCGGATTTCGCGCGCCAGCGATTTGCAGCCGGGGGCGTCGGACTCCACGAGCAGGGAAGCGACCAGGGGGCCGCGATCCCGGACGCTGACGCGCACGGGCCCGTTGCGCTGCACGCCTTTCACGTCCGCCCCGGGCAGGTAGAAATAATCGTTCAGGCCGGTCTTGGCGTTCGGGTCCACCAATTCGACCTTCAACAGGTAATGATACAAGCTGGCAATGCCGCCGGTCTGCTCATCCAAACGCAGGCGGAACAGGGGATGGCGCAGCATCATGCCCTCGGCGGTCACCACGCTGTCGCCGCCCTGGGCCTTGCCCGCCAGCACGCGATAGCGCCTGCCCCCCAAGGGGGGAACGTTCTCCGCCAGGAAGGCCAGCTCGCCCGAGGCCAGCCGCTGCGAGGCGGTGACCCGATTCTGCTCATCCACCACGCGGTCTCCGGGGGCGGACATTCCAGCCGGCAGGATCACGAGATCGGTGCGCGGCCACGAGGTAGTGTTGAAGACATCCAGCCCCTCCGCCAGCGCGCCGCCGTCAAACGACGACTCGAACAGCGTGCGCGACTGTTTATCCGCATCCACGGCAAACGCCTGCTTGATGCGCCATTGATCCTTCACAAAGGGAATGTCCGGCTGGCTGATGCTGTTATGCGCGCCCCAGGTATGCTCGCTATAGAGCAGGATGTTCCGCCAGGCGGTGTAGAAGTCGTCCGCCGGGAAGGGGCCGGGCTGGCGCAGCGACCAAACGGTTTCCGCCTGCACCAGGCGTTCTGCGCTGGCGCGGTTCTGCGCTGTTTCGCGCGCGGAGGAGCCCGCGCCATCCTCCCAATAAGGCGTGTAATCGCCGCGATAGACGGGCAACTGTTTGCCGTAGCGCGCCTCGAATTTGCGGAAGGCGTCTGCGGTGGTGGTGATGATCAGCTTCGGATACAAGTATTTGGCGTTCCAGTCGCGCACCACAGCGGCATGTTTTTCATCCGGCGAGCCGTTGTCGCCATGCACATTCCACCGCACGTGGGTGATGTCATAGGGATACCCGTTGGTCTGCAGCTCCTGCATGTAGCTGGGGAGATAGCGAGCCAGGTTTTCGCCATCTCCGATCAGGTGCCCCAGGGCGTAACCTTTGGACGGACACCAGCACAGGATGCGGCTCCTGCCATCCCGCCCCTCCCAATAGAAAGGCTTGTTTTGCCAGAGCACCATCGTCCCGCCCATGCGATCAAAATAGTTGGGCGCAAAGGAGAAATACTTCACGCCTGCCTGGGCCAGGGCGGAGACGGTGCTCCAGGTATAGCCCGGCACATCACTGATCATGGCAGACTCCACCTTCACGCCGCACAAATCCTGCATTTTCGCGGCATAGGTCATCATGCGGACCAATTCCTCGGGACGGCACAAGCCGGTAAGAATGTTGCCGTACAACGCATCGAGCCCCACCTCGCCATTCTTAATGGCCTCAAGCAGAGCCTGCCGTTTTTCCGGCGTGGCGACGCGCAAATAATTTTCGATGGGCCACATCACCTCGGCATTCCAGCGAAAGCGGGAGCCCTCGGGATACTCCCGCGACCGGCGAATCAGGTCCAGGCCGATCTCGAGGTTTTGGTTCTGCTTCTTCTCCACTTCCGGCTGCAGCTCGGTATAGCCAATATCCACATGCGAGTGGGGCAGCAGGTAGATTTCCATCGGGCGCACCGGTTTGAGCGGCAGCGACGCCCCGGCCACCACCTGGCCGTTCGCCTCGACGGTGACCTTGAGTATGCGGGCCGAGGTTGCGGCCGGCACCCGGGCCTCGAACTGGTGGGTGCCAAAGACCAGGTTGGTCCGGATGGGGTCCGCGCCCTCAATCTTCAGGACCACTCTGGCCGGGCGCTGGTAGGGATAATCGAGCGACACCCGGACTGGCTGAACCGGCGCCGGCTCCCGGCGCTCCAGCAACATCAAGCCAGCCACCTCCAGCCGCAGGCCGCGCGGCTGGCTTTCCTCCAGGCCCAGCGTGTAAAACAACACCTCCGCGCCGCCCACCGTGCCATATTTTTGCGGACCCAACTGGCGCACGCTCCAGAGCACCTTGCGCGCGGCAATGGGCTGCGGCAGGGTCAGGACGCTCACCGCACCGCGCTGGTTGCCGTGCCGCACCAACTCTTTGCCCACGGAGCGCCCCTCGGAGTCCAGGAACTCCAACTCACTGGCCGCGACGGTGGCAGGATCATTGCGGTCCTGGTGCTTAAACGCGGCGATGGACACCACTTTGCCAAAATCAAACTCCACAAAGGTATTCGTGCCTTTGGCATTGGAGGAGTATTCCGTGCGCGGATTGCCATCCACGAGGTTGCTGACGCTGTGATTCCCGCCCGGATAATCCTCCGCATGTGCGGTAATCTTCGGCGCAGAGAGGGGCAGCAGGCGCTGATACCCGGCGGTTTTTTCAGCGGCGAAGCCAGGCTGCACCACCAGGGCGCAGGCGGCAACGATCAGGATTGGCTTAAGCATGCCCCTTGTCTAGCGTCTTGGCCCATCCGACGCCATAAAAATTCCCACCCAGCGACCAAACTATTGTCCGGGCCTCGGGCGCGGAGTCCCTCAGTATATTTGGTCGCGGGTGGTGCTGCGGCACAGACGCGTTCCGCCAGGCAGTGCTGGAGCGACTGGCGGAAAAGAAGGGGGAAAGCCAGACGGGGGAATTGCGGCAGGAAAGCGCCCAAGTCCGAGCCGAGCGGATCATTGCCGAGGAGCTGCAACGCTTGGGATGGAGTCAGGAGGAGTTGGCGCGGCGGCGCAAAGGCGATCCTGGTAAAATGGCGATGGCAATCCGGCTGCAGAAGGAGGCGACCCTGACCGTCAAAAGCATCGCCGCCCGACTGCATCTGGGAACATCTTACAGCGCCAGCACACGGCTGCATCAATGGATGCGAGCCCGTGCGGAAGAAACACATTCCCCGGAGGCAGGAAG
>CAIYYI010000248.1 GCA_903930345.1 uncultured Verrucomicrobiota bacterium
AGGACATGCTGCAAGTGCTGACCCGGATGGGCCATCCCATCAGCGAAAAGCAACGCGGCTATTTCACCAAGGCAATCTAGCCAGATCAGGCGGGATATGCGGACCCGGGGGAAAATCGTCTTGCTCGTGGGGGCAGCGCTGCTGCTCCTGCTGGCGGGCGGCCTCGTCGGTTATCATTACCACCTCAAAAACCGCCTGGCCCGGTTCAAGGCGGAGCTGGTGTCCAAAGGCGAAAAGCTGGAACTGTCCCAAATGGCTCCACTGTGGGAAATCGATACCACCAACGGAGCGTTTGCCCTCATCAGCCTGGCCCAGCAGCTCGGCAACCTGGAATACCAAAACGTTCTTCCGGCCATGACCATGGTCGCCCCGGGCCGCGCGCGTGTCACCTGGATGCAAACCTCCATCAAGGCGCGCGATGTCCAATCCAATTGCTGGCCGAACACCATCGCCATCGTTCAAACCAATGCGGAAACCTTCGCCGAAATCCAGGCCTTGGCAGCCGCCGCACAATTCCGCTTCCACATCAATTACCAGGATGGCTTCATGGCCCTGCTGCCGCACCTGGCGCCGCTGAAACAACTCAGCCAGTGGCACACCACCGCCGCCCTGGTGGCCCTGCACAGCGGGAATGCACCGATGGCAAAGGACCGGCTGCTGACCATGGTCACCCTGCTGGATCACTGGCCGTCTGAAGGAATGATGATCAGCCACCTGGTCAGGATCGCCATGTGGCAGGTCACCGCCAACGCCCTCTGGGAATACTTGCAGTCGGAGAAGGCCACGGAGCCGGATCTGGCCACCCTGCAAAAAAAACTGGAAACCTGGCCCTGCCTGAGGGATTTCGACCGGGCCATGGAGTGCGAGCGCGCCATGATGCTGAGCTTCTATCCGAAAGCCCGGGAGTCATTCGCCTATATCCAGCAGTTGACCATGGGAAACAATCCGGCCAATCCCTTCCAAACCTTGGCGGAAAATCCCAAGGAAGGCCTGAAGGAGATTGGCCAGACCCTCATGATCAAGCTGTATTGGGTACCCTTTGGCTCCTACAGCGACGAATACCTGCATCTGCACATCCTCAACGTGCATCTGGAAAGTTCCCGAGCCCTCACCCTGGGCCGGCCAATGGCCGAAGTTTTGCAGCGGGAGCAAACCAATCATGCCGCCACGATTCACGCTTTGGGGGCTCCGACGTTGGATGATTTAATTGACCTTGCGGATGGCTCGGCTTACCCCAAGTTTAGTCTCAAGGCCGCCCGTAGTGAGACCCTGCGGCAATTGCTCATCAGCGCCTTTGCCCTGAAGCGTTACCACCTTGCCCAACACCACTGGCCCGGCCAATTGACCGATCTGGTCCCCACCTACCTGGCCGCCGTTCCCCGCGATCCCATGGATGGCCAACCGCTCCGCTACCGGGTCGAGACCAACGGTTATTACCGGCTTTATTCGGTGGGTGAAAATGGCGTGGATGACGGCGGCAGCGTCACCCCCAAGAAAGGCTCCTCCCGATTCTTCTGGTATGACGCCCCCGACTGGGTTCTGCCCCAACCCGCCTCCCCCGCCGAGGTGGAGGCTTTCGAAAAAACGTCCAACTGATAACCGCTTCCGTTCACTTGCCAAACACCTGCCGCAGCAGCTCGGTCGTGCGTGCGGCGGGATTCTGCCGGATCAGCTTCTCCTGCTCGGCGATCATCTTGAACACCCCGTCGGACGCCTTCTGCGTCACATATTGGTCGATGTCCCCGGCGGTCGGCACGGCGATGAATGCCGTGGCGATGCCCGCCTTGCTGGTGAGCTGTTTGTACGCTCCGGTCACCCCGGCCTGGGTGGTGGCCGTCTGCACGATCGGCAGCATCTTTTCCTGCAGCCGCTTTTCCCCGGTCTTCTTGAAGAACTGCGTGGCGGCGTCCTCCGGGCCGTTGAGCAGCGCCTTGGCATCCTCCAGCGTCAGCTGCTTGATCGCATCGGCAAAGATGGCCGCCGCCTCGGGCACGGCGCTCTCCGCCGCCCGGTTCATGGTGCCGACAAACTCATCGGCCAGGTAATCCTGTTTCAGCTTCCGCAGGGTCTGCTCCACCCGCTTGAGATTCTCCGGCATGGGAATGCGCACGTTGGCATTGGTGAGGAACCCATTGGGCCGGCCCAGGTTGGTCACCGCCGTCTGCACCCCCTTGGCCAGGGCCTCCTTGAGCCCCGCCACCAGCTTCTCCTGCGAGAGCCCGCCCGCCGCCGCCGCACTGGCCACCGCAGCGGCGTTGGTGGACTTGGCCGAACTCTTCAGAAAATCCAGAAACCCGGCGGCAGCAAGCGATTGCCCCGCCAGGAGCACGACGCAAAGGAAAACCACAGATAAATGATGCATAAGCAAATAACCAAACCGAAGTTGTCCCGCAACCTAAGCCTGGGCATCCCCCCTGTCAATGACTGCCCATGGCACACCCCGAACCCTTGGCAGAAAACACCCGCCCGCCCGTTGCCGGTGGGGCGAACCTCCCGGTGAGCCGTGTGTGGCACCCGCTAAAGGAAAAGCAAAGAAACACCCCATCCACGCCTCGCCTGCGCGGCGATTTGTCCCAATTTCACAGCGGATCCCCCCTGCCCTACGGCTTGCCAGCATGGCGGAGAATGGCGTTGCGCATCGCCTCGCTGGCCTTGGCTGAAACCGCGTGGGTGCTCGGCGGATCGTTGAAGATCTCCTTTTTTCCCGGCAGGGCGTTGTAGGCGGCATAGACGCTCGTCGGCGGACAGGTGGTGTCGATAAAGCCCACCGTGACCATCCCCCCGGCCTTGGCCCGCGTGGCAAAATTCATCGAGTCGTAGTACCGGACTGCCTCCACGACCCGCGCCTCCGGCTTGCCCTCCGCGTTGAGCGGAACCATATTGGGCCAGCCGTTCACCCGCCCTGCCACTACGCCGGTATGGTCGCACATGGCCGGCACCCCGGCCGCATAAAAGGTCACCCGCGGATCAAGCCCGGCGGCCACCAGGGCTTGCGCCCCGCCCTGGCTGCTGCCATGCACCACCACCACGCGCCCGTTCCACTCCGGCTGGACGGTGAGAAAATCCAGCGCCCGCACCAGCCGCAGGAACATCCCCTGAAAATAGACCGTATCGCGCGATTCCCGGCCGTCCAGGCGGTAATTTTTCAGGTCGCCGCTGGCCAGATCGGCGTAAAACTTGTCCGGCCGCCCGTTCGGCAGCCCGTGGGCGTTGATGTCCAGGGCAAGGAACCCCTGCCGCGCCCAGCCGGTCGCCGCGCCGAGGTTGGCGCTGCGCACCCCCGCGCCATGAACCGTGAGAATGATGGGCAGGCTCCCGGGTTTTGCCCCGGTCGGCCGGGCAAAGTAGCCCGAAACCGGCGCTCCCAGGGAATCGGCCTGCAGGTCGAACGCCTCCGTGTTGGTGGCTGCACCGCTGACCGGCGTCAGGCGCGGATTGACTGGTATGGCCGCCAGCTTCTTTTTGAGCCCCGCCCAAAAGGCATCAAAATCATCCGGCACCGGCAGGCTGGGCTTGATCTGCAGGGGGGAGTAGCCGGCCCCGGCCAGTGCGACCAGGTTGGACTTGTTCGGGGTCGGGAACGAAACGCGGCATTGCAGAAAACCCGGCTCGGGGAGCGAGCCTTCCAGGGTACCCCGGCCGTCGACCAGCTTGACCTTGCCGGCTTTGATCGGCACGGCGCCATCTTTGGTGATGGCCCATTGCACCTCGGCATCATCCAAGGGTTGTTTGTTCAGGGTGGACTGGATGGTGAATGTGGCGGTTTCCCCCACCTGGTACAAGGCGTCCGGGTGATCCAGGGTGACTGTGAGGCCATAGTTGCCCAAGATCTGGCTGGTCTGGGCCGAGGCGGCCGAAACCAGGCCGGTGAACAGTGCCAGCCCACTAAGAAAACGAAGCATACGGTGAATCATGCGCATACTGGTAAACTTCCGTGTGTCCGGTGACAAGGGATTTCCCATCCGACCTCACTTGGCGGATTTGACGGTCTGGAGCAGGACCAAAGTGTTGACAGCCGGTCGTTCGTTGCCTCGCGAAGGACTGTTCACCACGTGCCCACCCACCCAGCACGTGGCCGAGCCTCCGCCATCAAGGCACATGGCCTCCAGGCAGCCGAGCTTCACCATATAATCGGCCAGCTCGGCGAAAGTCATGCCGGCGGAGAGGTGCAACTGACGGCCATCCACCACGACAAAGAAGAAAAAACGGTCGTTCCAGCCGATGGCGGTGCGGGGATGTCGCATCCGCAGGCCAGGCCATTGTTGAGCCCGGCCTTTCTCAACCAGGGTGGGCCCTCCGCCAATGGCCGTGGACGAGCCCGTCAGATCCGGTGCGGTGGCCGTGGATATTTTCACGACCGCCCCGACCTCAAGCTTGGGAATCCGGGCCAGCAGATCGGGCCCCAGCGATAACACCGCCCGCGTGCGGATCAATCGGGCATTGTCGGCACGATTGATTTCCCGCACCAGGGCCGCGTACGTCTGGCCAACCTTCAGGGGCAGCCAGGGCCCGCCCTCCTGTCCTTCGAGCACCAGTTCCAGGCCGCCCCCATGGGTGCGGGTGGAGGCGCCCACCGGGGCGGTGTATAGCACCGCCGCATCGCTGGCCCGGGCCTCGTTCAGCCCGAAGGGCAGCGTGCTCCCATCCGGCCAGGTGACTTGGAAACGGGATCGCACATCCCCCCGGTGCGGCTGACCGTCCATATCCGTCCAGAAACAGATGCGGTTCGTTGATGGTCCGCTCACCAACTCGCCGCGCATGATCTGGAGCCCCTCGGGATCCCCCGGGCAATCCGGAAGGTTGAGATACAAATCCCCATTCACCGCCGCCAACGGCCGGCCCCATTCAGCCGGCAGCAGCGCCAACTGGCTTGAGACGGGGGCCAGGCCAAAAAACACTCCCCGGCCCAGAAAGGAATGGAGCGCATAATCCTGGCGAGACCGGTTGACTTTGACGACATGAATCGACCAGGGCACTTCGGGGGCCACATCATTGAAATACACCATGCCCCGCGTCTCCTTGGATTGGGGGATGATCGAGGCGCGCCCGCCAAACACCGGCAAGGTCCAAAGCACCAGGACCAGCACAATGCCAAAGACGGCCAAACCCAGGCACAGCAGCACGAACAGCCCCACCAGACACCGCCGCCGCAGACCCAAAAACCAGGCCAGCCCGCGTCGCAATCCTGCCGTCAAGGATTCGGTGATCATGTCCTCTCAACCACCGGGAACCTGTGATGTTTTCAGCGCATGGCAGGCCAGCGCCGCGAGACAGACCTGCCGGGCGGCATCCGGACGGCCGAGCCCAGCGGCGGCGTGCGACAGCGCCTTCAACCGGCGGACGGCCAGCACCTCTTTGAGCTTGAAGGGCAGATCCTCCAGGCAATTCACCTTGGCGGCGGCCCCGTGTTCGAGGAGGAAATCGCTGTTGGCCGCCTCCTGACCCGGGATCGGGTTGACGATCAGCAACGGTTTGCCCAGGGCCAGCGCCTCGGCGGTCGTCAAGCCCCCCGGCTTGGTCACCACCATGACGGAGGAGGCCATCAGCTCCTGCATGTTGGAGACGAAGCCTAGCACATGCACCGGCAAAGCGTAGTCCCGCCCGGCCAGCGACCGGCGCAACTCCTCGTTGCGGCCGCAGACCACCGCCACCTGCAAGGGCAGTTCCGTGCGGCAGACCTGGTCCAGCACCTCCCGCACCGGCCCCATGCCAAACCCGCCCCCCAGCACCAGGAGCAACGGCAGATCCTCGCGCCAGCCCATGCGCTTGTGAAAGCCGGGCACATCCACCGGCTGGCTGAAACGCCGGGCGATGGGGATGCCAGTCACCCGCACCTTCTCGGCCGGGACACCCCGCGCCAGGAACCGGGCGGCCGTCTGTTCGGTGGCCACGCAATAAGTGTCCACCGAGGGCTCCAGCCAGAGGGCGTGCGCCTCGAAATCCGTCACCACCGTGACCAGCGGCGGGCGCGTCTGGTCCCGATACGTGCGGGAGCCCCCGAGCACCTCGGGCGGCATGAAATGGGTGCTCAGGATGAGATCCGGCCGGAACTTGCGCACATGGCGGACAAACTTGTCAGCCGGCAGCGCGGCCAGCCAGCGGCGCACGCGCGTCACCTTCCTCAGCAGCGCCGGATTGTCGGCCTTGCGGAAGAGCAGTCCGTACAGCTCCGGGGCACGCTCCACGACTTTGACATAGCCGGTGGAATAGCTTTTGCGGTAAAGGGCGGAGGTGAAGGCAAGCACATCCGACCGGAGCACCTCATCCGCCGGGCGAAATTCCCGCCAGGCCTCCTCCAGAGCGGCGGCCGCCTGCAAGTGACCCGCGCCGGCAGTAACAGTGGCAATCAGAACACGCATGGGAACCTTTTGTTGCCGCCATCAAACTCCACCGCCGCCCCAATGGCAAGCCTGCGCGTGAGGTGATTCAAAAGCCGATAAACAGACTGGATAACCCGGCCGGGTTCCGGTAGTTTCACGCCATCATGACTGGCACTTTTCGACATCCGCTGTTTTGCGCGGCGCTCGCCCTGGCCCTGATTTCTCCGGGCACCCACCCCTTGAATGCCGCCCCTCTGCGCGTTGAACGACTCACGGTGACCCCGGCCCTGCCGCTGATGGACGCCAATATCCAGCAGCGTTACGCCATCGAGCAGGCCGCCTGGGTGTGGCATCCCGGCATTCCCGCCGGGCAGAATGCGGTGTTGCAGTTCCAGAACGAGTTCACCCTGGCCGCCGCGCAGGAGGTGGTCATCCACGTCAGCGCCGATCAGCGCTACGAGCTGACCCTGGATGGCCAACTGCTCTCGCTGGGGCCGGACCGGGGCGATCTGGCCCATTGGAGCTTTGCCTCGTACCGGCTGCACCTGCCGGCGGGGCAGCACCGGTTGGAGGCGCTGGTGGCCTGGATCGGCGACCACGCCCCGTGCGCGCAGATCACGCTGCGCGGCGGCTTTATCCTGGCCGGCGAAGGCCCCCTGGCCGCCCAGTTGAACACCGGGCGCGGCACCTGGACCACCCGGGAAGTCAAGGGGTGGTCCTTCGAGCCGGGCCTGCCCCCGCGCTTCGTGGGCGACAAGCAGACGATGGACGGTGCCCGCCTGTTCGGGCCGGCCGAGCCGTGGGTCAAACCCGCCCCGGTGCTCGCCCCGCTGCACGGGAATGCCTATGGCCTGATGCGCCCGGAGTGGCGCCTTTACCCCTCCCCCCTGCCCGATCAATTCCTGGTCAGCACCAACCTCGGCCAGGTGCGCGCTCTTGTTCCAGGCGGATTGAACACTGAGAAACCGCTGACCGCCGAGGATGTCACCCGGGCGCAGAACGCGGGTGGCTGGGCGCAACTGGTGGCCGGCCGGGGGCCGGTGACGGTGCCTCCCAACACCACCGTATCCGTGCTGGTGGACCTGCAAAACTACGTCTGTGCCTATCCGCAAGTCACTCTCACCGGGGGCCGGGGCAGCCGCGTGGCCGTGGGCTGGGCGGAAGGCTTGTACAAGCTCGGCGAGAATGGCAAACGCACCGGCGACAAGGACAACCGGGACGAGATCATCGGCAAAGCCTACCTGGGCATGGAGGATTATTTTCTGAATGACGGCGGGGCGGCGCGCGCCTACCGCACCTGGTGGTGGCGCTCGGGGCGGTACGTGCTGCTCACGGTGAACACCGCGGCAGAGGCGCTCACGCTGGACCGCTTCAGCCTGCTGGAAAGCCGCTACCCGCTGGAGGACGAAGGCTACCTCAAAACCCCGGACGAGGCCCTGAACGCCGCCCACACCCTGATGGTGCGCGGCATGCAGATGTGCGCCCACGAGACGTACATGGACTGCCCGTATTACGAGCAACTGATGTACGTGGGCGACACCCGGCTGGAGATGCTCACCACCTACCAGATGACCCCGGATGCCCGCCTGCCCAAGCGCGGGCTGGAGTTGTTCGACTGGTCGCGGCCCACCTGGGGATTGGTGGCGGAG
>CAIYYI010000249.1 GCA_903930345.1 uncultured Verrucomicrobiota bacterium
AGTCACGATCTTGCCGGCCTGGCCAGCCTGAAGCGGCTCAAGCACCTGACCGTTGGGAATGTCACCGGCGAGGGCCTGCGGCACATCTCGCGCATCGCCGCGCTCGAACAACTCAGTGTGCTGAACCAGATCAACCGGCTCACGGACGCGGACTTGGCCCCACTGGCAGACGTCACCCGGTTGACCTCGCTGACCATCAGCGGTGATTTCACTGCCGCCGGGCTCCGGCATTTGGCGGCGCTCAAGGGATTGACCTATCTCAAAGTCGAGACGACCAAGCAGATCACCGCGGATGAACGGTCGGAGTTGCAGGATAGCCACCCCTGCCTGCGCTACGCGTCCTTCACCACGAAGAAACCATGAAGAGCACGTTACAATTCAGCCAGTGGGGCTTGGCCTTGCTCATCGCCGACGCGGTTGTGCTGGGCGGATGCACCGTTCTGCTGGTGCTCGGCCGGGTGAATGGCCCGCTGGTGCTGCTGACCATTGGCGCGCTGGGAATGTTGATCGGCAAACTTAGCCGAGCTTGGCAAGAACCACACTGATGAAAACCATACTAAAACTGGCTGGCTGGCTCGTCGGCGCGCATCTGCTGCTGGGCGGAGTGCTCCTGGTGATTGAGGCCACCCACGGGATCAACGATCAGGATGCCAGTTTTGCCGTGGTCCTCCTGTTTCATTCCCTGAACTTCCCCTCGGTCTGGCTGCTCCGCTGGTTGGGGGCCACCCCCGGGATCATTGCGGTGCTCCTGGTCGGAATTGTGCAGTGGACCGCTTTGGCCGCTGTGATTGGCGGAGGATACCGTGCGATCGCCGGTCGATCGGACTTCCGGCGTTGGAAGTGGGGCCTCTGGTTCGCCGGGATCTACCTGGTGGTTTCCGTTACATGCACGGTGACCTATCTCATGCACCCACACGAGTACAGCATTCCCATACTCATTGTGCGCTACGCGAGTCTTCCCACTGTGTATTTGCTCTTCGAGGTGCTTACGCCCTATGGCCGCCAACTCACCCTATTGCCACACGGCCAAGTGTTGGAGTTGGCCGTCGTGCTCGGGCTGACCACCTTGCTATACTTCGCAGTTGGCCAAGGCATGGGGCGGGTGGTCAGGCGCTTTGTGCGCGGGAAAGCTGGTCAGAAACCGGGATCAACACCATGAGAGCAATACCATTCATTGTTTCAGTCGCCTGCTGCTTCCTCGTCGGCTGTGGAAGACAGGCCGCCCAATCCGACCTGGCATCGCAGTCGTTGGCCAACGAGTTCCAGATCGAGACTCGCACCGTGCTCAAGCACCATTGGGCACGCATCGAGTTGCTCCTTGTCACCGGGCAGGGTAACAGGACGGTATCCCTTGATGATGGCAGGACTGGGATAACGGCCAACAAGACCAACGGAATCTTTCAGGTCGAGATCGTGATGATCGCGATGCTTTCGCATGGTGAACGGCGATTATCCTGGTGGATGACTCAGTACACCATCGAGAACGGACAGCGGACCTCGGGCGGGGGCGGTTCACCGCAGACGTTTCCTCTCAATGCGGATAGCAGCAAGACTTTCTACGTGAGCGACGTGGTGGATTTCCGGTCAGTGGCGGGCCGACATCGTTATGGCCAGCCGGTGCGCCTGGGTAACTTCCTGATGAACGTGTCCGAAAAGAACCCGGACCTGAACCTGATCATTGAATGAACATACACCTCACCTGCCTGTTTGCAGGCACCTGGCTGTGCGTCCATGCCGCAATTCGAAATCATTGAAACCAAATGAAAAAAAACATTCCGGGTCCGTTGTGGATCGCCATCATCAGCCTTGGGTTGATGGTCTTTGGTAAGATCTGCTTTGCATTTAAGAGGAAGACCTGGATTTGTCGCCCAGTGTCCAGTGTCTTTGATTTGTGCCGCCCTTCATTTTCGGGTGGTCGAAGTCTCCCGATCGGCTTATGTTGTGGCCATGATACATCCTTGCCTGATTGCGGTGCCGACCCTGGAATGCGGGTGGACCATTGCGGACGATGGTTGCGGTGCCCCCGATAACGGCACCCCAACGTAAATCAGCCTCCCCAGCCATGAGCAAAGCCCCCGTTGTTTTCGCCCTTGCGGCCCATCCGGACGACATCGAGTTCATGATGGCCGGCACCCTGCTGCTGTTACGCCAGGCCGGCTGCGAAACCCATTACCTGAACGTCTCCACCGGCTCCTGCGGCAGTCTGGAGCATCCGCCCCGCAAGCTGCGCGGCCTCCGGCGGCGCGAGGCCCAGGCTGCCGCCCGCCTGCTCGGCGCGCACTGGCATCCCAGTCTCACCGATGACCTGGAGATTTTCTACGAGCCGAAGCTCCTCCGGCGGCTGGCCGCCCTGATGCGCGAGATCAAGCCGGACATCGTGCTGACGCAATCGCCCTGCGATTACATGGAGGACCACACCAGCACCTGCCGGCTGGCGGTGACCGCCGCCTTCGCGCGCGGCATGCCCAACTACCGCACCGTGCCGCCGCGCAAGCCCTGCGAGGGCAGCGTGACGGTCTATCACGCCATGCCCCAGGGCCTGCGCGACCCGCTGCGCCGCCGCATCATCCCCGGCGCGTTTGTCAACGTGACTGCCGTCCACCCGCAAAAGCTGGCCGCGCTGGCCGAGCACCGCAGCCAGCAGGGCTGGCTGGATGCCAGCCAGAACCTGAATTCCTACCTGCAGGCCATGGCGGATTTTGACCGCGCCGTGGGCCGGATGTCGCGCCGCTTCCGGCTGGCGGAGGGCTGGCGCCGCCACCTCCACTACGGTTTCTGCGCCGAGTCTGCCGATCCGCTCGCCGACCTGCTGGGCACGCATTACCACGTCAACCAACGCTACGAAGCCGCCCTTGAACAAGGCCGCGAACCCTGAACCCACACCCTCCTATGCCACGCAAACTAAGCGCCCTCGCCCCCGACTGGTGGGATTACACCACCCTGGATTCCGAACTGATTGCCGCCGCTGCCCGGCTGACCCCGCGCGACTTGGAGCGCCTCTCCCGGCCCGGCTTCAAAGTCGTCCTATATGACACGCTGGAGGACTTCTATCTGGCCGAGGCGCTGGAATACATCAGCGCCTGGCGCCAGAGCACCGCGGATAATCCCGTGGGCATCTGCGGCCCGATCGGCCCCACCGAGCAGCTGCCCCTGGTGGCCCGAATCGTCAACGCCCTCGGCCTCGATGTCCGCTCCGGCCATTTCTGGGGCATGGACGAATGGTTCATCGAAGGCAAGGAGGCCCCCGTGACGCATCCGCTCTCCTTTGAGAAGGCCGACCGCGAACTCTGTTTCCAGCGCATCGACCGCAAGCTGCGCCTGCCCGACGCCCACCTGCACTTTCCCAAGGCGGACACCGCGCCCTACCGGCAAAGCTGGGACGCCGGCGTGCGCTGCGCGGTCATGCAGGGCGGCCAGGGGGATGTCAAGCACTGGGCCTTCAACGACCCGCCGCAGCGCACGGGCAAATATCAGGATGCCCCGCCCCCGCCCGCCGAGTACCGCAAGCTGGCCACGCGCGTGGTCAAACTCCACCCGCTGACCGTGGCGCAGAACGCCCGGACGAGCGGCGGCGGCAACATCTCGCTGGTGCCCACCATGGCCATCAGCGTGGGCCCGGTGGAGACCTGGAAGGCGGACAAGGTATCCATCTGGCAGGCGGGCACGCACGACAACCCCTTCGGCCAGCGGCTCACCGCCTACATGATCGCCAAAGGCCTGCCGGATTCGGCGGTGCCTATGTCACTGCTGGCCGACCATCCCAACGTGCAGTTCAACTACTACCGGGGCGGCCTCGGCTCCTGCGGCGTGGAAATGCACTGAAGCAACCAGGGCGCGGGCCGGAGATGGTCCCGCTCGACAAGCACCCGGCAATCCAAGTATATAAAGCTCATGCAGACATCCTACGCAGCATTTCTGAGCCGCCTGGCGGTGTGTAGCTGGTCCCTCCAGCCGGCCTCCCCGGAACAACTGATCCAGCAGCTCAAGACCATCGGGCTGGACCGCGTGCAGCTGGATCTGGACCCCTTCCGCGAACTGCCTGCCGTCTGGGACCACGCCCCGGCGCTCTTCGCCCAGGCCGGCATCACCCCGGTCTCGGGCATGTTCCGCACGGCCAACGAGGATTATACCACGCTCGAAACCATCCGCCTGACCGGCGGCCTGGTGCCGGATGCCACCTGGGAACAGAACTGGAGCAACGCCCAGGCCACCGTGAAAATCGCCCAGCGGCTCGGCCTGAAATTCGTGATGTTTCACGCCGGCTTTGTGCCTCACGACCACCAGGACCCGGTCTTTGTGAAGCTCGTGGACCGCATCCGCGCCGTGGCCCGCCTCTTCGCGGGCGCCGGCATCACCCTGGGCTGCGAGACCGGACAGGAAACCGGCCCCGACCTGAAAAAATTCCTCCAGCACCTCGCCGAGCCCAATGTGGCGGTGAACTTCGATCCCGCCAACATGATCCTCTACAACAACGGCGATCCGATCGAGGCCCTGCGCCTGGTCGGACCGCAGGTTAAATCCTGCCACCTCAAGGATGCCATCGTCACCCGGGTGCCCGGCACCTGGGGCGAAGAGGTGGCGGTCGGCGCCGGACAGGTGGACTGGCCAGCCTTTTTCCAGACCATGGCCGAAATCCGCTTTGGCGGCTACTTTTGCCTGGAGCGCGAGGCGGGCAACCAGCGCCTGGAGGATATCCGCTCCGGCCGGCTGCTGGTCGAGAAACTGCTGCGCGGCGAATGATCAACCTGAACTGCAACCCGTAACTCCCCCCTATCATGCGAACCATCAACGTGGCCGTTGTCGGCCTTGGCTTCATGGGCCTCACCCACCTTAAGGCGTGGCGCAAAGTGCCCGGCACCCATATCGCCACCATCTGCGACGCCGTCCGCCTGCCGGTCGATGGTGATTTCTCCAACATCGCCGGCAACCTCAGCACCGACGAACCGCTGAAGCTGGACATGACGAAGACCAAGGCCACCCACAGCCTGGACGAAGTGCTGGCGGATCCGGCGGTCGATGTGGTGGACCTGTGCGTCCCGACGCTGGCGCATACCAAGCTGGCCGTGATGGCCTTGCGCGCCGGCAAACACGTCATCTGCGAAAAGCCCCTCGCGCGCACGGCGGCGGCGGCCCGCGAAATTCTGGCGGCCGCCCAATCCGCCCAGGGCTATTTCATGCCCGCCCACTGCCTCCGCTTCTGGCCGGAATGGCTGTGGGTGAAACAGGCGGTGGACGCCGGCACCTATGGCAAGGTGCTTTCCGCCCGCCTCCGGCGCGTCTCGGAGCCGCCCGGTTGGTCCAAGGAGTTCCTTGATGGCGCCCGGTCCGGCGGCGCCCTGCTTGACCTGCACATCCATGACTCCGACTTCGTGCAGTATTGCTTCGGCCGCCCGCGCGCGGTCTGCTCCACCGGGTTCAGCTCAATCAGCGGGGCCATTGACTATGTCTCCACCATCTACCAGTTCGCCAGCGGGGTGAGCGTCACTGCCGAAGGCTGCTGGGCCATGAACGAAGGCCACGGTTTCAACATGGCCTACACGTTCCTCTTTGAACGCGCCACGGTGGACTACGACCTATCCCGTGGGGCGCAAGCGCTCAAGGTCTATGAGAAGGGCCAGCCCGCCCGCACGATCTCGGCTCCCGGCGGGGATGGCTACGTGGGCGAATTCAGCCATATGGCGGAAAGCATTCGCGCCGGCCGCCCACCCACCATGGTGACGGCCCAGGACGGCGTGAGCGCCGTGGAAATTTGCGAAGCCGAGGGCCGCTCCATCGAAACCGGGCAGATCGTGACGCTGTAGGAAGAAAAAAACCGGACCGCTTTGGGGCGGTCCGGTTGAGAAAAACAAGCTGGGGGAAAACTTAAATTTCCCAGCCCTTGCGGTAATCGCGTTTGACGAACTGGGCGGCTTCCGGACAGTTCGGCGACGACATGTTCGGACCGTCCCAATTCATGGGACGACCTTCGCCGACGCGCAGGGCGATGCAACCAAGCAGGATGATCTCGGTCAGATAACCGGCGATCTCGAAGTTGGAATAAGCCATCTCAGGCTTACCCGCCTTCATGGCGTTGAACCATTCCTGATTGTGACCCGGGGATCGCGGAAGCGTTTCCGGCACGCCTTTGCAAGCATCGTGATCCTTGCCAGCGCGGTATTCCGTCTCGCCCTTCATCATTACGTAGAACTGGGCACCGTAATCGTCCGGCGAGAAGATGTTGCCCTTATCGCCCACCACGAGGCAACCACTGCCAGGGAGCTTGTCGCGGGACTGGACGATTTCCTTCACCAAGTCGGCTTCCGGGCGCAACGGTTTCAGCGCGTCGCTCGGATTGCCGTCATACCACCAGAACTTGAGGGGCGGCAGACCTTCGCGCTCCGGAAATTCGTAACGAATCCGGGAGGTCTTCGGGAAGGTTTCTGGATAGAAACGGGAACCCATCTCGTATTCCACTGTTTTCGGGTAACCCAGCTTGAGGGCACGGAAGGGCATGTTGACCGTGTGACAGGCCATGTCACCCAAGGCACCCGTGCCGTAATCGAACCAACCACGCCACTGAAAGCTGTGATAAATGTCCTTCTTGAACGGACGTTGCGCCGCCGGCCCAAGCCACAGATCCCAATCCAAGGTGGCCGGCACCGGATCCGCACCCGCTGGACGATCAAAACCCTGCTTCCAGACCGGGCGGTTGGACCAGACATGCAATTCCTTCGGAGTGCCGATGACACCCGCCTGGATCAGTTCCACCGAACGGCGCAAACCGGTGTTCGCGCTGCCCTGATTGCCCATCTGGGTGCAGAGATTCTTGTCCTTGGCCAGTTTGCGGAGCAGACGGGCTTCATAGACTGTCTGCACCAATGGCTTCTGACAGTAAATGTGCTTGCCCAGGCTCATTGCGGCGTTGGCCACCACACCATGAAGGTGGTCGGGCGTGGAGACAGTGACGGCATC
>CAIYYI010000250.1 GCA_903930345.1 uncultured Verrucomicrobiota bacterium
CTGAACCAGGTCATTGGTGCCGTTACCCGCCACCGGATTGGACCCCAGATGAAAGGTCAATCCCGCTGGGGTACCGAGTTTCAAGTTTCCCAGCGTCAGGGTTCCTGGGTTCGTCCCACTGCCGGGCAAGAGGGCGTTGGTCACCAGAGTCGTCCCGCTTTGGTTGGCAAGGGTTCCGCTGCCAGCGAGGGTTCCCACTGTGACATTGAAGGCGTTGCTGATCACCGTATCCAGCAGGAGCGTATCTACCGCGATGCTGCCGGCTACACTGTCCCCGACCGGTTTCAGGTTAAGTAAGCCGCCTTGAACTGTCAGGGTCGCGGTGTGTGCCGCCGGGGAGTTGGTTCCCACTGCGGCGCTAATGTCACCGCCGACCGCCACCGAACCGCCGGTGAGGTTGAGCGTACTTTGCACCGGGTTAGATCGGCTGTTCTGGGTCAACAGGAGGATGTTGCCATTCACCGTTACTGTCCCGCCGGTAATATTGAGCGCCACGCTGTGGATGCCCCGATTGGTGCCATAGCACGTTCCCATCACAATGCCGTTGGTGCCAATATTCACGATCCCTCCTCCCAGAGAGACGATGGAATTGAAAACATTGGAGACGTTCGCAGCGGCAGAAGGACGGTTGCCGATGCGCATGCCCATGGTGTCCAGTATACCTTGATCGAAAGTGAAAAGGTTGGTGACCGTTCCCACGCGTGCTTGTTCGCCCACCGTTAAAAAGCTCAAGAGCAGGTCGGCGCCATGACCAGCGAGATCCACGATGTTATATCCGCTGGAGGCAGTGGTGCTGGTGCCGGCCCCGATTTGAAGTGCCGCCCGGCCCGTACCCGCGCTGTTGCGCATCTGGCAGGTGCCACCATCTGCACTGAACTCTATGGCCCCGGAATCCCGGAAGGAGTTTGGAGCCGTTCCAATATTGTTGGTATTGACCCGGAATACGTTGGTCCCGCTACCAAGCTCGAGAGTCATCTGGCTGCCGTGTCCATCAAACCCCACGGACAACACACCGGCGGTGATGAGGTTGTTGGTTGCCAGCAGGCAGGCTGACGCCGTTCCTGACGTCATCGCTGTTGTGTCATCGCCGATCTGCATCGTGCCATTGGAACCCAAATTCACGTTGCAATAATTCAACTCCGAGAGATCGAGCACAGCAGCATTGCCGGCGCCGAAAACCGTGCCTGCGTATCCGCCCACTTGAACCAGGCCGTTGCTTTTAGCGATGACCAACGTCCCGGCGCCGCCTAAGGACAACCGGGTTTTATAAACGCCCCCCAACTGGTTGGTAGGCGGGCCCATCATGAAATTGCCGTTGATCGCCAGGGTTTGCCCCGCGCCTATGGAAATGGTGTTGCTGTTCAGGGAATCGCTGGCCACCAGCAGACTGCTGATAACCTGGCTGAACTGGTTGCAAGCGAGGCCTGCCGTGGAGCCGTCCGGGTCGCCCATGATGAGCGTGGTATTGGTTGGCAAGGGGCTATCAATCCCAAGCGTTATGCCGCCGCCCAGCAGCGTGATGGCCCCTTGGTATTGCACTGCTGCCCCTAGCGTTAACCAGCCCGCGCCGTCCTTTAACAGGTCACGTTCCGCATCCAGCGGGGTGTTGAGGATGGCATCGGCATTGCCCTGAAACGTCATGGGTCCAACCGGATGGTGCAATCGGCCACCACTGATTGTGCCGCCCGACCTGTTGAACGTGATGTCGTTTACGATTTGCGTCCCCACCACCGTGACAGCATACGTGCCATTCGTGCCTGCAAAAATGGCGTTGGATACGCCGGCAGACCAGGCGAGCAGGGGATTAGATCCGTTGCTGGTGGCTGACCACTGGGCATTCGTGGGGCTCCAGAAACCGCTGCCGGCCTGTAAACCCGTGTTGGGCGAGACGTCCCAGTATAAATCTGCCCCGGTGGATGCGATTACCGAGAGGGTCACGTCGCGATTGGCGTTATTGGTGTAACTGATGCGCCACCAATAACCGCCTCCGCGAACCTTCTGGCCTTCGGCCAGCCCGTGAAAGGTTCCGACCGTGGTTCGCAGACTCGTGCTGTGAATGATCGTGAAGGTAGTCCCGGTCGCAAAGCCAGACGGGGCGGTCAGGTTCAATTCACCGCCCAAGGTCAACAAACTATTAGTGCCGGTCACCAGGATTTGATCGGCATTTACCCCGGCGTTGGTTCCGTTGAGGTCCAAACTCAGTATGCCGCCCAAGGTCAGCGAGGTGTTGCTGAACGTGAGCGCCGCCGCTGGATTAGTGGGCGTGCCTGGAGCTAAAATCCCTGCCACCACAATGGGTCCTAATATTGTACCCGCACCCGACAACAATTGGATGTGGTCCGTTACGAACGGTCCATTGGTGAGTCCCGTGAGGTCGAGCGTTGCATTGGCCCCAATGGAAATGAGCGAAGCATTCGTAAAAGCGGCGCCTCCGGTCAGCGAAACCGTGCCCGCATTAATCCACAGGGGTCCGGTGAAACTGTTTAAAGGGTTTTCCAGAATTAATGTGCCCATGCCATTTTTCACCAGCACACCCCGGTCGGAGAGTTTGCCAGTCACCCGTGAATTGAATGGCCCGTCAAACGTATTGGTGCGGGTGCTGAGAGTGTTGCCGATTGCCAATCCGCCTTTGAAGACCAGGTCGTTTGACAGGGCCAGCAGGGTTCCCGTACGCAAAGCCAAATCGCAGCTAAATGACTGCGGATAGGCGCTCAGATTGGTGATGTTGCCACCGCTACCTCCGGTGCCGGTGGTACTACCAAGCACCATCCGGTTGCCGCTGATTATGAAGGCGCCGGCATCTGGCGCGAACGAGAGGTTAAACGCGGTTTGGTTGCCGTTGGTGGTGTCATTGGCTGGCGTCAGGCGGGAGGACCCCGCGAAGACCAGGTTGTCCCCGGTGCCGCTGGAGGTATAGTTGAATGGCGGCGCGGTGCTGCCCAGCCAGTTAGACGCCGTGGTGAAGAAGTCATTGGACCCATTACCGTTCCAGACATAGGAGGCAGCTTGGGCGTGAACCAGCGCAAGCATCAGCCACAGCACCGCGAGACGCTGTGGCTGCGTCAGAAGCCAGGGACACCTTGGCTGCTTGGAGACTGCATGATTCACCAGCATAGATAGCTATGCATACAAGGTTCGCATTGCACTTCCAAAATGCAAGGTCAAATGGGTTGAGAGGAGGGCTAACACGCATTTCTCACCATAAGGCTGAAGGGGTAACACTCTGTGAGGAGGCGCGGTGTCCTCACTGTGCCGCTCAACCTATTTACGACGGCGCGCTGAGGACAGCGCTGCCCTACCTTGGTGAGAAAAGCGGGCTAACGGCTCTCCGCAAATCGCCAGGCGGGCGCAGGGTCGCGGGGAAGGGTTTGCCCTTGCACAATTGCCCGGATGAAAGATACCGGGATGCTGCCTTGTTTTAACACGGTATCGTGAAAATCGCGCTCGCTCATCTTCCGGCCTTTAACGACCTCCTGATGCAGGGCATACAGTTGTATGCCGCCCAGCATGTAGGCCGCTTGATAGAGCGGGGAGTAATCATCGCCAATATACCGGCGCACTTCGCTGGTTGCGCCCAGTTTTTCGTGGCCCACCCGATTTACCAGGAAGTCCACCATCTCTTGAGGCTTCATTTCCCCCAGGTGGAATTTGAGGCTGACGATGATCCGCGCGCAGCGGTGCATCCGCCAGAAGAGCATCCCCACGCGGTCTTCCGGGGAACGGGCATACTTCAAATCCCAAAGCCGCAGTTCCCAGTATAACGCCCAGCCTTCCACAAAAAAGGGCGTGCCAAACAGGCCGCGTTGCGGTTGGTGCCGGGAGCCAATATACATTTGCAAATGATGGCCGGGCACCAGTTCGTGGGGGACGACGATGTGCATGAAGGCCTGGTTATTGCCGCGCATGGACATCAGTTTATCCTCGTGTTTCATGTCTTCGCGCGCATAGGCCACCAGGATGCTCTGGCCGCCATAAGCAACGTAGGGCATGGTTTTTTGCTGCTCGGAGGAGAGCAGCGTCAAGCGCCAGGTTTCTTCGCATAGTGGGGGCACGGTGACGAGGTCGTGCTCCTTCACAAAGCGAATGGCTTCGCGCCCTTCCTTGGCCACCAATTCATCCTGCTGGCCGGGGGGGA
>CAIYYI010000251.1 GCA_903930345.1 uncultured Verrucomicrobiota bacterium
GGCGGCGGCAGAGAAGGCGGCCCAGGCGGCCGCCGTGGAGAAGCAGGTGTCGCAGATAATCGACCAGGCCAAGCTCATGGTGACCAATAAAAAGTACAACGACGCGCTGGTGCTGCTGCAGCAGTTGGGCGCGCTTTCCCTTACGGCGGATCAGCAAACCATCGTGGACCAGCTCAAGACCCAGATCAAAAACCAGGTGGCGGCCGAGGCGACGGACCAGGCGGTCAAGAAACTGGGCGGATTCCTGAACAAATAATCCTCGTCAGCGGGGCGGTTTGTTCGCACAATGGGGACATCAATCCTGATGTCCTTATGAACAAATTCCTTTCCGCCGTTGCCGGGAATGGCGTTCGCGGCCTGAACCGCCGCGCCTTTTTGCGCGGGTCCGCCGTCCTGGCGGGTTTCTTCATCGTGCCCCGGCACGTCATCGCGGCCAGCGGCCAGTTGCCGCCGAGTGAAAAGCTCAACCTCGCTTGCATTGGCGTGGGGGGGCGCGGGGCGGCCAGTGTTTCCGGGGTGCGCGGCCACAACGTGGTGGCCCTGGTGGATGTGGATAGCGTCCGCCTGGCGGAGGCCGCCAAGCCGCTGCCGCAGGCCCGCCAGTTCGCCGATTTCCGGAAGATGTTTGACGCGATGGAGAAAGGCATTGATGCCGTCACCGTCGCCACCCCGGATCATACCCATGCGGTGGCCGCGATGATGGCGATCAACCGGCGCAAGCACGTGTTCTGCGAAAAGCCGCTGGCGCATTCCATCCATGAGGTGCGCGCCCTGGCGCAGGCGGCCCGCCAATCCGGCGTGGTCACGCAACTGGGCAACCAGGGTCATTCCACGGATACCATCCGCAGCCTGTGCGAGTGGGTGTGGTCGGGGGCCATCGGCAAGGTTCACACGGTGCATGCGGTGTCCGGCGCCCGCCATAGCCGGATCAGTGATCTGCCCCGGCTGGCGGAAAGGCCGCCGGTGCCGGAAAAGCTGGACTGGGATCTCTGGTTGGGGCCCGCCCAAAACCGGGCGTATCACCCGCTGTACTGCCCCGGTTCATGGCGCAACTGGTCCGCCTTCGGGTGCGGTGCCATCGGCGATTGGATCTGCCACGTGGTGGATCCGGTGTTCTGGGCGCTGGATCTGGGCGCGCCGGTGAGCGTGCAGTGCCAGGCCAAGGATTTTGATCCCAAGCTGCACGGAGAGACTTTCCCTCCCGGATCGGTCATCACCTTTGAATTTGCCGCCAAGGGCACCCGCAGCCCGGTGAAGCTCGTGTGGCATGACGGGGTGGAAGTGCCGCCGCGCCCGCCCGAAATGGCGGCGAACGACAAGATGCCGGCCACCGGGGCGGCGGTGTACGGGGACAAGGGCACCATCGTCTATGGGTCGCACGGGGCGGGTGGGTTGCGGCTGATCCCCGAAGCGAAGATGGATGCCTTCCAGCCCCCGGCCAAGACCATCCCGCGGGTCCGGGGTCATCATGAGGATTGGCTCAACGCCATCCGCACCGGGACCAAGGCGGGCTCCAACTTTGATTACGGTGGCTCCTTGACCGAACTCGCGCTGCTGGGGCTGATCGCCACGCGGCTGCTGGGCCAGAAGCTGGCGTGGGATGGCGCGGCCGGGAAGTTCACCAATTCGGCGGCGGCGAATCAATGGCTGCAATCGTCCTACCGGGTCGGCTGGCGGCTGTAGCGGCGTCTCGCCCGGGTGCTGCCAGCCGCTTTAATGGCGACCATCAAGCGCCTAGACTTTGCCCCGTCCGCCCGTTACCTTTTCGGCAATGAGTTCGTTTGTTGTGGACAGTCAGCCGGATGCCCAGGGACACTTTGGTCCCTTTGGCGGTCGTTTTGTGCCGGAAACCCTCATGCACCCGCTCCAGGAACTGGAGGCGGAATATTTTCGCGCGCAGCAGGATCCGGCCTTCCAAAAGGAACTCTCGTATTACCTGCGGGAGTTTTGCGGCCGTCCGACGCCCCTCTACCACGCCGAACGCCTGACCCGGGAACTGGGCGGCGCGCGCATTTACCTCAAGCGCGAGGATCTGCTGCACACCGGCGCGCACAAGATCAACAACAGCCTGGGCCAGGTGTTGCTGGCCAAGCGCATGGGCAAGACGCGGGTGATCGCCGAGACGGGCGCCGGCCAGCACGGGGTGGCTACCGCCACGGTGGCGGCCATGTTCGGGCTGCAATGCGTGGTCTATATGGGGGCGCACGATTGCGAGCGGCAGGCCCTGAATGTCTATCGCATGCGGATGCTGGGGGCCGAGGTGGTGTCGGTGAAGGCCGGCCAGCAGACGCTCAAGGAGGCCATCAACGAGGCGATGCGCGACTGGGTGACCAACGTCCGCCACACCCACTACATTCTGGGCACGGCCTACGGCGCGCATCCGTACCCGCTCATGGTGCGCAATTTCCAGCGGGTGATCGGGGATGAGGCCCGGCGTCAAATCCTGGAGAAGGAGGAGCGGCTGCCGGATTTGCTGGTGGCCTGCGTGGGCGGCGGGTCCAACGCCATCGGTCTGTTTTTTCCCTTCCTGGGCGATGCCTCGGTGAAAATGGTGGGCGTGGAGGCTGGCGGTGAGGGCATTGTGGGCAACCGCCATGCCGCGCGTTTTCAGGGGGGCTCCATCGGGGTGCTGCAGGGCACGCGCTCCTTCATTTTGCAGGACGAGGCCGGCCAGATACAACTGACGCACAGTGTCTCGGCGGGGCTGGATTACGCCGCCGTGGGGCCGGAGCACGCCTGGCTGCGCGAGCAGGGGCGGGCGGAGTACACCTACGCCACGGATGACGCCGCGCTGGCCGCTTTTCAAAGGCTGGCCCGGCTGGAGGGGATCATCCCGGCCCTCGAATCCTCGCACGCCATCGCCGAGGTCATCCGCCGCGCCCCGACGATGTCGCCGCAGCAACTCATCATCGTCAATCTCTCTGGCCGGGGGGACAAGGACGTGGCCCAGGCGGCTGAGAAGCTCAAGCTGTAGCCTGGCCCACCTCCTTACGGCAATATTCCATCCGTGCGCACGCGGTAGATGCGGGTCGGCGTGTGGCCGGGGAGGGTTTCACTGAAATTTTCCACCGTGTTGGTGGCCGGCCGGGGCCAACCGGGCGCATTGACCGGTGCGAAGGCGCCGGTGGCGTTGGTGGACACCTCCACCTGGTAAACCCGGCCCGGCACGCTTGGCCAGGTGAGGCTCCACACCCCGCCCGGCAGGCGCTGGAGCTGGGTGCGCAACCGGGAGTCGCCATTGCGCGGCGCGGTGCCGGCCAGGTATTCCCGCCGGTTGGCAAAGCCATCCAGATCGGGATCCCCGTCGGCGCCATCGTCGCCCTCGGTCGAGCGTGGGTTGAGTCCGTTGTCCACTTCCCAGCGGTCCGGCAATCCGTCGCCATCCCCGTCAAAGCCGGGCGGATAATCCGCCAGTTGCACCGTGAGCCCCTCCAGAACATAAGTGTTGCCACCCTCAGGCACCAGCCTGGCCCCCAGATAGCCGGTGTCCAAGTCGCGCTGGGGCCACATCCCGTCCGTGTCCAGGAACGGCCCGGCCACCACCGCGCCAATTTTGATCGTGGCCCCCGGCTGCGCGCCCTCCAGCGCGCTGTACGGGATGGCGACCTCAATGAAATCCGCGTTGGCCTCCTGGCCGTACCCCTGGTTGAGCCCCGGGGCCAGGCTTTGCCGGGCCAGGTTGAATTGTTGCAGCCGCGCTCCGGCCACATCGGAGAGTTCCGCGTTCAGGTGGTAGATGCCCTGGCCGGTGTCCGTGGTCAGGCCGGGGCGCTGGAAGGAGCGGGCCTGGCCATCCGCATGTTCATCCCCCAGGAGACAGCCGATGCTGGGGCGGAAATTCACAAAGGCCAGGGTGTGCAGCAGATCCAGACCGTCCGCCCCCTGTCCCTGGGGGTCCACGAGATTGTTGCCGGCGTCCGCCATGAGGGTGAGGCCATTGGCCACCGGACCCTGGACGAACAGCAGAATTTCGTTGTTGGCGCGGATCATGGCCTGGGTGAAGCCGATGTAGATGTAATTGGCGTCGTTGTTGACGTACACCTGGCCGAGGTTCGAGAACTCCCCGTGCGGCGCCGGGATGGGGGTGCCGGTGAATTCAAATCGCTGACCCTCCAGATTGCCATCCCCATCCGGCGCGCCGGTGAGGTCATCCACCGCCACGGTATGCCAGGCCGAGCTGCGGAGCACGTTGGGCGGCGGGGTGCGCTGGATGGTCATGGTGTCAAAGGTCTGGCCCTGCCGGTCGATGGCCTCCAACGCCAGTTGGTCCCCCTTGATGTTCACCCGCAGGCAGTGGTGGGTCACATAAAACTGGGCGCTGGCCTCATCCCGCTCCGACATGCCATACAGGCTGGCCCCGCCGCCGCCGGAGATGACGGTGAAGAGGCCGTTGGTGGGGCAGAAGCGTTCGTAGTTGTGGTCATGCCCGGAGAGCACCAGTTGCACCCCGTATTTTTGCGCCACCGGCAGCAGGATTTCCCGCAGCTCCTGGCCATCCAGACGGCCGTTGGTGTTGAAATCGTCATAGCGGTGCAGCGAGGAGCTGATCAGCGGGCTGTGGAAAAAGAGGATTTTCCATGGTTTGGCGGAGTGGGCCAGATCGTTGGTCAGCCAGTTGTACTGCACGCTGCCCACGGACAATCCGTACAAGGCGGAGGCGGCGAAGGGGGTCAGGGTGGGGACATAGAGGGAGGCAAAATGGACATCGCCGTGGTCGAAGGAGTAAAAGTGTTTGGTGCCGGTGGCGGTGTTGACGGGCACATCAAAGGTGTCCACGTAGGGTGCGTCCGAGCCGACCGTCTGCACCGAATACATGTCATGGTTCCCGATGGTGAAGAAGTAAGGCACGCTGCGCATGTGCCCGCCATAGACGCTCAGGCAGCGGGTGTCGCTTTGCCCGTAGGTGAGGGCGTTGTACTCGATGTCGCCCGTGTGCAGCACCAAATCCGCCCCGCTGCGGGCGAGCACGTCCGCCACGTCAAACTGCTGAAAGCTGCCGTAACCGCTGTCCCCCAGCAGCGCAAAGCAGACGTCCCCCGCCGCTTTCAGGGTCCGGAAGGCGATCACCGGCGACAGCGCCGCGCCGACCGCGTTGCTGCTGCTTACCCGGTAATAATAGTCGGTGGCTGGGGCCAGCCCGGTCAGGGTCAGGGTGTGGTTGGTGGACAGGGAGGGGTGGCTGACGCTCCACTCCAGATTGGCCGGGTCCAACCCGTAATCCACCCGTCCGTCCGTCGGCACCGGGGTGCGCCAATTGATGTTCACACGGTTGGAGGAAAGGTTGCCGAGCAACGGGCCGCGCTGAAAATTGGCGAGCAATTCCGGCACCAGGGTGATGAGCGTGGGGTTGGCGGCGGAGGGATGCAACTGCACCGCCAGCAGGTTCGTGCCGGTTTGCAGCAGGTTGGTGGCGGTGGCTGGCAGCAGCATTTCCTCCGCGCTGCCCCGCGGGTGAGCGGCGGCCAGGGCGTTGTACGGCACGGGGTCATCCGTCAAGCCGCGCCGCACGATTTCCGTGCCGTTCAGATAGACCACAAAACCGCCGTCGTAGTCGGCCCGGAAGACGAGCCAACGGATGGCGTCGCGGCTGGCCAGGGTGAAGGTTTTGCGCAGGTAAAGGGTGCGCTGCAGCGGGTTGGCACCCAACGGGGTGGCCTCGATGCCCGCCGTGCTGAACCCGGCCCGCCCGGCGGCCCAGGCCGAGTCATCAAATCCGGGGGTGCGCCACGCGGTTGCGGGATCGGAGGGCTCGGTCCCCGCCCGGAAGTAGCGCCACACCTCACCCACACGGACGAGGGAGATTTCGTCGCTGGCCACGCACCGCCCCACCAAGCCCAGCAGCAGACAAAACACCCAGGGGAACTTCATGGCCCCAATAAGCCATAGAATGGCGGCGGGTGCAAAGTCTGATTGCGGATTTTGGAGCCGATCAGGGCAGGGGCGGGCGCTGGTTTTTTTCAAACCAGGAACGCAGCAGTTTCTCCCGGGCGGTGGGGGTGGGGCTCTTCTGCCGGTCCGCCCGGTTCTCGCCGTGCTCCACGCTCCAGCCATCCCATTCACGAAAGGCGTGATAGGCCCAATCCCAGCCGTTCTCCTCCATCACCTGGATGACGTCCCGCAGGTAGCGTTCGGCGCTTTGGTCCGGCGCCCAGCGGATGGCGCTGAACTCGCCGATGTAGAAGTGGACGTTGTGGTCGCGCTGGAAATCCCTCACCGGCTGGAGCGCCTTGCGCAATTGGTCTATGCCCCAGAACCGGCCCTTGATGGTGCCCGGATAAACCAGGCCTGCGGCCTGATCGTAAACCCCCTGATGGGTGAAGGCGTGCGGCTGGTACATGTGCACGCTGTAAACGACGCCCGGCACCGGCAGGGGATCGAGATTCTCCAAGGCCTCCGGGCCACCCCAGGGGGCCGGCTCCACAATGATCGCGTGGTCCGGGTCGAGGCGGCGCACCAGACGGGCGGTTTGCAGCGCCAGGGCCTGCCAATCCTGCACCCCCTCGGGGATTTCCCCCTCCACCGGTTCATTGACTAGATCGTAGCCCCAGACAGTCCGGTTGCCTTGGTAGCGGCGGGCGATTTTCTCCCAGACGGCCAGGAAGTGGTCCTGGAATTTTTTGGCCTGGAACAACTGGCACACATTGGCCGCGTTGCGTCCGCCGGGTGGGGTGTGCAAATCAATCAGCACGGCCAGCCCGTTTTCCTGGCACACCGGCAACAGCCGGTCCAGCCGCTTCAATTCCGATTCCAACCAGCGGTCGTAGGCCGCCAGATCCCCCTGGTCCGCCGGGCTGCGGGGGAATCCGCCCCACGTCAACTGCCAGCGGACGTGGTTGGCCCGCCACTCCCCGCCCAGGGTGCGCAGGTCGTTGGTGTCCACCCGGCCGCCGAGCATCACCCCGCGCAACCGCTCCACGCGGTGCCCTTTGTACACCGGTCCGGCGGCCGGCTGGCTGGTCCGCACCCGGGGTGCCCGTTGCACGGTGACCTTGAGATCATCAAACTGCACCGTGCCGGTGGTGGCCTCCAACCCGAGCGCGAGGAGGGCGTTGGTGATGTCCGGCCGCACGGCCACGGTGAAGGCAATCTGCCGCCAATCAAAGGTGCCCTCCAGATTGTTGACCTGCTCCCACTTCCGGCCGTCCGGCCCGTCCGTGATGAGCATGAACTTGATGCCGTTATACGGGTGGGGCGGTTTGGCCACCTGGTCGGCCCGGACGGAGGCCGTCAGCCTTACCCGGCAGCCGTGCAGTTCCTCCACCCGCAGGTTGTGATGCACCATGATTGCGGCTGGCCCGCGTTCCTTCGGCAACTCCACGCGCAACCCCTGTTGGGTGCGGCCGGCGGCCAGGCGGGCGGCCGGGGTCCACCCGGTCCAGGCAGCCTGCGCCTCAGGTTCATCGAAGCCAGTTTGGAAAACCACATCACCCGCGCGGGGTGCGGCCGAAAGGGGTGGGGGAACGAGCAGGGCGGTGATCGCCAGGCCGGCCAGCCAGGGGAAATGCGCTGCCATGGCGGACCTTATTTCTTGCCGGTCAGACTCCGGATGTATTCCACTTCCCGGGCATCGTATGCCGCGCCATGGCGCCGGAAAATGTCATGGAACCAGAGGGGCGGTTCGCCGGTGTAGGTCTTGGACCAGCTATCCCAGGGGTAAATTGTCTGTGTTTTGCCATCCACAAACCCCCAGTTATAGGCTCCGACCTTCTGGCCCTTCAGGAAGCCCAGGTTGGGGTCAAACCTGCTGTTGACCGGTCGTGCCATGTACTCAGTGCAGACCAGCGGGCGGCCGTACCGTTGCAATTGGGCCACGCGGGTGCGCAGGTCGTTCAGGTCGCCGTAGCAATGGAAGGTGATGAAGTCGGATTGCTCCACCATGAAGCGGTCGATCGGTTTCAGCTTGTCATGGCCGGACCAATCGCCGGCCCAGATGCCCGCGCTCAGTGGCTGGCTGGGATTCATCTCCCGGGCCCAGGTGAAGGATTTTTGCAGGAGTTGCAGCGCCAGCTCCGGCTTGTTGGGGGGCTCCTGTTTCCCGTAGCTGCTGCCGTTATTGTTGTCCGGCTCATTGAACAGGTCCCAGAAATGGATGCGGGCGTCATCCTTGTACCGCCCGATGACCGCCTTCACATAGGGGGCCAGCTCATCGTGCCGGGCCGGCTTCGTCAGGATCTCCAGACCCGGATCCTGTACCCATCCGGAGTTATGAAGGTGCGGCTTGGGTGCCCGCTGCGGTCCGGTTTTCGGGTACGGATCCCAGCAACTGTCAAAGAGCACGAACATCACGCCGACCTTGTGCTTCTGGGCGAGCGTCAGGAACTGATCCGTGCGCCTGAAAAAGCCCTCGGGATCCTGCTGCCAGGCCAGATGGTGCAGAAACACCCGCACGCTGGTGAAACCCAGCCCCTCCGCCCAGCCCAGTTCCCGGTCGATGGTGGTCGGGTCAAAGGAGTCCGCCTGCCACATTTCCAGTTGGTTGATGGCGCTGCTGGGGGAGAAATTGCAGCCCACCAGCCAAGGCAGGCGGGTGTACCATTGGTTGGCCTGCTCCGCCGTCCATTGCGGCCGGGCGTGTGAAAGTTGGGGTGCGGTGATGGCGGCGGTGGCCAGCGCCACGCCCGCCAGCCAGGAAAAGGTGTTTTTCTTCAGCATGTCAAATCTTGGTTGTGCCCCCCGGCATCATTTCACCCCGGACAGACGCTCTTTCCAGATGCGGTGCAGCTCCACGGTGGCCTGCACATCGCGCAGGCAGTATTCCGCGATGTCCCGGTAGCGGCCCTCGGCCAGCAGGGGCCCCACATCCAGACCGGTGACGCCCTGGGCTTTGGGGGATTCGATGCCGAAAGCTTTGCAGTAGAAGTCCAGATTGAACCGGCGGGCGGCGCCTTCGCGGCCGCTGACACCGTAAAACGTCAACTGCTCGGCCAGGTCGCAGTGCGGCTGGATGGCGTACCGGTAGCCCAGCCAGTCCTTGCGGGAGATGGGGACGTTGAGGAGGGCGGAGCGCAAGTAGAGGAAGGGGACATCAAAGGCGCGCCCGTTGAAGGTCACCACCTGGTCGTAATGCCGGGCGGCATCCCAGAAGGCGGTGAGCAGCTCCACCTCGTCCATGCAGGGGTTGAACTCCACCGGACCCGTATCCGGGGTGTCGTCATCATCGTCATAGTCATCGGCGGTGAAGACGACCTTGCCCCGGCGGGAATCCGCATTGAGCATGGCAACACAGACAATCTGGCCCGTGAGGGGCCAAAGGCTGAAGCGCTGGACGACCTGTTGCCGCTGGGTTTGGCGGGCAACTTCGTCGGGTTGATTTTCCGCCTCGCGGAAGAGATACTCCTGCTGCGCCTCATCGAAATTCTCGATGGGTAGCGCAGTGGTCTCGATGTCGAATACCAACGTGGCCATTTGTGTGGGCTGGCTTTACCCCGACCGGGGTGCCTCCGGCGGGCAACCACCGGGTCGCCTTTGAGAAAGCACCCCGGTCTAATTCCGTATTTCAGGACTGGTCGTTAACTACTTTTTCTTTGCGGCCACTGCCTTCTTTTTGGCAGGTTGTTTCTTGGCCACCACTTTTTTAGCTTCAACTTTCTTAGCTACCACTGCTTTTTTCTTTGTCGCCATAATTCGTCTCTCACCTCCGTTCTTAGACCATCAGGGCTAACGGTGCAAACCATACATCGTCATATTGCTTCGTGCCAAACATTTTTTCATTTGACACGCGAAAATTTTGCATGCGGGAAAAAACAGCGCGGCGGACCCCCGAAAAAAACAGGGATCCGCCGCGCGCGTGAAACTTTTTCCGTGTGCTTATGCGCCGAACTTGTCGAACATTTTCGCGTTCGCCTGCATCAGGCGCATGAGGTATTTCGCCTCGATAACACCGAGCGATCCCTGATTCGCGCCCGTCTCCGTGAAGCGCTTCAATTTGTCTGATCCGCTGTACTTGGAGTGCAGCAGCACCGGCTGCGGATGCCACGAATGGCCCTTCACCGCGCACGGCGTGGAGTGGTCGCCGGTGATCGCGAGAACATCCGGCATTTTGTTCAGCAGAATGGGCAGCGCCGCGTCAAATTCCTCAATGTACTTCGTCTTCGCCGCGAAATCGCCGTCCTCGCCGGCCTTGTCCGTGTACTTGAAATGGATGAAAAAGTAGTCGTAGTTGTTGAACTCTTTCACGTAGCGCTCGAACTGTTCCTTGATGGTCTGCGGCCCCTCGATCTTGGTCATGCCCACCAGTTGCGAGAGCCCCTTGTACATCGGGTACACCGCCAGGGCGGCGGCGCGCAGTTGGTAGCGCTCGTCAAAGGTCGGGATCGCCGGCTGGTGCGCGATGCCGCGCAGCAGGAAGCCGTTGGCCGGCTGCCTGCCCTTCAGCAGCGGCAGCGCCGCTTTGTAGAAATCCGCCACCAGCTTCGCCGTCTTCTTCTGCTTGGCGGATTTCTCATCCGTCACCTTCACGGTCGCGATCGGCAGCCCCTCGCGGTTGGGATCGCTGTCGGTCAGCGGGCCTTCCATGCCCTTGCCGCGGAAGATCACCACGAACCGGTGTTCCTTGCCCGCCTTGATGATGACCTCGGTGTCGCCGATTTTCTTGATTTTGGCGGCCAGCACGGCGCACAGGTTCTCGCACACCTCGGTCTTGATGCGACCGGCGCGGCGGTCGGTCACCAGGCCTTTGTCATTCAGGGTGCAAAAGTTGGCGCGGGCGCAGACGTCGCCCGGCTGGAGGGTCAGACCCAGGCCCAGGGCCTCGATCACCCCGCGGCCGACTTCAAATTCCAGCGGATCATAGCCGAAGAGGCCCAGATGCCCGGGGCCGCTGCCCGGAGTGATGCCCGGAGCCACGGGAATCATGCGCCCCTGGGCGCAGCCCGCCGCCACCAGCTTGTCCAGGTTCGGGGTTTTGGCCGCTTCGAGCGGCGTCAACTCACATTGGTCCAGAGTGGCGATGTCGCCGAGGCCGTCCATGACCACGAGCACCATCTTGGCATCGGTTTTCACCAGCAATTTTGCGTACAAGGCATCCAGATTCATAAGCGTTTAATAATTGAGCGTCCAACTTCTATTCCAAGGCTAATACTTCCGGCAGGGGATTGGGACTGCCCCTGCGACGGATGGCATAATGAGGCCAACCACCCGGCACCGTCAACGCCAACTTTGCAGCCCCCCGCGGGGAGGCGCGACCCCGTTGGGGAAGGGGTCCAGGAGGTTTTTCACCGGTCGGCCGCCTAATTGATGGTGTGCCCGGCGATGTTGCAGATGGGGCGCTGGGAATTGCTGCCGATGGTGTAGGTGCCCCCCTCGGGGCAGCGCGGCTTGAATTTCAGGTACTTGTCCAGGCCGAACAAATCGGCGTCCATCGGGGTATCAGAGGCGGTCTTCTTGTTTTCGATGGCCCATTGCTCTTTGGCGCTCTCGATCTGGCGCAGGGTGGAGATGCAGATCTGGCGCGAGGCGTTAAGGCGGGATTTCATGGCATTGGGAACGGCCAGCACGGCCAGCAGCGCCACAACGCCCACCACAATCATGATCTCCAGCAGGGAGAAGCCGGCCCGGCTTCGGGGGAGTGTCTTCATAAGGTTTGGGTGCACTGTCCCCACAGACTACCATTTTGACGGCGGAGGGAAAGTTGAAATAAAAGCAGCCATTTCCTATGGTTTCTTTTTGCCCATGCCGATCAGCACCGTGGGTTCCGCCTGGTGGCGGCCGGCGCGCTCGCGTTCCTCCTCAAAATCCAGAAAACCCAACTGCGTGAAAGCTTGCGTTTCCGCGACTGGAAACAGGGGCAGTTTGATGCCGAGTGCGCCAGTGGTGCCTGGTGGCATATGACCTGAAAACTGGAGCGATCCGGCGTTGGTGGTGATGATGGTGCCAGAGGTGATGTCCAAAACCGCGACCAACTGCGTGTGGCCCTGCCAGGCGGTGAACACGAGGTTACTGTGCAGCGCCAGTGGCAGGGACTGGCCACGCAGATGGCATCGCAGGCTCACGGAGGCGTTGGTGTAATCCGAGCCGAAATTCTCACCCGCCAACCTCACGAACAGCAGGGCATCCCGGGGCGGCACATTGGTGGGTGCCCAGAGCGGCCCTGGCTGCCAGCGCGTGGCCAGCAGAGTCTGGGTATAGCGGATGCTGTCCTGCTCCCACACAGTCTCCACTGTCGGCAGCGGCCGGGGTTCCTGGACGCGCCCCCGGTTTTTGGGGGCGGTTTGGGGCAGATGGAAGTCAAACCGCAGGGCGGCGGGCTCCCACCGTGAAAAGGGATGGTTCGGCAGGGTGAGGCTACCATCCTCCAGGCTGTTGGCTAGCGGTGCAGCCGGAGCGGTGGCCAGGGCCAGGATCAGCCCCAGCAGTGCGCCCGGCATGCCCCGGCGGTAACCCATGGCTCAGCCGAAGAAGGGGTTATGTTCCTTTTCCTCGGCGACCGTGGTCAGCGGGCCGTGGCCGGGGCACAGGAGGGTGTCAGAGGGCAGGCTCAGGATCTGCTCCCGGATCTTGGCGCGCGCGGCATCGCCGCCGCCGCCCATGCCACCGATCGACCCGGCAAACAGGGCATCCCCCACCAACGCCACGCGGGCGGCATCCTCGGGAAAGTTGCCGACGATGTAGGTGGCGCCATCCTCGGCGTGCCCCGGGGTTTCGCGGTTGGTGATGCGCAGGCTGCCCAGTTGCAGGAAATCGTTCGGCTTGTTGCGGTGCTGCGGCAGGGCGCTGGCGGCGCTGGTGTGCAGATGGGCTCTGGGATGGCGCGCACGGATGACCTCCAGCCCATCGATGTGGTCAAAGTGGGAGTGGGTGACAAAAATCTGGCGGAGGGTGAGATCATTTTCCGTGATGGCGTTGAGGACCAGGTCCGGCTCCAGCCCGGTGTCGAACAGGGCGGCCTCGCGCGTGACCTCATCCCACACCAGATAGCAATGGACGGAGAGACCGTCGCGATGGCTGGTCAACTGGCGCAGCTCGCGCCACAGGGTCAGATCCACGGCGGGGGGATGCCAGCCGCGCAGGAGGTTCTCCAGGCGCGGGGCGCTGAGCTTCAGCAAGGGGGCCACCGGGACAAAATCCAGGGTTCGGGGCGGGGTGCCGGATTGCTCAAAGGCCTTCAGTTCGGGGGTGGTCAGACCCAGGCTTTTGGCCACGGCGTCCGCCGGCACCCCGTGCATTTGCCGGGCTTTGCGGAGGATATCCCCAACGTGATCTTCCAGAGTTGTCATTGCGGTGTCAGCGTCGCATTCCCAGCCCTTTCCCGCAAGCGTGTGCGTGATGCGTGACCTTCAAATTCCGGATTTGGCATTCAGGCTGGTCCCCAGTTCCCGGGCTGCCTGTTCCAGCCAGCGGACGGGGTCGGCGATGGCGGTGGCAGGGTCGGTGAGCTGGGTGAGCCCGCGCGTGCGCGCGAACAATTCCGCCAGCCCCGGGGCTTCAACCACCTGGCCGGCCAGGCCCAGACAAGGCACCCCGAGTGCCTGGCAAAGCCGCGCCACCTCCCCCACGCCCTTGCCCATGATGCTGGATGGATCCAGCGCCCCTTCACCGGTGATCACCAGGCTGGCTGCGCGCACTTTGTCCGCCAGGCCGGTGGTGCGGGCAAACACCGCAAATCCGGATTCCAGGGTGGCCCCCGCAAAGGCCATCAGGCCGAACCCCAGTCCTCCCGCCGCGCCCGCGCCCGGCACCAGTTCCAGGCGCTGGCCCGTCTGCTGGTGCAGGATCTCCGCCAGTTGCGTCAGGGCGGCCTCCGCCGTGGCCATGTCCTCGGGGCGCAGCCCTTTTTGCGGGCCGTAAATGCGGGAGCAGCCGTGCGGTCCCAGCAGCGGGTTTTGCACATCCACCGCCACGGTGAGGCGGGGCAGGGGAACCGGGTTGGTGGGGGGGCGGGCATGGGCCAGCCGAGGCAGGTCGGTCCATTGGCTGAGGGGTCGCTGGAGGGCATCCAGAAATTGCCAGCCCAGGGTGAGGGCCAGGCCGAAACCCGCATCATTGGTGGCGCTGCCGCCGATGCCGATGAGGGCGTGCCGGGCCCCCTGCCGGGAGGCATCCATCAGCACCGCGCCGAGGCCCCGGGAATCAAGGTCGAAGGGGTGGTACCGGCCCGGTGGCAGCATGGCCAGGCCGATGACCTTGGCGGATTCAATGATGGCGGTCCCGTCCTGGCGGTTGAGCCACCAGGCGGCCGGGCAGGGGCGGTGGGCGGCATCCAGGGTGGGGGTGGTGAGGCTCTGGGCCTGTTGCCAGTGCCCCAGGATGCCGCCGAACCCATCGCCGCCATCGCTCATGGGCAGCAGCTCAACGGTGTCCTGGGGCCGGGCCGCGCCCCAGCCGCGCCCGATGGCGGCGGCCACCCCGGCGGCATCCAGGGTGCCCTTGAATTTGTCGGGGACAATCAGTACGCGCAGCGCGGAGTTGGACATGCGGGTAATCCTAAGCCGGGATCTCAGCCAAAGCAATCCCGCAGGGACGGGCGGCCCACGGAGCGAACAATGCCGACCTCACGGGTTCGGGGCCAATGACTTTTTCTGCACCAGGTCCGCGATGGCGGTGGCGATGATCGCGTGGCCCTCCTTGCGGAGGTGCGCACTGTCAGAAAACAGCGGGTCGAGGTCACGCCCGGTCAACAGGGCTTTCAGGGAGAGATGATAAACCCCGGGACCGGCCAGGGATTCCGCCAGGGCATCCAGGCCGTCATCACCCACGCGGGCGGGCTGGCCGGGCTCGCGGATCAGGTTGGCCTTGGTGACGAGGAGGATGGGAATGCCCTGCGCCCGGGCCAGCGCCACGCTGGAGATGGTGTACTGCCGCACCCGCTCCGCCCACGCCTTCCGCTTCTCCGCGTTCAGGGAGGCCGCCACCTCGGCATCCGCATCGTTGACGGCCTGGCCGGCGCGCACTTCCGGCGGCAGGCAGGCCCAGTAAACCTTCTCCGTCTTCAATTCGTGCAGGCGGCGGATGATCAGGCTCTTCATCAGCCAGTTGCCCGGGTGCCAGCCCTTGAAGGATTCCGCGCGCTTGAACTCCCGTTCGTCCTCGTATTCGTTGGAATCGTTCACGTGCAGCACCATCAGGGACGGCCGGTATTTCAGCGCCTGGCGCAGCACCACCTGCGCGCGGTGGGCACCGTACCCGGCCACCGCCAGGTTCAGGCCCTCGGCCTTGACGCCGCGCTGCCGCAGCACCTCGGCCGCCTGCCAGGCGTAGGAGCCCTCCAGGCCCGGGCCGCGCGGCACGGAATCCCCCGCCACCATGATCCGCACCAGGTCCGCCGGCCGCTCCCGTTGAAAACTCTGCGGATGAAACCGCCGCCCGCCCGCCCGCACCAGCTTCACCGTGCCATCCTTCTCCTCCTGGAAGCCGGCGGTGGGATGGAAACCGTACTCGAAGCGCCCCGACATGCTCTGGGTGAAAAAAACGCGCGTCACCCCCTCGGCCACCACCAGGAGCAGCAGGGCGAACAGGAATGATTTGGGGATCCAGCGGGGCATGACGTCAGAATTGGAAATAGATGAACTCGGCATCGCTGCCGGTGGAGGTGGCCACCAGCAGGAACAGCAGGACGTAGATCAGGCCGGTCACCGGCCACGGCAGCCAGGTGAATTCCACCTCGTCGCGCGCCTTCCAGCTCAGGGCCTGGAGCAGCAGCAGCGGGGTGACGTGCAACAGCAGCCACAGGCCCGGCTTGACCCAGGCCGCGGCCACCGTCAGATCCCAGTTACCCAGCGCGGCGCACCAGGTGTACAGGCCGGCCAGGTCGCGGCACCGGAAGAGCACCCAGCCAAAGAGGGTGAAGATGAACATGACCGCGATGCTCAGCGGCACCCGCCAGCGGCGTTCCGGCTCGCCCTCCGCCAGCCGACGCAGCCCGGGCACCACCTGGTAGAGGCTCAGCAGAAAGGCGTGATAGGCACCCCAGAGGCAGAAAATCCAGCTCGCACCGTGCCACAGCCCGGCCAGCACCATGGTGATCCACAGGTTGAGGTGCGTCCGCAGCGCGCCCCGCCGGTTGCCCCCCAGCGGAATGTAAACGTAATCCCGGAACCATGAGGAGAGCGTGATGTGCCACCGCTGCCAGAACTCGGAGGGCCCGCGCGCAAAGTACGGGAACTTGAAGTTCCAGTTCAGGTGAAAGCCGATCAGCCGGGCCGAGCCGCGCGCGATGTCAGTGTAGCCGGAGAAATCCCCGTAGATCTGGAAGGCGAATCCCAGGATGCCCAGGATGGCCCACGGGGCGTTGAGCCGGGTGGCGGGATCAAAGGCATAGCTGGCCAGCAGGGCGCAGTTGTCCGCCACAAACATCTTCTTGAACAGCCCCACCAGGATCAGCCGCAGCCCACGGTGAAAGTTGGCCAGGTCCCAACCCGGCAGTTTCACAAACTGGGGCACCAGGTCGTTCGGGCGCTCAATCGGTCCGGACACCAGTTGGGGAAAGAAGGAGAGATACGCGGCAAACGTGACCAGGTCCCGCACCGGCTCAGCCTTGCCCCGGTAGATATCCACCGAGTAGCTGATGGATTGGAAGGTGTAGAAGGAGATCGCCACCGGCAGGATGATGTGCGGCAGCACCCAGCCCGGCTGCAGGCCGATGCGCCCCAGCAGCTCGATGGCGGTCTGGGCAAAGAAGTTGAAGTACTTGAAAAACCCGAGCACCGCCAGGTTGGTCAGGATGCTCAGCACGAGGAAAGCCTTGCGCTGGCGCTCCCGGGGCCACTGCCAGAGCCAGTGATACAGGCCGGTGAACAATATGGGGAACAGCCCGGCTGCACCGAGGATCCAAAAGGCCACGTTCCCCTGTTTGCCGGTCACCAGCGTGTACCCGGTGAGCCACGCCACCGGCAGCGCGGCCGTCAACGCCACCCGGCCCAGGCCGGTGCGGGTGCCGGTCATCGCCAGGCCGCAATAGAAATCAATGGCGGTGGAGGTGAGCAGGAGGGCGAGGAAAC
>CAIYYI010000252.1 GCA_903930345.1 uncultured Verrucomicrobiota bacterium
GCACCGCCGCCGGAGCCGGCTCTGCCGGTGCCGCGCCGCGCACCATTCCGGCCAGCAAACCGCCGGCCAGCAGGATCAGGAGTCTGGGTGTTTTCATAGGATTGAGTCACAGGGTTTTCAGATACTCAATGAGATCGTTGAGCTGATGCTTGTTCATGTGGCTGCTCACGCCGTGCAGGTTGTTCGTCTGATACACCGTCCACAGCTCCTCCAAGGTCTGGGCCCGGCCATCGTGCAGGTAAGGCGCGCTGGCGGCGATGCCCAGCAGGTGCGGGGTGTCAAAATATTCCGTGGTATCGCGCGGCGCCCGGGTGCCCACGGCACCCTTGAGGCGGTTGCTGAACAGCGGCGGACGATGGCAGGTCTGGCACTGCCGCAGCCTCGGGATGGGGGTGCCATCCGGCGTGACGGTGGCAAAAAAGGTCTGCCGCCCGCGCTCCTGTGCCGGGGTGAGGGGTTGTTCCGCCTGACGGTGATGAACGGTCCGTGCCGGCGGCTGTGACTCCAGAAAGCGGCTGAGGTCGCGGAGTTCGGCGGGCGGGATGGGATCCGTGCGCATCAGCACCCGGGCAAACCGCGGGCCACACTGCATCAGCAGACTGGTGTTCTTGCCGTTCCATTTGAAGGGCGCGGTGCCCGCCACCCCGCGCAGGCTGCGGTTATCGAGCAGGTTATCGCCGATGCCATCCCCATCGAAATCGTAGGACAGGCCATCCATGTGGCCATCCGGGTGGCAGGAGCGACAAGAGAACTGCTGCTGGAAGGTGTAGCGCGCATCAGTGAACACCCGTTCCCCGCGCCGCACGGGATCGAAACGGCCATCATCATCCCCCAGCACAATCCGGCCCTGGACGCGCAAGGTGGCGGTGTCCACTACCAACACGCTGTCATCCAGGCGTTCGGCCACGAACAGCCGGGAGCCATCCGGGGAGAGCGCCAATTGGCGAGGGTTGCGCCCAGTGGAGATGCGGGCCACCACATACTCAGGGGAGAGGGAGAGATCGTCAATGGCCTCCGACCGTGCTGCCGCAGACGCTCCGGCGAGCCAGGCCGCCATCCGGTCAAGGTCCACGACTGTGATCACATCCCCGCCGCCCGAGGCAATGTAAGCCCGGCGTCCGGCGGGATCGGCCACCACGCCCGAGGGATCGGCAAATCCGGCGTTGGCCTCATCCAGGGGCAACTGGACCGGTTCATCTTCAGGCCCGGCCACGGCCAGACCGCTGGACATCACCCAGCCGTTGGCGACCTGGGTGATCGGCACCAGGTTGCGCACCTTGACGATTGGAACGAGGGTCCAACCGTGTTTCGGCACCATGGCTATCCCTTCGGCCAGGTGCGCGGAGGTCAGAGGTTGGCGGTCGTGAATCCGACCGCGACCGGCATCCACCACCGTCAACTCGCTGGCGGGAACCGCTGAAGCTTTGCCGATGGCCGAGAGGCGGTTGGCGACGCTGGCCAGGCCATTGGTCCCTTGGAAAGCCACGGCGCACGGCTGCCGTCCGGCCGCGATGCGGGTCAACTCACGCAACGGTTGGAGGGCGAGCACGGAAAGATCATCGGAGCCGACATTGGCCACCACCAAACGATCACCCTGGGGCGTCTGGCCAAAGGCAATCCCCAACGGCTCCAGCCCCACGAAAGCGCGCTCCACCTCGCGGCCGGAAGTCAGATCCACCACCGCGACACTATCGTGAAGGCGGCAGGTGACATAAAGCTGATCACCCCGGGGCGACAACGCCAAGCCCGCCGGTTGACCGGCCACCGCCAACCTTCGGATCACCCGCCGGGTGGCCACCTCCACTTCCACCACCTCATCCCGTTCGCCCAGCGCAACAAAGAGGCGTCGGCCATCGGGGGCCACCGCCAGGGCGTCCGGTGCGGAATGGCGGGTTCGCGGGGCCGACCAGGGCATTTCCTCCGGCTTCACCAGGTGGCAATTGTGGCAGGACACATAACCCAGATCCGCGCGCCCCGTCCACCGTTGCACATGGCCGAGCGACCAATCATAACCGCCCCATCCCAGCAGGCCGAGCAGCGCTGCCGCCACCAGAAAATAGGGGATGCGTCGGGTTTTCATTGCGGCGGGGTGGTGGTTTTTGGGGTCGGCCCAGCCACCAGTTTCTGCGGGGCGTGCTCCACGGCCAGCACCCGCAGGTTGCGGGGCGAACGGTTATGCGGCTCGTGGCAGCCCAGGCAACTGCGGTTCTCCCCGGGCCGCACCCAGATCATGGGCGGGCACCGGTCAATGATCCGACCGGCGGCATCCACGGTTTCAAAGCCCAGCGGGTGATCCGCCGGCACCTCCACGAGGAAGGACCCATCCCGTTCCACCGGCACTTCCCCGAGCACCTTCCCCGGACTCTCTCCCGAAAGTATTCGCACCTGTGCCACCGCCTGGGTCGGGCTGTTTTGGGTGGGCACCCGCGACGACCATTGCGATGCCAGGCAGAGGAGCGTGCCTGTGGCGCGCCCCGGCACGACGGTTGTTGGGCGTCCCATCGGGCGGATGGAAGGTGCTACCGGCAGTGCGACCACGGAACGCCAGACCGGATCCTCCAGCAGCAACTCCTGGGTTTGGGCCGCCGGTCGCCAGCGATACACGGACTGCCCCGGTTGACCGGCACCCGGTCGGCAAACCAGCCGGGTGGTGGCGGATTCCCACTCCATCGACGAACAGTCCTGGAGCAACGTTTCATGGGGATGAAACGGGCGCGCCAGCGGGATGGTCCCCGCAAACTTGTCCGTCAGGAACGCCATCCGCCCATCCGGCCAGGCCCGGGGCCGCCGCACGGCGGACAGATCGGCATGCACCAGCGCGAACGCGGCTATTTCCGTGCCGTCATTGTTGACCACGAAAAGTCCCGTGCGGGGCGGCGGGCCGGGGGTGGCGCCCACGAAGCAGATGCGGCCGTCCGGCAGCACCGTGGGCTCGGCGACCGGGGTGCCGCTGAACGTCAAACGCCGGGGGGCGCCATGCCCGGTTTGCGCGTAGAGGGCAGGGGAGTTGGTGCGCGCCGCCGGTGTGTCGGCGGCGGGGGAGACGAAGACAAAATCGCCATTGCCCAGCCAGGCCGGGGAACCGGCCCCCGCAGGCAGCCGGGTCAGCGCCTGGGGCAGGGAGTCGGGCAGGATGGCTTCAAAGATTTGGCGTGGCGCACCGGCTTTCGTCCGTCCGGAAAACAGCACGCGGCGGCCATCCGGGGAGAGCACAGGCTGGCCGGCCTCCACGACGTCCCGGGACAAGACCCGGACCTGGGCGGGCTGAAACGGTGGCCAGGCCAGCACCACCCGTCCACCGCCAGCGGGTGCCAGCGGATGTTGGGCAATGACCAGCGCTCCCGGGGGAACCGCCTCGCGGCATCCCGCAGTCAGGAGGAGCAGCGCTCCGCCAACCGCCATGGCCACTCGCCCAAGCATAATGATGGTCACTGTTCTCGCACTTTGAGCACCTGGTCCGCCTTGACCCCGGTCAATGTTTGCACCGTTCCGCTGGGCCAGCGTATTTCAAGCCGGTCCACCGTCTCGTCCGCGCCCAGGCCGAAATGCAGGCGGCGATCCCCCATGGTGAGGAAGCCCATGGCGCACCGCGCCTCGGCGCCGAGGGTTCCTTGGCGGGTGACCACGCGCACCCGGGCGCCAAAACCGTCCCGGTTGCTGCGCGTCCCCTCCAAGTTCACCGTCAGCCAGTGATTGGGGGTGCGCCCCTGGTTTTCCAGGAGGAAGCAGCGGTCGCCAATGGCGGTGATCAGCACATCCATGCGCCCATCGTTGTTGAAATCCAGCACCGCGCAACCGCGGGCGCGAATGCGGGCGCTGAAAAAGGCGCCGCCCTTGTCGCGGGCATTGATGAAGGTGCCCGTGCCGGTATTCTCCAGCAGCAGGCTTTCCCAGCCGACCAGGTGGTGGGCGTCGCCGTTGGCGATGACCACATCGGCGTCGCGGTCGTTGTCGAAATCCAGGAACGCGCCACCCCAGCCCACATACTCGGCCGTGAGCTGGCCCAGGCCGGAGGCCATCATGCGGTCCGTGAAAAAGCCATTCGAGGCGCCCTGATACAGGGAACCGTAACCGAGACGGGTCACCAGGATGTCTGGCAGCAGGTCATTGTTGTAATCGCCCACCGCCGCCGCCATGGAACCGGCCGCCTCGCCGAGGGCGTTGAAGGCCACCCCGTGCGCCAGGGCGAGATCCTTGAAATGTCCCTTGCCGTCATTCACCAGGAGGGAATTGGGGGTGCCATCGTTGGAGATGTACAGATCCTGGTCGCCATCCTGATCAAAATCAATGGCCGCCACGGACATGGCGCGGTGTCCGGTCAGGTGCACCCCGGCGGCTTCGCTGATGTTTTCAAACGTGCCATCGCCCCGGTTCCGGTAGAGCACGTTGCATTCGGGCTTGTACGAAAGCGGGCCGGGATAGGAATCCGGGTTGAAGTAGAGGTTGTAATTGGGATCGTAGGTGAGGTAATTGGCCACGAAGAGATCCAGTTTGCCGTCATTGTCCACATCCGTGAACACGGCGGCGATGCCCGTGCCGGTATCACCCACCCCGGCCTTGTCGGTCACCTCCTCAAAGGTGCCGTTGCCCCGGTTGTGGTAGAGGTTGTTCTTGCCCACGTTCACCACGTAGAGATCGGTGAAGCCGTCATTGTCATAATCCGCCGCCACGGCGGCAAAGCCGAAGCCGGTGCCCCCCACGCCCGCCTTTTCGGTCACCTCCTCAAACCGGCCCTGGCCCAGGTTGTGGTAGAGCCGATTGGGTTGGCGGGGCGTGCCTGGAGCATGGTGGGTGACGCCGGCCAGCGGTCCCGAGCTGATGAGGAAAATATCGGGCAGGCCATCGTTGTCGTAATCCAGGACGGCTCCGCCCGCGCCGTTGGATTCCAGAATATTGGCGATGCGGTTATCGCAGTACTGGTGGATAAAGGTGAGCCCGGCCTTCTGGCTCACATCCGCAAGGAAATCCTCGGGGCGCGCCGGAATGGGGGGCGTCACCGTGAGCGCGCCGTGGTCCCGGGATGGATTGTTCTCAGGCTTGGAGGTCGCCGTGCCATTTTGCGGGTTGGGTTTGCACCCGGCAAACAACAGAGGCAGCACCAAGCTTAGCGCCAGAGCTGGCAGACCATCCCTGCACCGGGGCATCAACAGTTGCTTCATGGGTTAGGTAACAGCGTTGCCACCGTCCGATCTGCAACCGCACTACGACAAGCTGGGTGCAAATGTTCGGGACATTGCTAATAAGCTCTGCTTAAAGCAATTGGCACCGCCTTTCAATGGTTACCGGGCCGGAAAAGCCGTCCTTTCGAAAAAACACCTACCGTTCGGTAGTTAAGGTTTTCCAATGGCCGGGGCCGACTTGAGTTTGAAATTGCTCCCCGCCCGCCTTTTGTTGCACTATGTCCGCCAAGCCAATCACATGGAAATCATCATACAACCCACCGCCGACGCGGCCGCCGATCTGGTGGCGCGCATCATCGCCAAAGAGTTGCAGGTCAATCCCCACCTGGTACTGGGCATGGCCACGGGGCGGACCATGGAAACCGTTTATGCGCTGCTGGCGCAACGGCAGCAGGCCAACGAGCTTGATTTTTCGCTGTGCCGCACCTTCAACCTGGACGAATACGTCGGGTTGCCCGCCACGGACGAACACTCCTACCGGCATTACATGAACCAGCACCTGTTTCGCCGGGTGAACATCGATATCCGCAACACCTACCTGCCCAATGGCATGGCGGCCGATTTGGATGCCGAATGCCGGGCCTACGAGGAGCAGATCCGTAAAAGCGGTGGTATTGACCTGCAATTGCTCGGCATCGGCCAGGCCGGCCACATTGGTTTCAACGAACCCCTTTCCGCCCTGCAATCCCGCACCCGCGTCAAGGCCCTGGCCCCCCTCACCATCGCCCAGAACGCGCCCCTGTTTGGCAGCGCGGAGAAGATGCCCCGCCGGGCCATCACCATGGGGGTGGGCACCATTCTGGAAAGCCGCCGCTGCCTGCTGCTGGCCACGGGGACCAGCAAAGCGGAGATCATCGCCCGGGCCGTTGAGGGCCCCATCACCTCCATGATCAGCGCCACCGCCCTGCAATTGCACTCCCGCTGCACGGTGGTGGTGGATGAAGCCGCCGCCACGCGCCTGCAAGGGACGGATTATTACCGGTGGATCTTCGCCAATGAGCCCGAATGGGCGGAATTCAGGTGATTTTCGTTCAGACCATCCTTTTCACACATGAAAACCACAGCCCCATCCGCCCCGGAATCATTCGTGGTCGAATCCCTGCCCGTCTCAGTTTATCCTTCCCTGGATGCTCTGGCACGCGCGGCCGCCGAGGACGCCGTAAAGCATGTTGCGACACTGCTGGAAAGCCAGAAAACTGTCAGCGTGGTGCTGGCGGCCGCCGCCTCACAGGTGAGCTTTCTGGAGCAGGTTACCCGCGCCAAGTCGGTGGATTGGAGCCGGGTGGTCTTTTTCCACATGGACGAGTATCTGGGGCTTCCGGCCGAACATCCGGCCAGTTTCCGGCGCTTCATCCGGGAACGGGTGGCCCAGCACCTGCCGTCGGCCACCTTTCATTATCTGGCCGGGGATGCCTTGGAGCCCATCACCGAGTGCGAACGCTATGCGGCCATGCTGCGATCACAACCGATTGATCTTTGCTGCCTCGGGGTGGGGGAGAATGGCCACTTGGCCTTCAACGATCCGCCGGTGGCGGATTTCCACGATCCCCGGATCGTGAAAATCGTCAAACTGGACGAAGCGTGCCGGCGGCAGCAAGTGGGGGAGGGTGCGTTTCCAGCTTTGGAAGCCGTGCCGACCTACGCCCTCACCTTGTCGATTCCGGCCTTGTGCGCGGCCCGGAGGATGATCTGCGTCTGCCCAGAAAAGCGCAAGGCGGCAGCCATTCAGGCCATGCTGGAAGGTCCGGTGATCCCCGCCTGCCCCGCCTCCATTCTGGTGCGCAAACCTTTTGCCTGTCTGTACTTGGACCAGGATTCTGCCCGTCTATTGACCACCGTTCGCCAACGCCGATAACCTTTCCATGAAACACCGGATGCCGTGCCGAATGGGTCCAAGTCTGGCCGCTTGCTGCTGTCTCATCGCATGTGCGAGCAGCCTGTGGTCGGCGACGGTCGCATCCGCTCCGCCCATTCCGCCTGCTATCGGTCCGCACATCCATTTGACGGCGGATGACTTCCTCGGGGTGCCCAGCTACCAGGTGACCAACCGGTTGGTGGGCACCTATTTCTTTTACTGGTACAACGCCAAGACGAAGAGCCACATTATTGACCCCGATGGGACGGATGCGCTGACCACGCACCCGGTTTCATTGGAAGATTACTCCTACGATTCCGTGCGGTGGCATCGGGAGCAGTTGACGGACATGATCGCCGCCGGGATAGACGTGGTATTGCCCGTTTTCTGGGGCGCACCCTCTGAGCGGGATCCCCGGGCGACGCTGCACTGGAGCTATGTGGGGCTGCCCAAGCTGGTGCAAGCGCGGGAGGAACTGTTGCGCGAGGGGAAAAACCCTCCCCGCATCGGGCTGTTTTACGACACCAGTACCCTGCAATTCAACAGTTGGCACCGTCGCATTGATTGCACCACCGATTATGGGCGGGAATGGTTTTACGCCACCGTCCGCGATTTCTTTTCTCTGGTGCCGCCCCGCCATTGGGCGATGATCGAGGGCAAGCCCATCGTTTTGCTGTACTCCGCCGCTTTTGCCATCGCCCATGATCAGCGGGTGATTGACCATTGTCGGGAGCAATTTGCCCGCGAGTTTGGCGGGCGCACTCCTTGGATTGCCCGGGAGGTTTCTTGGAACGTCAAGGCCGATGCCACGGTGGCGTGGGGAGGGGCCCTCGGCCTGCGCAACCCGGGGGTGGCCGCACTGGGTCCGGGCTATGACCACTCCGCTGTGCCGGGTCGTGAACCGCTGGTCGTGGAGCGGCGCGAGGGCCGTTTTTACGAGGAGAACTGGCTCCGGTTCCTGCGGCGGCCGGCCAATTTTGTGATGGTAGAAACCTGGAATGAGTTCCACGAAGGGACTGACATCGCAAACTCCCGGGAATACGGCCGGAAATACATCGGGCTGACCCGCAAGTATGCGGATCTCTTCCGGCAAGGCCATCGGCCGTCGTGGCCCGCCGGTCTCCACCACAATGCCCCCAGCGTCAGCGTGGTGCTGGGCACCAACAATGTGAGCCAGGGACTGCGGCAGATGGAGAATGAGGACGGCCAGACGATTGCCAGCCGGTCCGGTCAGCGGGAAGGCCGTCAACTCGCCCAGACCGGCAAACGCAACCCCTTTATCTATTTCCAGGCCGATGATTCCTTCAAATGGGCCGAACTCATGTCGGCCACTGTGACGGTGGAGTATTTCGATGCCAGTCAGGGCAGTCTGGCGCTGGATTATGACGGCAATGATTCGCAGGCCGCCTTTGCAGGGGCCTACACACGCTGTCCGGTACGAGTGGTGCTGACCGGCGACCAGCGGTGGAAAACCGCCCGCTTCCCGTTGGTCGAAGCCCGTCTGGTCAACGGCCAGAACCGGGGGGCCGATTTCCGCTTGGTGGTGGAGGCTCCGCAGTGCCCGGTGGCGCGGGTAACCCTGGAGCGGATCCGGTAGTAATAGGGGTCTGTTTCGCTGCCCCAGAGTGAAAGTGGGGTGGGTTCCGGGAATCGCGGAACGCGGTCCGACAAAACGCCAGCGGACATGAAAAAAGCCTCCCGAAGGAGGCTTTGAAATCCAAAAGTGACGGCGGGCCGCTATTTGAGGGGCACGGAGATGTCCACCAGTTCTCCCGGCATCAGATTCAAACCGGCGGGGGCATCCACCAGGATCGGCA
>CAIYYI010000253.1 GCA_903930345.1 uncultured Verrucomicrobiota bacterium
AATGACCACTGGACCGGGGGACGGGGACGGCGGTTCGACGGGCTCACCGACCGGGGGAAAGACGGGGACGGCCCACACGAACGCGGAATGCGGAACTCGGAAGTTGGGACCATTTGAAGACGGGGACGGCTCGGCGGGAGCCTCGCCCCACCGGGTTCTGGACTTTCGATCGTTTGTTTTGCTGGGATGCTGGTTGGATGACCATCTCGCTGAAAGCGGTGGCAAGCCACTCGCAGTCCAAGACGCTGGCGCGAATTTGGGGCGGCGTGTAACAGGGAAGGGATGGAACAGCGGCGGGACGCCGCTGCCACTTTGGGGCATGGATTTCAGATTGGAGGTTTCTGACTCCGGGGTGGCGGGGGCATGGGGTAGCCGGATCGCCGACGGCGACAGGCGCGCGCGTAGATTTTCCGGGCGGGGTCCGCTCCGGAATAGCCGAGACGGGCGGTGATTTGACGGAAGGTCAGGTGCTCGTGCTCGCGCCAGCGAAGCACCTGGATCTCGCGGGCAAGGATGTCGGGGGTCCGGGGCGGTGGCACCACCGGTTTCCGAACGGCAGCCCCAAGGTCGCGCATAAGGCAGATTTGAAGGAAGCTGACGGCATGGGGGATTGCCTCTTTGACCACCGACACTTTCACACGATCATTTTTGGTTCGCATGGGGAGAGCATAACAGGGGGGGAGTGACAAATACGGGCACTGGGGGAAAGAAAAAGAAAAGAAGATGGGAGATGAGGACCGTTTTATAGCGCGTATCCAAAAAGTCGCAGCTTGGCCGTCAGCAGCGCGTCCAAAGCCGACAGGTCTCGCGGATGCACCGAGATCACCTGCTTGCCTTCCTGCTGGTAGAGCATTTGCTTCTTGTACATGCTCATCTTGTAATGCGGCGTGTCCAGCCCCCAGTACTCGATATACACGTCCAGTTCCGGCAGGTAAAAGTCCGGCCGAATCTGGAACTCCGCGATGATGCGGAACTTCGCGTCGTACCGGTAGGCCATCCCGTGCGCCGTTAGCCACTCCGCAATCCGCCGCTCGCCCAGCGACTGCACCACGGTGCCGTCGATCGCTTCAATGGTCTTGTTGATCTCGACCTGCGTCTCGAACTTCCGGCGCTCCAGGAACACCTCGTCAAAACACCGGTCGCAATAGACGCGCTGGAAAGCCTGCTGGCTGCGCGCATGTTCCCCGGCGGACACCGCCACGTCGCACCGCTGACAGCGGCGCTTCACCCCGGCCAGCGCGTCCTTGGCCGCCTGCTCTATGGCGGCCACCGCCGTTGCGGCCGCCGTGCGCACGTAATCGCGATGGGCGGGGTTGCGAGCGAGGTCGCGCAGGTCGGCCACGCAGCATTTCGCCGCCGCGCCGTATTTCTGAAGCGCCCGGATGGCATATTGCTGCGTCTGCGGATGCCGGCCTTCCCGCGCTGTGGCCGCCAGTGCCACGACGGCGGTTTCCGCGTCCGCCCCAAACTGCGCCAGCTTGCCGATGGCAGATGCGGCGAGCCGCTGAACTTCGTGCGAGGGCAGTCGGAGCAGAGCCACAAGCTCCGGCAGCATCGCCGGATCACCGCTGCGGCCCAGCGCCAGTGCGCGCTGCACTGCAGCGTGGTGGTCTTTCGGCAACATCGGACTTTTCATGGTGCGTTGGTGGCACTGACTCGCTGCGCTTGCCAGTGCCCTGCCGTTGGCAAGCACAGCAAGACAACGAAGAGACGTATTCGGTTCATTTCCCAACCTCCTCGACGAGTTTGATTTCGTCCAGCGTGAGGGCGTAGAGGCGATAAACCCGGTCGTCAACTTCCCACTCCAGGGTGGCTGTGCCAGCGGCGGGATCGGCCCGCCTGTCAGCTTGGATATCACCACTACAACAAAGGGTTACGGGCCTTTGATAGAGGAAAACAACAGGGGTGAAAAGGGAAAAATGGGGGAAATTCCTGCTCCAGGGTGGATTGGGTGGGAGTATTTCGGGGGGGACAACGACGGATTTCAGAGGGTCGGATTCGGGAAGGCTTTGGGGATTAAGAGCCTGTCAGAATATTCCGAGGGGCGCTGTTTTCGCAGAAAAGGCGGGATGGCGAGCAACGACGACGGGAGGTGCGAGCCGCACGGGCCATTACCCGCAGCGGTCGGTGACCGAGGCGCAACGAAGCCAGGCCGCCTTTGCTGCGAAAACCCTCCGGGCGGCGGGTCTTTTGCCTGGGGCCGGCGTTGGCTCGGCCGTTACAGCCCGCGTTGGGGATGCGCCGGCCTCGCCGCCTTGGCCCCAGCCAAAATCCCTCGCCGCAGCACCCCTCGCAATTTTTAGACAGGCTCTAATTCACGACCCCGGATCAAGGTCCACGCCATGAACCCAACCACCGCGCGCCAATCTCTCCCCCACTTCAGGCTGGGCAATCCACATCAGAGCGGCATAATGCGCCGGAACCGAACCCATGACATGCAGTTGAACTGGCTTATGAAATCATTGCTGGCCGTCGCCCTCGCGCTTTGGTCCGGCCTGGGCATCGCCCAGGCCGCCGCCCCCGCCCACATCTGGCTGGAGGGCGAAAGCGCCCAAACCACCTTTAACGTCAAGGTGGCCGGCTGGGGCCGGCCCCATTTCCTCTCGTCCAGCAACTGGCTGCACGTGAGCGTGGACGAGGCCAACGTGGAGAAAGAGGTGCCCGCCACCGGCATCCTGCTGGCCTACAACTTCACCTGCGCCAAGGCCGGAAAGTACGAGCTTTGGAACCGCATCGGCTTCGAGTTCGCCCGGTCGGCCTTTGAATGGCGGATGGATGAGGGCGGCTGGCAACTGGTGAAGCCAGACGAGCTGACCACCGACCTGATGGAGCTGGCGTTTTGGTGCGAGGTCGCCTGGCTGAAAATGGGCGAGCCGGAACTGGCCGCCGGGCAGCACCGGCTGCAAATCCGCCTCACCCCCACCAAGAATGACAAAGGCAAAACCCAGCGGCTGCTCTACGCCTCGGATGCCCTCTGCCTGCACGAGGGGCCGTTCCAGCCGAATGGCAAGTTCAAGCCGGGCGAGACCGGCCGCACCCCGGAGGATGAGGCGGCCGCCAAAGTGGTGTTTCAGCTGCCGACAGCCAAACCCGCCGAGCGCGCCTCGGTGAGCCTGAAGGGCATCTGGGAAATCGCCCGGGATGACGAACAGATGCCCGGGGAAGTGGCGGAGCCGATCCGCACCCTGCCCCGCCAGCCGGTCTGGCGGGCGATCCCGGTGCCGGCGGATAAAAGCAAGGCGCGCGAGGACCTGATCTTCGCCCACCGCGTGTGGTACCGCACCCGTGTCGCTGTGCCGGCCAGCCTGTCCGGGCGGGCGTTCACCCTCTCCTTCCCCGGCAACAACCTGAACACGACGGTGTTTGTGAACGGGGAATACTGCGGGTTTGAGAAGAACCCGTTTGCCCCCTTTGAGGTGGAGGTGACCAAGGGCATCAAAGCCGGGCAGGTGAACGAAATCTGGGTGGGCATCCGCGACGCCTATTACGGGCGCTCAGCCGATCCGCAACGCCCGCTGAAGCTGCGCAAGACTTTCAACCATCCGCCCGACCTGCTAACGAGGGGGTTCCAGGATCTGGATTACCCGGTGTGGAACTGCCCGCAATCCGGCATCCTGAACACCCCCACCCTCACGGCAGCGGGCGGGGCCGTTTATGCGGCGGATGTGTTTGTGAAGCCCTCGGTGACGAACCGGCAACTGGCGGCGGAGGTCACCCTGCGCAACACCGGCACCGCCGCAGCCACGGGCGAGCTGCGCTGGGAGGCGGTAAATGATCAAACCGGCGTTGCCGAGCAGGTGTTCGCCCCCCAGCCATTCCAGGTGGCCGCCGGGCAAACCCAGATGGTTGCCTTGGCCGGCGCCTGGGCCGCGCCCAAGCTCTGGTGGCCGGACAGCCCGCAGCTTTACCGCCTGCGCACCGTGGTGACCCTCAAGGGCAAGGCGGTGGACATCCGGGAAACCACCTTCGGTTTTCGTGAATGGCGGCGGGAAGGGACAAAGTTCACCCTCAACGGCGTGGTCTGGCACCTGTGGGCCGACCTGGTGGGCGAGGGCAAAACCGCGGAGGATTGGCTGGCGGCCTACCGCCGCACCCACCAGCGCACCGTGCGCCTGGCCACGGCGGGCCAGGCCGGCCATGAATCGCGCTGGCACGGCATGGAAGCCCGGGAGGCCCTGGATTTCTGCGACCGCAACGGGGTGGTGGTGCGCCGCAACACCACGCTGGACGGGGAGACCATCGGCAACCAATTCTCCGAGGGCGACCCGGAAACCCGCAAACAGCAGGGCGGGTCCGAGCTCAAGCTGGCGCTGATGAAAAACTGGCGGGACCAGTGCGTGGCCCAGGTGAAGGGGGAGCGCAACCACCCCTCCATCCAGATCTGGTCCCTGGAAAACGAATTCGCGTACATCAACCTGATCAACCTGCTCGGCAACTCGCCGCGCATGGACCAGTACGAGGAGGAGATCACCCGCACGCACGACGCGGTGATGGCGGCGGACCCGACGCGCTCCGCCATGATTGATGGCGGCGGCGCCACCAAAAAGAACACCCTGCTGGTGCACGGAGACCATTACCTGGCCACGCTGGACAGCCGGTATCCGGACCTGGCCTACGAGCCCTTTGTGGAGGGCGGCGGCCGGGGCCGCTGGCGTTGGGACCAGCAGCGGCCGCGCTTCATGGGCGAGGATTTCTTTGCCAACGGCATCAACCCCGCCGATTACGCGGCGTGGGGCGGCGAGGTGACGTTCCAAGGCAAGGCGGCCACACGGGACGCCATCGCCCGCATCTACCGCATGCTGACCGAAGGCTACCGCTGGGGCGGCCACTACGCCGCCTGGCACCTCTGGCTGGGCACGGATGGCGCGCCCGCGCAATGGGGGTCCAATGATCCGCGCGCGGTGTTTGTGCGGCAGTACGACTGGACCTTTGGCTCCGGCCAAAAAGTCCGGCGCACCTTCGGGCTGTTCAATGACACGCAATACGCGCAGCCCCTGGTCTTCACCCGCAAACTGACGCTGGGCGGCAAGGATGTCCATGCCCGGACCACCACCCACCCGGTCGCCCCCGGCACGGCGGAGAAGTTTGACGAAGAGATTCTGCTACCCCAAACCGGCACCCGGCTGGAAGGCGAACTCAGCCTTTCCCTGGCCGTGGAGGGCAAGATCGTCTATGAGGACCGCAAAGCCGTGTCCGTACTGCCGCCCGCCCTGCTCCCGCCCAACGCGCCCCGGAGCGCCGGCCTGGTGGTCTTTGATCCGCAGGGGGAAACCCTGGCGACCCTGAAGGAAATCGGGTTCTCCTGCACCACGATCACCAACCTGGAAGCCGTCCCGGCGGGCAAGGTGCTCGTCATCGGGCGCGACGCCATCACCGCCGGTGAAAGCACCGCCACCAAACTCGCGGTACTGGCGGCCGAGGGCCGCTCCATCGTTGTTCTGGACCAGACCACGCCGCTCAAGTACCAGGCCATTCCGGCAGAAATGGAATTGGCCCCCCGCACGAAGAAAAACGACTTCGGCACCGAGATCCCGACGGCCGAGGGGCGCACCGCCTTCCTGGAGGACACGGCGCACCCGGTGCTGGCCGGGCTGAAAGACAAGGACTTCTTCACGTGGGGGCCGGATCACCTGGTCTATCGCAACGCCTATGTGAAACCGACGCGGGGCGGCAAGAGCCTGGTGCAGGCCGGGCCCCGGCTGGCCCATTCCGCCCTGGTGGAAGTCCCCGTGGGCAAGGGCGTGCTGTACCTCTGCCAACTGGATCTCGGCCGCAAGCTGGCCACCAACCCGGTGGCGCGCCAGCTATTGCTGAACCTGGTGCGGCACGGCAGCGCCTACCAACTGGAATTTGCAGGAGCCGCCTCCGCCATCACCGACGAGCAGCTCGGCAAGGCCGTGGAGGCCATCGGCCTGCAGCACACCAAGGCGGCAAACGCGCTGGCCGCCCTCCAGGATGCCCGGCAAAAAATCGCCCTGGTCTCCGCCGACCCGGCCCAGCTGCATTCCCTGGCGGAAAACCTGCCAGCGCTGCAATCCTTCTGGCAGCGCGGCGGCACGCTGGTCCTGTGCGGGCTGACACCGGAAGGCCTGGCGGATTACAACCGGATTGTGGGCGTGAACCACAGCCTGCGCCCGTTCAAGCGGGAGCGAGTCACCTTCCCCGCCCTGCGCCACCCGCTGACGGCCGGGCTCACCACCGGCGACATCGTCCTGCTCTCCGGAAAACGCATCTTCGGCTGGACCGCCGACGAATACATCTCCCCGGACGCCTTCACCTACGCGGTGGATTTGGAGGACGTGGCACCCTTCGCCAAAAGCGACTTCGCGAACTACGACAACATCGTCAACGGCTTCGTCGGCTCGGACGGCTGGCCGCTCATCATTGACTTTGAGGTGCCCAAAAACGGGAGCCCGTATGAGATCAACCTGGACCTGCCGCACGAGGAGACCCTGGTGGAGTACACCCATGACCCGTCCGTCAATTACAACCCCACCACCAAAATCGCGCTGCTGTTTGACGGCAAGGACCGGGCGGAATTCGAGCTGCCGTCCACCGGGGAAGCCCAGACCTTTGCCATCAACCCGCCGCGCACGGCGAAACGGGTCACCCTGCAAATTGCCCAGTGGCAGTCCGACCCCGCCAAGCGCCCGCTGGTGGGCATCGACAACATTTACCTGAAGGCGCAGCGCTCCGCCGCCTGGCAGGAAACGGTGCGCCCGCTGCTGAATATCGGCACCCTGGTGCACTACACCAAGGGAAATGGCGGAGTGCTGCTGTGCAACCTGAAATTCCAGGAAACGGAGACCGTGCCGCTGAACCAGACCAAGAAGCGCGCCATCCTGGCGACGCTGCTGCGCAACCTGAAGGCGCCGTTCTCCGGAGGGAAAACCGTGATCGCCGGCGGCCAGTTGGATTGCACACCGCTGGACATCCACACCAAGGCCACCACCTACAAGGATGAGCGCGGCTGGTTCGGCGACAAGCGGCGCACCCTCAAGGGACTGCCGCCCGGCGAGCACACCTTTGCGGGCGTCAAATATTCCATCTACGAAATGCCCACCTCCCCGGTGCCGCAGGTCCTGATGCTGGGCGGCAACAACGTGCCGGGCAACCTGCCGAAGCAGATCGATGACATCCCGGTCAACACGCGGGCGGACGCCCTGTTCTTCCTGCACACCGCGCGCCTCGACCGCCGCCTGAGCAACCGGGAGGCCGAGGAGAAAAAGCGGTTTGAACTGTTCAAATACGTGATCCAGTACCAGGACGGCCAGACGGTGGAGCTGCCCATTTACGCCGAGATCGACATTGACCATTACCAGCAGACAGAACCCCGCGCCCTGCCCGGGGCGCAGCTCGCCTGGAGCGCCCGGTTTGAGGAGGCACCGGAAAACGCCGCCGTTTACGCCAAGCAGTGGAACAACCCGCGCCCGGAGGCGGTGATCAAATCCGTCAGCATGGCGTACGGGAAGGACAAGGACCGGGGCGTCCCCGTCCTGCTGGCCATCACGGCGGCGACCGCAAAATAAACTTTCCACCATTGAACCAGCCACAACCTGCGTGTAGTGTAGCCATCCAAGCCATGAAAGCGATCAAGTCCAGACCAACAGCCCTGCCAAAGGGATCCAGCCGCCGCCACTTCCTGCAAACCACCGGGGCCGGGGTCTTCACCCTGCTGCTGACCGGGCACCGGGCGTTCGGCCAGGCCGGCAAGGTCGCAGCCAACGAGAAGCTCAACCTGGGGGTGGTGGGCGTGTCGGGGCGCGGCGGCGACAACCTGCAGGGCGTCAGCCGGGAGAACATCGTCGCCCTCTGCGACACGGACGAGAACAATCTCAACGCGGCCGCGAAGCGTTTCCCCGGCGCGAAGACGTACTTTGATTTCCGCGAGCTGCTGGACCAGAAAGGCATCGACGCCGTAGTGGTGAGCACCCCGGACCACTGCCACGCCGTGGTGAGCATGGGCGCGCTGCGGAGCGGCCGCCACCTGTACTGCGAAAAGCCGCTGGCCCGGACGGTCTCCGAGGCGCGCATTGTCACCGACACCGCGCGCAAGAGCGGACTGGTGACGCAACTCGGCACGCAGATTCACGCGGGCAACAATTACCGGCGGGTGGTGGAGCTGGTGCAGTCCGGCGCCATCGGCCCCGTAAAGGAGGTCCACGTCTGGTCCGCCGCCGTGTACGGCGGCAAGGATCTGCCCAAGGAATTCCCGCCCGCGCCCGCGCACCTGCATTACGACCTGTGGCTGGGGCCGCTGGAGCCGCAGCCCTACAGCCCGGAGTTCGTGCCGTTCAAATGGCGGAACTGGTGGGCCTTTGGCGGCGGCTCGCTGGCGGACTTCGGCTGCCATTTCATGGATCTGCCGCACTGGGCGCTGGGCCTGACCCACCCGGTGGCCATCGAGCCCCTGGAGGGGCCGCCCGTGCATCCGGATGCCCCGCCGCCCTGGCTGATCGTCAAATTCGAGCATCCGGCCCGAGGCCAGCAGCCGCCCGTCACCGTAACGTGGTACCACGGCGGCAAGCAGCCCAAGCAGCTCACCGACACGCAGAAGCACCAGTGGAAAAGCGGGGTGCTGTTTGTGGGGGCCAAAGGCCAGCTGATCTCCAATTACCAGAGCCATGTGCTGCTGCCGGAAAAGGAATTTGAAAATTTCCAACCGCCCGCCCCCACCATTCCGAACTCGATCGGGCATCACCAGGAGTGGATCCAGGCGATCAAGACCGGCGGCAAGACCACCTGTCCCCTCGATTATTCCGGCCCGCTGAGCGAGACCGCCCTGCTGGGCAACGTGGCCTACCGGGTGGGCAAACGGCTGGCGTGGAACGCGGCCACGCTCAAAGCGGCGAACTGCCCGGAGGCGGACGCCTTTGTGCAGCACAAGTACCGCCAAGGCTGGAAGCTGTAGGCGGAAGCTTGGTCAGGCCCCGATGGAGGTTTTCCAGCGGGCCACCAACGCGGTGGTCTCGGCGGCGAAATCACCGCGCACCTTCACGTGCTTGGGGATGTAATCGGGCGAGGTGCCCAGGAGATCATTGGTGACGAGGATCTGACCATCGCAATCCGGCCCGGCACCGATGCCGATGGTGGGGATGGGGAGGGCCTGGGTCAGCTCGCGGGCGACAGAAGCCGCCACCAACTCGAGAACGACCGCAAACGCGCCCGCCGCCACCAGGGCCTCAGCATCCGCAAACAGCGCCTGGCGCTCACCGTCCGCCCGGCCCTTGACATGGTAGCCGCCCTCCTCCAGCACATGCTGCGGCAGCATCCCCAGGTGGCCCAAAAAGGGAATACCCGCCCCGATGATGGCCCGCACCTGGGCCTGGATGGACCGGCCGCCCTCAGCCTTCACCGCCTCGGCCCCGGCGGCCACCAGGCGACGGGCGCTGGCCACCGCCTGCTCCGGCGTGGCGTAGCTTTGGAAAGGCAAGTCCGCCGCGAGCAGGGCACAGGGCCTGGCCCGGGCCACTGCGCGCACATGGTGCTCCATCTCCGCCATCGTCACATGGGTGGTATCGGGATAGCCCAGCACGACCATGCCGAGCGAATCCCCCACCAGCAGCAGGGGGATGCCCGCCGCATCCAGCACCCGCGCCGTGGGATAATCATAGGCCGTCAGCGAGGGGATTTTTGCCCGGCCCTTCATGGCCTGCAGATCGGCCACGGTGATTTTTGAACCTGCCATAAGAGACCGCGGTTTCAGGAGCGGATTTTCTGGAAACTGGCCAGCAATTCGGCCGGGGTGACTGTGGCGGTGCCGACCTTGCCCACCACCACACCGGCGGCGTGGTTGGAGAAGATGGCGGCCTCCACCGGCGAAGCCCCGGCCGCCACGGCCAGGGTAAAGGAGGCGATCACGGTATCCCCGGCGCCGGAGACATCAAAGACCTCCTGCGCCACGGTGGGGATGCAAAACGGTTTCTGCCCACGCTGGCAAAGGAGCATGCCCTGATCCCCCAGGGTGATCAGCAGCAGCGCCGGCTGCAATTCCGCCAGCAGCTGATCCGCCACGCGCAGCAGTGCGGCATCCTGCAGCGGGTCGGCGGAGCGCCCCGAGTCCGCCAGGCCGGCCAGCTCAAAAGCCTCCTTACGGTTGGGGGTGATGAGGGAAAGGCCCTTCAAATCCAGGTGGTGGACCGGCTTGGGATCCAGGCTCAGCCAGATACCGCGCGCGCGGCAGACCTGCTTGAGGTGGTTCAGAAAAGGCTGCGTCACCACGCCTTTGCCGTAGTCGCCCACGATCACGGCATCCACGTCCGCCAGGCGCGCCTCCAGGGCGGCCAGGAGCCGGGCGGAGGCGCGGGGCTCCAGATCGGCGCGCGTCTCGCGGTCCACACGCACAACCTGCTGCTGGTGGGCGATGATGCGGGTCTTGATGCTGGTGTGGCGGGCGGGGACGGTCAACAGGCCGCCGCAATCCACCTGCTGTTCCTCCAGCAAGACGCGCAGCTTGTTCGCGGCCGCGTCCCGGCCCACCGCGCCAAAAATAACCGGCTTGGCCCCGAGGGCGGAGAGGTTGCGGGCCACATTGGCCGCGCCGCCGGGCATGTAGCTTTCGCGGGAAAAATCGAGCACCGGGACCGGGGCCTCGGGCGAAATGCGGCTGACGCTGCCCCAGATGAACTGGTCCAGCATTAGGTCCCCCGCGACCAGCAGGCGGTTGCGGGAGGCGGAGTCGAGCAAATGCCGCACCCGCGGCAGGGGAAGCACAGGAGATTTCATGGGTGGATCAGTTTAAGAAGCCGGTCAGCGGGCTGGTGGCCGAGGCGGACGACGAGGCCTGCGCCAGGCCCAGCTCATACGCAGTGCGGCCGCATTCCACCCCCAGCTTGAACGCCACCGCCATGCGGCAGACGTCGCTGGCCACGGCGATGGCGGTATTGACCAGGACGGCGTCAGCCCCCATTTCCATCGCCTCAGCGGCGTGGCTGGGCGCCCCGATGCCGGCATCCACCACCACCGGCACAGTGGCCTGCTCGATGATGATGCGGATCTGGTCGCGCGTCTGAATGCCCCGGTTGGAGCCGATGGGGGAACCGAGCGGCATGACGGTGGCCGTGCCCACGTCCTGGAGCCGCTTGGCGATCACCGGGTCCGCGTTGATATAGGGCAGGACCACAAAACCCTCCCGCACCAGGATTTCGGCGGCCTTGAGGGTTTCCACCGGGTCCGGCAGCAAATAGCGGGGATCCGGGTGGATCTCCAGCTTGATCCATTTGGGCAGACCGGCGGCGGCAGCCAGGCGTGCCAGACGCACCGCCTCCTCCGCGTTCATGGCCCCGCTGGTGTTGGGCAGCAGCAGGAAGCGCTTGGGATCGATAAAGTCGAGAATATTGGCAAACGGATCATGCTTGCCGCTCAGGTCCGCGCGGCGCAGGGCCACGGTGACGATTTCCGTGCCGCTGGCCACCAGGGCATCGCGCATGGATTCCGGGGACGGGAATTTGCCGGTGCCCAACAACAGGCGGGAACCGAACTGCCGTCCAGCAATGATCAAAGGTCCGTTCATGCCATTCATCAATAGGGGGCAAACATAGCGCGGGTATGGCAGCCCTGTCCAGCGCCCGTTCTGGACCCCGCAGAAAGCTAGACTTTGGCGAAAAAATGCGTTTAATTCCCCTTGAGCTCTGAGCCATGCGTCAACGAACTGCAACCATGCGGGGATTCCAGGATAGGCCGACCCAAAGTCGGCCTTGCCCGGAAACGTGCCGGAGGCGAAGCATGGCCACCGCCCTGGACCACCCACCCCACCGTTTGCAGGCATGAGCAACGCCACCTTCATTGCCCTGGTCAACAATGGCGCGCTGTTGCTCGCCCTGGCATTGATATTCGATGTTTTGGTTCTGCGCTCGAGCCTGCGGAAAACACCCGTGAGCCAGGTGTTGCTGGGCATCGTGCTGGGCGTCATTGGCGTGGCCATCATGAACACCCCCTGGATCCTGGTGCCAGGCATCATCTTTGACACCCGGTCAGTACTGCTGGGAATTGCCGGGCTGTTTTTTGGGCCGCTGCCCACCTTCATTGCCATCCTCATCACGGCGGCCTTCCGCCTGAGCACTGGCGGTGCCGCCGCATGGGTGGGAGTGTTTGTCATCCTATCGGCTGGCGGCCTGGGCATGGCCTGGCGGCATCACCGGCGAGCCTCGTTGGCGGACCTGACCTGGTGGGAACTTTATGGCTTTGGCTGGCTGATCCACTTGGTGATGCTTGCCCTGATGTGTGCCCTCCCCTGGGAGATGGCGCTGCGGGTGCTGAGCCATGTCACCCTGCCCGTGCTGGCCATCCACCCCCTGGCCACCGCCCTGTTGGGCACTTTGATGGTCAAGCGCATCCAGCAGGAGCAAACCAGGGAGCACCTGCGTGCCAGCGAGCAGAAATTCCGCGCCATCGCGGACTACACCACGGATTGGGAGATGTGGTTCGGACCGGACAAGCAATTGCGTTGGGTCAACCCCTCCGTGGAGCGGTTAACCGGGTATTCAGTGCCGGAATGCCTGGCCCGCCCCGACTTTCCGTGGTTTGTGATTCACCCGGAAGACCAGGCCGCGCTGCGGCAGCGCCTGGAACGGGAGGTGACCACCCTGGCCGCCTCGCAGGAACTTGAATTCAGAATCCTGCGCAAGAATGGGTCGCAGTGCTGGGGGGCACTCGTCTCCCAGCCGATCTTTGACGAGCAGGGGCTTTCCCTGGGTCGGCGAACCAGCATCCGGGACGTCACGGAGCGCAAACGCGTGGAAGCAACCCAGCAATTTTTACTCCAAAACGCCGGCACCCAGGCGGGGGAAAGCTTCTTCCAGGCCCTGGCTCATCACCTGGCCATCAAGTTGGAGATGGATTTCGTCTGCATCGACCGGCTGGAGGGGGATCAGCTCCGGGCCCAAACCCTGGCGGTGTTTGCGGATGGCAAGTTTCAAGACAACCTCTCTTATGCGCTCAAGGACACCCCGTGTGGTGACGTGGTGGGCAAAGCCATCTGCACCTTTCCCGTGGGGGTGAGAAATCTGTTCCCGAAGGATACGGTGCTCCAGGAAATGGGGGCCGAATCCTACTTCGGCACCACCCTGTGGGGGAGGCAAGGCACCCCCATCGGGCTCATTGCAGTCATCAGCCGCCGACCCTGTCCAAACGCCGGTCTCGTGGAAACCATCCTGAATCTGGTCGCTTTGCGAGCCGCCGGCGAACTGGAGCGGCAGTCAGTGGAGAACGCGCTGCGGACGGCGGAAGAGCGCTACCGCCTGCTGATTGAGAACACCTCGGACCATATCACCCGGCTGAACACGGAGGGGATGGTGGTGTTCGCCTCGGGTGCCATCCAGTTGTTGCAAGGATTCACCCCGCAGGAGGTGGAAGGCACCTCCGGACTGGCCCGTGTGCACCCGGACGACCTTCCCCTCGTGAAGACAGCCCTCGAGGGACTTGGCTCCAGCCCGCAGGGCAGCGCCAAGGCCGAATACCGGGTGATGTGCAAAAACGGGAGCTACAAATGGGTGGAAGCCGTGGCCAAAGCGGTGCCCAACGAGCAGACCGGAAAACTGGAGTACGTCGCCTCGATACGGGATATTTCCCTGCGCAAGCTGGCCAGCGAGGCCCTAGCCGCCAGCGAAAAAAAGTTCCGATCCTACATTGAATCAGCCCCTGAAGGCATTATGGTGGTGGATGGTGGCGGACGCTACGTGGAGTGCAATTCAGCCGCCCTGACTCTGTTCGGCTTTTCGCTGGAAGAAATGCTCCAGATCTCCCTCCAGGATGTTTTGGCTGTTACCAGCCGGGCGGCCGGGCAGCAGCATTTCATGCAGGTGAAAAAGGAGGGGCGCGCCTCCGGCGAGATTTTGTTGCGCCGCCGCGACGGGTCGGAATTCTGGGGCCGCATTGAGGCGGTCCGCCTGGACGCCGAACTCATCCTGGGATTCATCACCGACACCACCGAGCAAAAGCGTGCAGCGCAGGCCCTGCAGGAGAGCGAGGCGCGCCTGTTACGCGCCCAAGCAGTCGCCCATGTGGGGAATTGGGAGCTGGACCTGACCACCCAGACCGTTTGGGCCTCGGCGGAGGCGTTTCGCATTTACGGGCTGGAACCCTCTTCAAAATTCCCACCGCTGACTGAAGTCCAACAATTTCCGGTGCCGGAGGACCGCCCCCGTCTGGACCAGGCCTTGCGGGCGCTCGTGCAGGACGGAATCCCCTACGATGTGGAATTCCGCATCCGGCGGATTGACGACCAGGCCGAGCGGGTGATTCACTCCCTGGCCTCCCTGGAGGGCAATCCCAAAACCGGTCCGGCCAAGGTTATCGGCGTGCTGCAGGACATCACCGAGCGCAAGCGGGTGGAGCTGGCCATAAGTGCTTCCCTGACCGAAAAAACCGCTCTGCTGAAGGAGGTTCACCACCGGGTGAAAAACAACCTGCAAATCGTCAGTAGCCTGCTCAGCATGCAGGCCGGACGCACAAAAAATCCGGAGGTGCTGGAATTGCTGAAGGAAGCCCAGCAGCGCATCCGCTCCATGGGCCTGATCCATGAGAGCCTATACCTCTCAGAGAATGTCGCCCGGGTGAATTTCTCCGACTATATCCAGACCCTGAGCGCGCAGTTGTTCCGCTCCTTTGGCCCGGGCACCAACCGCATCCGGCTGAGGCACGAAACCGGCAGCATCTTCCTGCCGCTGGCCCAGGCGGTCCCTTGCGGACTGATACTCAACGAATTGGTCACCAACGCCCTCAAATACGCGTTCCCGGGAAACCGGGAGGGCCAGATCCATCTGGAATTGCGGACCGAGCCCGGCCTGCTGCACCTGCGCATCTCGGATGATGGCGCGGGGCTGCCACCCGAGCTGGTCATTGGAAAAACCGAGACCCTGGGACTTCAGTTGGTCTTTCTGCTGGCCAACCAACTGGGCGGCACCCTCACCGTGGAGCGCGCCGGAGGCACCTCCTATTCCCTGAAGATTCCCATCCAAGAACTCACCGGCCCTGCTTTCCCAGCCTCCCCGGTTACAAACCAGTAATTCCCCCTGAACTTATGAGTATTCCACGCCTGCTGATTGTTGAGGATGAAGCCATCGTTGCCGAGGATCTCAAATCCCGTTTGCGCCAGTTGGGTTACGAGGTCGTGGGCATCGCCCACAGCGGGGAGACCGCGCTGGCGCTGACTGCCCAAACACATCCCGATCTGGTGCTCATGGATATCTGCATCCAGGGAACGATGGATGGCGTCAGGACGGCGGAGTTGGTCAAGCAACAGCACCACCTGCCGATCGTGTTTCTCACTGCCTACTCCGAGGAAGCCACCTTGCAGCGGGCCATGCGGGTGGAACCCGGCGGTTATCTCCTCAAGCCGTTTGAGGACCGCGAACTGAAAATCACCCTGGAAATGGCGTTGTACAAACACCAGGCAGAGAGAAAACTGCTGGCCAGCGAAGAACGTCTGAGGCTGGCCCAGGCAGCGGCGGGCATCGGTATTTTTGACGCTGACCTCCGGGTGGATCACGCCCAGTGGTCGCCCGAAGAGGAGGCGATCTTCGGCTTAGCCCCCGGTTCCTTTGACCACAAGTCCGAGAGCTTTTGGAAACTGGTGCATCCGGATGACCGCGAACGGTTGCAGGCCATCTCAGAGGCCGCCAAAGCCAATGGCACCGAATTCCACACCCAATTCAGGATCCACCGGCATGACAACCAAGCCATGCGCTGGATTTCCGTGCGCGCCAAGGCGATCATGGACGAACAAGGCAAACCGTGCCGCCTGCTGGGGGTCAACATCGACATCACGGAACAAAAACAGACCGAGGCCGCGTTGGAACAGCGGTTGATCGCCCTCACCCAGCCCCTGGATGACGCCCGGGGAGTCGCCTTCGAGCACCTTTTCAATCTGGATGCCATCCAGAAGCTGCAAGACCAATTCGCCCAGGCCACCAGCGTGGCCTCCATCATCACCCACCCCGATGGCACTCCCATCACCCGGGCCAGCAACTTTTGCCGCCTCTGCTCCTCCATCATCCGCTGCACCGAAAAAGGCCTCAAGAACTGTTACCATTCGGATGCGGTCATTGGACGTCACCATCCCGGTGGCCCCATCGTTCAGCCCTGCCTGAGCGGCGGATTGTGGGATGCCGGGGCCAGCATCACGGTGGGCGGACGTCATATTGCCAACTGGCTCATTGGCCAGGTGCGCAACGAAAACCAGGACGAGCAAAAGATGCGCCAGTATGCCCGTGACATCGGCGCGGGTGAGGAGGAGTTCCTAGCCGCCTTTCGCGAGGTGCCATCCATGTCAGAGCAGCAGTTTCGACAGGTGGCACAGGCCCTGTTCACGCTGGCGGGCCAGCTATCGGATATGGCCTACCAGAATGTGCAACAGGCCCGTTTCATCACAGATCATCAGCGTGACGCCGCCCTGCGGAAAGGCATTGAGGCGCGGCAGCGCGCCATGATTTCCAACATCTCGGATGTCATTGCCATCATCGACCAGGACGGCATTAACCGGTATAAAAGCCCCAACGTGGAAAAGTGGTTTGGTTGGCGGCCGGAGGAGCTGGTGGGGGCCAGCACCTGGAAGCAAGTGCATCCAGAGAACCTTGCCTCCACCCAGGAACTGTTTGCCGGGCTGCTGGCGGAGCCCGGCACCACCCGCAATGGCGAATGCCGCTACCAGTGCAGGGACGGCACTTACAAGTGGATACGGTTCGCTGCCACCAATCTGGTCCGCAATCCCGAAATCGAAGGAATTCTACTGAATTACCACGACATTTCTGAGCGAAAAAGTGCGGAAGAGGAGAAGTCACGACTGCAATCCCAGTTGCTCCAGGCGCAAAAAATGGAATCGGTGGGACGCCTGGCGGGAGGAGTTGCCCACGACTTCAACAACATGCTGCAGGCCATTCTGGGCAACGTGGCCCTGGCCCTGGAGGATGTGAGGGATAACCCGCTGCTGATGGAAAACCTGGTGGAAATCCAGAAAGCGGCGCAGCGCTCAGCCGCCCTCACCCGCCAACTGCTGGCCTTTGCCCGAAAGCAAACCATCAGCCCCCGGGTGCTCGATCTGAACGAAACCATCACCGGCCTGTTGAAAATGCTGCACCGCCTGATTGGGGAGGCCATTCATTTGACGTGGATGCCGAGCAATTGTCCCCTGGCCGTCAAGATGGACCCCTCCCAATTGGACCAGGTGCTGGCCAACCTGGCTGTCAACGCCCGCGATGCGATTGGCGGGGTGGGCAAGATCACCATTGAAACCCGCGCCGACGAGATCCTCCCTGGTTCCGACCTGGAGCAGGCCGAAGGCTCTCCTGGCAACTACGCGGTATTGGCAGTCACCGATTCCGGCTGCGGTATGAGCGAGGCGGTGAAAGCCCACATATTCGAACCCTTTTTCACCACCAAGGGGATCGGGGAAGGGACCGGCCTGGGGCTGGCCACCGTCTATGGCATCATCAGACAGAACGGAGGCATGATCAATGTCCTAAGCGCCCCGGGTCAGGGCACCACTTTCACCATCCACCTGCCCCGGGTGGACTCCGACACTCTGGTCTCAGAAGCCGCCTCCCGGGCCAAGTCCTGGCGGGGTACTGAGACAGTGTTGCTGGTGGAGGATGAGGAGCAAATCCTATCGCTGGGCACTCGCATTTTGCGCCACCACGGTTACAACGTGCTGGCCGCCAGGTTGCCCGCCGAGGCGCTGGTGCTGGTGGAGCAATACCCCGGGCCGATCCAGTTGCTGCTGACGGATGTCGTCATGCCGGGCATGAACGGATATGAGTTATACCAGCGGTTGGCCACGCTCAAGCCCGGCCTGCGCTGCCTTTTCATGTCCGGCTACACAGCCGATATCATCGCGCAGCAAGGCGTGCTGGAGGATGGCGTCCACTTTGTCGGGAAGCCCTTCTCCATCGCGGTTTTAACGCAGAAGGTGCGCGAGGCCCTGACCCAGGATCGGCCAAGCTGACTCCGGCTCACTGGGAGCCGCCAGCCAGCGCCTCCACCCGGTGCAGGTGGGTGCGGGTGCGAAGATAGAAAGCCTTGCCATCCACCGCCGGCGAGGCCATGAAGCCGCTGGACAGCTTGTTCGTGGCCAGCACCGAGAGCGTCCGGCCCGGCTTCAGCACGGTGGTGGTGCCCTGCTGGTCGAAGAAATACAGGCGTCCATCTGCATACACCGGGGAGGCAGCATATTTGCCGCCCACGCGCTCGCGCCAGATCTCGCGGCCACTCGCCGCCTCCAGACAGGTGATGAAGCTCTCGTCCTCCGCCGTATAGACCAACCCATCCACCAGCAGGGGGGAGGCATATTTACCCACATGGGCCTTGAGCTTCCAGGCCACGTGCGTTTCCGTCACATCGCCCTTCCCGTCTGTTTTCACCCCCCACATTTCCCGCTTCGAGAGGCCGGTGGTGAAGATGGCCAGACCTTCGCTGCACAGCGGACGCGGGGCGGTGGACCAATCCGGGTACTGCACCCGCCAGAGTTCCTGGCCGGTGCGCGGATCGTAGGCATAAGCCGCCTTGGCCCCCGCGCTGAGCATCTGGGTGCGCCCGCTGGTCTTGACGATCAGGGGCGTGCTGTGGGCCTTGCGCAAATCCCCGTCCTTCGCCATCTGCCCGGGCACGTTCTCATCATTCCAGGCCACCGAGCGGTCGGTTTTCCACACCGTCTTGCCGGTCTGTTTGTCCAGCGCCACATGGTACTGCAAATCTGCGCCATCCATGGTGAGGATCACCAGGTTTTCGTAAAGAACCACCGAGGAGGCCGGCCCCCGGTAGTGGCGGCAGGGCAAATCATCCCGCTGCCACAGAACCCGGGCAGTCTTGGTATCGAGGCAGGCGGTTCCAAAACTTCCGAAATGCACATAAACCCGGCCTGGCTCAATGGCCGGCGAGGGGGTGGCATAACAGTTCATGGAGGCGCCATTGCCCAGCGGTTCGGGGGCACCGCTGTGGAACACCTTCTCATTGAACAGGATTTTGCCGGTCTCCGCATCCACGCAGACGGCGTAGAAATCATGGCCTTCCTCGGTGGCCGTCGTGAGCCACACCTGGCCGCCCAGCACCACCGGCGTGGACCAACCCCGGTAAGGGATGGCGGTCTGCCACCGGATATTGTTGGTCTCGCTCCAATGCAGGGGCAGGCCGGTCAACCCGCCCGCAGCGGGCGCCTGCCCATCGCCGGTTGGCCCGCGAAACTCCGGCCAATCCGCCCGCACCCACGCGCCGCTGGCGGCGAGCCAGGCGGCCGCCAGGAGGTTGCATGCAACAACGCCGGAGCGGAAACAGTGGTCAGTTTTCATAAAGGCAGAGTGACTGGATTCGGCAGCCAAGTCAATCGCGGGAAGCAGGGGAAACACGCATCGTGGTGTCATGGGTCTTGAAACGGCTTGAGAACCACCCTGGGCCAGACCACTGTCGGTGGCGGCATTCCAGACTGGACTGACCTCCTGTTTTTCCCCATGCTGGTGGCATGAAAACCGTGTTCGCCTGTCTGGCCCTGCTCGGCTGCGCCATCCTCAGCGGCTCCGCCCGTGATCCCGTCACGAGGGCCCGCACCCCGGTACACATTCCCGACCTCCCCGGGTACGTGACCCTGAAGTGCGATTTCCACACCCACACCGTGTTCTCCGATGGCCTTGTCTGGCCCACGGTGCGCGCCGAGGAAGCCTGGCGCGAGGGCCTGGATGCCCTGGCCATCACCGACCATTTGGAGTACCTGCCGCACAAGGCCGACCTGGGCACCAACCACAACCGTGCCCACGACCTTGCCCGCACCAACGCCAATGATCTCGACCTCCTCCTGGTGCGCGGATCCGAGATCACCCGCAAGATGCCTCCGGGCCATCTCAACGCCATTTTCCTCACCAACTCCACCCTGCTGGCCGTCTCCAACTGGCAGGATTCTGTCCAGGCCGCAGTCGGCCAGGGCGCATTTGTCTTCTGGAATCATCCCGGCTGGGAGGCCCAGATCACCAACAACCGCGTCCTCTGGTACCCGGAGCACACCGCCCTGCTGGAGCAAGGCCAACTCCACGGCATCGAGGTGGTCAACTCCCGAGATTACTACCCCGAGGCCCACCGCTGGGCCATTGAGCATAAGCTCGCCCTCTTTGCCAACTCCGACATCCACAACCCGCTCAACCTTGATTACCACGTCCACAATGGGGATCACCGCCCCATGACCCTCGTGTTTGCCCGCAAACGCACCCCGGAGTCCCTCCGCGAGGCCCTCTTTGCCCGCCGCACCGCCGCCTACTCCGGCTCCCGCCTCGTCGGCGACGAAGCCTTCCTCCACCCCCTCTTCACTCAATCCATCCAGATCAAAAACGCCCGCTTCCCGCTCAAGGGCCGCCAGCGGGTGTTCGTGCAGATTCTGAACAACTCCGATATTCCCTACGAGCTGGAGCGGGCCGGCGAGCTGGACACCGTCACCTTTCCCAAAGAACTCACGCTGGCTCCGGGCAAGTATGTGCTCCTAGAGGTCAAAGGCAAAGGCACCAAGACCAAGGGTAAAAAATCACTCGCCCTGCCCTACAAGGTCGCCAACCTCCTGATTGCCCCGGAGACCCCGCTGGCCATCACCCTGGACCTTGAGGTCACCTTCACGCCCTGACAACCCGGTTCATACCATGGTTGTCATCCGCCCCCATTCCCATTAGGATTGCGCCTGATGCACGAAGAAACGCGCACCCGCGAACAGCTCCGCCACCACTATGAAGTGGAGAAGGAGTTGGCTGATCGACTCCGGCGGTCCACCCGCACGGAACGCACCGCCCTGTTCAAAACCCTGTACAACGAACTTTTCGCACGCGTCCCCGATCATCCCCGCCTGGTGCGCCGTGAAACCGCCGAGACCACCCGGCGCGCCACCGCCGCCCGCATGGCGTTGCTGAAACCATTCCTTGGCGGGGTGGATACCTTTCTGGAAATCGCCCCGGGTGATTGCCGTCTGGCCTACGAGGTCTGCCGCTCCGTGCGGCAGGTCATCGGGGTGGACATTTCAGACCAGTCCGGCCTCGATGCCAACCGGCCGGCCAATTTCCGCCTGGCGGTGTACGATGGTTATCATCTTGACCTCCCTAAGGAAAGCATCGATCTCGCCTTCAGTTACCAGTTCCTCGAACACTTGCACCCGGAGGATGTGGCGGACCATTTGCGGCTGGTGCAGGGCCTTCTGAAACCAGGCGGCCTCTACGTGATCTCCACTCCGCACCGATTCTCCGGTCCGCACGATGTTTCCGCGCACTTCACCCCGGAACCCACCGCCTTCCACCTCAAGGAGTGGACCTACGGCGAACTCGTGCGGGAGATGCGGGCCGCCGGGTTCCGCCAGGTGCACACCTACCGCTTGGGCCGCCCGCGCCGGTGCGCGGTGTGGAACGCCGCCACGCTCGCCGCCGAATCCATTTTGGGCCGGTTCCCCCGCGGCCTCCGCAAACGCCTCAGCGCCCGCCTCTTTCAGCACGTGACCGTCGTCGCCGCGAATTAGCCCATGAAGATCGCGTATCTGACGCATTACGACGCCCACAACATCAACCATTGGTCGGGCACCGGCTATCACATGGGCCAGGCGATGCAGTCCGCCGGCTGCGAAGTCGATTATCTCGGGCCCCTTACGAAATGCGGCAGCTGGGTGAGAACAATCAAGTGGAAGCTCTACCAGCAAATCCTCCACCGCACTTACATGGGAGAGGTGGATCCGTTGCTCACTTGGTCCTACGGCCGCCAGGCGACCCGCAAGGTAACTGCCAGCGGTGCTGACGTGGTCCTGGCTCCCCACCCCACCCCTGTGGGTGGCTTGCGAACCACAACTCCGATAGCCATGTGGGCGGATTGCACCTTTGGCGGAATGGTCAATTTTTACGCCGACTACACGGGGCTCTGCGCCGAGAGCCTCCGGGCCGGCCACGCGGTGGAAGCCGCAGCATTGCGCCGCTGCCAGATGGTGATCATGGCATCGGAATGGGCGGCCCAAACCGCCCGGGATATCTACGGCGTGCCTGCCGAACGGTTGCGGGTGGTGCCCTACGGCGCCAACATCCAGGTGAAGCGCACCCGCGCCGACATCGAGCGGCTGGTGGCGGCACGCCCGGCGCTGCCGTGCAGGCTGTTGTTCATCGGCCGCATCTGGCAGCGTAAAAACGGGGTTCTGGCGCTGGCCGTGGCCGAGGCTCTGAACGCGGCGGGCCTGCCGACCGAGCTGACGCTCGTCGGCTCCCAGCCACCCCCCGGCACCCCGCTGCCCCCCTGGGTCAAACCGCTCGGCTTCGTGGACAAGTCCAAACCCGAAGGCAGCGCCCTGCTGGATCGGCTCCTCGCGGAGGCGCATTTTCTCATTGTCCCCTCCCGAGCCGAGGCTTTCGGCATCGCCTTTTGTGAGGCCAGCTCCTTCGGTGTGCCCAGCCTCACCACCCGGGTGGGCGGCATCCCTTCTGTGGTGCGCAACGATGCCAATGGCTGCGGCTTCTCCGTGGACGCCCCCCCGGGTGAGTACCGCGATTATGTGCTCGGCCTGATGCGGGATTACCCCCGCTACCAGGCCCTGGCCCGGTCCTCCTTTCACGAATACGAAACCCGCCTCAACTGGGACACCGCCAGCCGCACCGTCAAGGCCTTGCTGCAGAATTTGGCCAAGGCTTAGTCTTTATCCTTTGGCCTTCTTGGTTTACACTTTGTCCCATGGCATTTGGATCTTACCGGGAATTTGTGGAACGCCTCGACCGCGAGGGTGAACTCCTGCGCGTGCGCGAACCGATCGCCACGGAGCTGGAAATCACCGAACTGGCCGACCGCGAAATGAAAAAACCGGGCGGCGGCCGCGCCCTGCTGCTGGAGCAGCCAACGGTCAACGGCCAGGTCTCCCCCTTCCCCATCGCCATCAACACCCTCGGCTCCTGGCGTCGCATGGCCCTCTCGATGGGCGCGGACAGCGTCCAAGACGTGGCGGATGAGCTGGGCTCGCTCGTCAAGGCCCGGGTTCCCACCAGCCTCGGGGAGGCCTTCAAGCTGCTCGGCACCGCCCTGGAGCTGCGCCATGCCCGCCCGCGCAAGGTCAGCTCCGGCCCCTGCCAGGAGGTGGTTCACCGGTTTGAGCAACCCCTGCCCGCCGGCCCGGCGCTCGCGGAGGTGGGCGTCATGCCGCTCAACTCTGATCCGGCCCCGCCCACCCTGCTCAACCTGCCCATCCTCAAGTGCTGGCCCCAGGATGGCGGCCGTTTCATCACCCTCCCCTGCGTCGTCACCCAGGATCCGGACACCGGCGCGCGCAACGTCGGCATGTACCGCATGCAGGTGCTGGATTCCCAGACCACCGGCATGCACTGGCAACTCCAAAAGGTGGCGGCCCGCCACGGCCGCCGCTACCACGAAACCGGCGCCCGCATGCCCGTCACGGTTTTTCTCGGCGGCGATCCCATGTACCCGTTCTGCGCCACCGCCCCCCTGCCGGATGGCCTGGATGAATTCCTGCTGGCCGGCTACCTGCGCCGCAAGTCCGTGGACCTGGTCAAATGTCTGACCAACGATCTTGAGGTCCCCGCCAACGCAGATTTTGTACTGGAAGGCTACGTTGACCCCCGGGAACCCCTGCGGGTGGAGGGGCCGTTCGGCGATCACACCGGCTATTACACGCTGCCCGACGCCTACCCGGCCTTTCACCTCACCGCCATCACGCACCGCCGGGACGCCCTCTACCCGGCCACCATCGTGGGCCTGCCGCCCATGGAGGATTTCTACATCGGCGCCGCCAGTGTGCGGCTCTTCATGCCGGTGATCCGGATGAATTTTCCGGAGGTCGTGGATATCGCCCTTCCGGCTGAGGGCGTTTTCCACAACCTGCTCTTTGTCTCCATCCGCAAGACCTACCCGATGCAGGCCTACAAGATCATGCACGGGCTGTGGGGCATGGGGCAGATGATGTTCACCAAGTACATCGTGGTGGTGGATGACGATGTGGATGTGCACAACACCAGCGACGTCCTCTTCCGCTGGTGCGCCAACACCGATCCCCAGCGCGACACCCTGACCACGCGCGGCCCGGCGGATGTGCTGGACCACGCCACCAACGTGGCCGGGGTGGGGACCAAGATGGGCATCGATGCCACCCGCAAACTGGCCGGTGAGGGTTTCCCACGCCAATGGCCGCCCATCCTGAAAATGGATGAAGTCATCCGGCGAAAAGTCAGCGAGCGCTGGCCGAAAAGCTAGCGGAGCCACCGCCAAATAATACTTCATTTTGCCCCCTCGACACCGGTGCGGACCTGTGCCACGTTGTCCGCGTAGCCATTATTCGGTGCAAAACGGATTGCTTTGGGCATTCGCGGGGAAGCCGGCGGCAGAACAACTATTCTCCCGGTCATCGCGGGAACCTGTTCGGCAACTCAATCCAACGGAATAGCGGTGTCGTTCAAGGGATACTGTCAGTCGCCCGGCTTCCCCGCGTCGATTCTCCTCCCGCCCGCTTGGAATGGGGCGGCAATCAGCGCAGATACACCTTCTGTGCGTTCCGCCAGAAGACTTGTGCCTCGGCCCCGCGACTGGAGAAATAATTCCACGCGATCCGCTGCACTGTCGCCAGGGGAGCATACAACTCGCTCACCGGCCAGTTACTCCCGTAGATCAGCCGCCCGGCTCCGAAAGTCTGCCACAGGAAATCCAGCACCGGACGGTAATACGCCGGCTCCGCGGGCGCATCGCCCGCCCGGCGTCCCGTCCCCTCCACGAGTCCAGACACCTTGAAATACACCTGCGGCTGCGTCGCCAGCGCGCGCATCGACGCGCACCAATCCTCCGCCGGGGCCTGACCGTCCACCCTGACCCCCGCCAGGTGATCGATCACCACCCGCAGCCGGGGCACCCGCGCGCTGATCCGCCCCGCAAACGCCAGCACCTCCCGCCCCCCCACCAGGTCCAGGGATAGATTGGCCGCCGCCAGCCGCTCCAGATCCGGCAGGAAACCCGCCTCGTCCAGTTTCCGGTCCCGGATCCGCACCCCGCAGAAGCGCGGGTTCTCCGCCAGCTTGCGCAAATGCCCGGCAAACTCCGGCGTGCCGATGGGCAGGTTGCCCACGAGACCCCGGATGAACGGATGCTCGCGCGCCAGATCCAGGATCCATTGGTTATCCTCCACCCACGGGCTGGCCTCCACCACCACCGTGCCCCGCACCGGCTGCGGCTGTTTCAGCGCCAGGTAATCCGGCGGCAGCACCCGCCGGTAAAGGCGCGGCTCCTGCCGGGGCGGCCAGGGCACCCCCTGCGGCCGGGTGGGATCGTAAAAATGTGTGTGCGTGTCCAGAATCCCCTCTGCCGACTCAGCCCCGTGCAGCGCCAGCGGCACCGCCGTCAAAGCCGCCAGAAACCGCCGCCGATCCATGCGCCCATTGTTTTCCATGCTCACTCTTTCCTCATGCCTGGCCTCAGACTTGCGTGAACTCCAGTTGCCGGAGCGTCTCCCACTGCTGCTCCTGCGAGGCCTCCCGCAGCCGTTCCGCGTGCCCGTAAAACGCTTCGCGCGGGCGCAGATCCTCCAGACCCGAGGCCCAGGCTGCATCCCGGCGCGCCAGGAAGGCGTTCACCCCGGCGGAATCGCAGCAGGCCAGGACATAGCCTTTGGCCTCGCCCAACTTGGCCAAGGCCGCCAGCGACGCCCCGTGATACCAGCCGGTGGGATGTTTGGCGAAACGGTCAAACTCCCGAGCCAGCGGCACCGTCAGCGAGCGGTCGGGCCCCAGGCTGGCGTTGTAATGGATCACCACCACCCGCGGCCGCACCCGCTCCAGCGCCTTCCACACCCAGTAATCCTGTCCGCCGATACCCAGCGACAGCAGATCCAGCTCCCCCGCGCACCCATACTCCGCCATCATGCCCTCCACATTCTCCGCCGTCACCACCCCCTTGACAATCCGCACCTCCTCCGGTGAGCGGCCGTGCTGCCGGTGATGAAACTCCCCGGCCCGGGCGGCCCGTTCCGGCACCGCCTCAACCAGCAGCCCCTGCCACCCGAAGTGCAGGATCAGGTTGGTGGTGCGGCTGCTGGCGCCATCCCCGGCGCCGATCTCGATGAAAGTCTTGTGCGGCGCCCCCAGCCGGGAAAAAAGGTTGAGGATCAGGCCATCCTCGCCGTGACGGGAATAGTAGCTGCGTTCAGCCATGCGCCAGCGGTGGGCGGGGGAGGGATTGGCCACCAGACCGGGATGGGCGGCCTGCATGGCACACAGATCGTTGGCCTGGCGGAGCACCGCCTCGCGGTAAAGGGTCGAGTCCAGCAACTCGTGCCGGTTCTCCTCCGTCTGCGCCAGACGCAGCAGACTTTTGAGGAGCCGCCGTGACAGGGTGGGTGGCTGGTTCCGGGACATCTTCGTGTCCCCAAGGTACGGCTTCACACGGCTAGCCGCAAATTCTTTCATACCGCGCCGGCGTGGCGGGCCGCACCCGGGCGGCGGGCGTCAGGTCGATCACCACCTGGTCCGGGCGCAACCCCGCCAGGATGGCCGCGTGCCCGGCGCTCTGGTTGCCGATGATGACGACTTCGGCGTGCGCCACCAGCTCCGCCGCCTGCTCCACCATCAGCCGTGAAAGGTGCGGGATGCGCTGCTCAATGAACCGCCGGTTCGCCCCCACCAGCCGCGCCAGGGAGACGCGCGCGTCGTACAGCTTCAGCTCGTACCCCTTGCCCAGCAGCGTCTCCACCAGCGTCACCACCGGTGATTCCCGCAGGTCATCTGTGCCCCCCTTGAACGCGAACCCCAGCACCCCGATGCGCCGGCGCCCCTGCGCCACGATACGTTCCACCGCCGCCTGCACCTGACGCTCGTTGCTGGCCCCGATGGCCCGCAGCAGCGGCACCTCCACCTCCTGCGCCTGCGCCAGTCGGCACAGCGCGCGCAGATCCTTCGGGAGGCAGGAGCCCCCGTAGGCAAACCCCGGCCGCAGATAGACCGGCGACAAATTCAATTTCGTGTCCTGGCAGAGCAGGTCCATCACCTCCCGGCCATCCACGCCCAACCGGTGGCAGATGGCCCCGATCTCGTTGCCGAACGTGATCTTCAACGCGTGAAACACGTTGTTCACATACTTCATCATCTCCGCCACTTTGAACGTGGTGCGCACCACCGGTGCGGACAGGCCCCGGTACAGCTCCGCCACCTGTTCAAAATCCCGGTCCGCCACCGCCCCCACCACCGTCAGGGCCGGATGAAAGAAATCCTCCAGCGCCGTCCCCTCCCGTAGAAATTCCGGATTGATCGCCACCCCCAGTTCGGGGCCCAGCTTGCGGCCCGATTCCCCCTCCAAAACAGGCAGCACCGTCCCCTCCACCGAGCCGGGCAGCAGCGTGGACCGCACCACCACCAGATGGGGGCCGGACTTCTCCCGCAGCGCCCGGCCGATCTCGCCACACACCCGCTCGACATAGGTCAGATCAATCTCCCCCGTCGGCCGGGACGGTGTCCCCACACAGATCAACGAGACATCCGAGGTGAGCACCGCCTCCCGGGAGTCCGTGGTGGCCCGCACCCGGCCGGCCTGCACCCCCTCGGTGAGCAACGCCTCCAACCCCTCCTCGATGATCGGCGCCCGCCCGGCGTTCACCAGTGCGGCTTTGGCAGCGTCGGTGTCAACGCCGGTCACGCTGTGTCCGCCCCGGGCCAGGCAGGCAGTCACCACGGCACCCACGTACCCAAGCCCGAAAACACTGATTCTCACGCGGTTTTCCTTTCGCGCCCGGCCACCGCCAGGCAGTATTGTTCAAAGACGTCGGTCACCTTTGGCCAGCTAAAGCGGCTCCGCACCAGTTCCCGGCCGGCCGCGCCCATCCGTTGGGCGCCCCCCGGTCGTGCCCACAGCCCGCCCACCGCCGCCGCCAGTTCGGCCGGGGTGTCGGCCAGCAGCAGGTGCTCCCCATCCGCCACGGCCAACCCCTCCGCGCCGATCCGCGTGGAGACCACCGGGATGCCCGTCGCCATGCCTTCAAAAATCTTGATCCGCGTGCCCCCCCCCACCCGCAGCGGCACGATCATCACCGCCGCCTGCGCCAGGTGGGGACGCACATCGTCCACCGTGCCGGTCACCCGGATGGACGGGTCCCGCGCCGCCAATTCCCGCACCGCCGCCGTCGGTCGCCGCCCCACAATGGTGAGGGTGGCGGCCGGATGTTTCTGCCGCAGCAGCGGCCAACCCGTCTCCGCAAACCACCGGATCCCCTCAATGTTCGGCAGCCAATCCATGGAGCCGAGGAAAACCAGCGTCTGCGGGGGCCGGGGGCCGGTCGGCGGCTGGTAGCTTTCCGTGTCCACCCCGGTCGGCACCGCGCCCAGCACATTCCCCAGCGCGTAATCCCGCCGCATCAGGGCGGCATCCTCCTCCGACACCGCCACCACGCCGTCAAAATCCGCCGCCGCCTCCCGCTCAAACCGGGCCAGCCTCCGCCATTGCGCGGTGATGTAGCGGCGCTTCAGCCAGCCCCGCGCGTTGTCCCGCAGCCGCTGCCAGATCAACGCCTCCACATTGTGCTGGAAGAGCAGCGAGGGCAGCTCCACGCCCGCCCCCCGCAGGTTCACCGCCGGGGTCAAAAAATCACACACCACCAGATCATGGCTGGCCGCCAGACGCCGCACCGCCGCGGTCATCGCCCGAGATCGGTATTTGGCGATCACATACGGCAGCCCACTCCCCAGGTTCGCCGCCAGCTCCGCGTAAAAACCCACGCTCCCCTTCCGTCGCTCGCGCCACGGAATCCAGGTCTGCGCCTGTGAATACTCCCCCGCCGCCGCCCGCGTCGCCGCATCCGTCTCCGGCGGGCAGAGCGAGACATAATGCACCGGGTGCCGCCGGTTCAGCTCCTGCAGCATGTTGTAAGTCCGCAATTTCCCCCCGGTGTCGAGCGGGTGAAGCGGGCCGGTCTTCAGCCAGAGGATGCGCAACGGGGACTTCATGCCGGGCCGGTCTCCACCTCAAACGGGGCATCGAGATTGAGCACCCCCCGATGCACCGGCTTGTACGGCACCCGCCCATCCACCGCCGGAGCGCCATCGACAGTCAACGTCACCAGATCCAGCAGATCTCCGTAATGGCCGGTGCTGTGATAAAACACCCCGGCCCGGTAATCCCCCTCCACCAGCGGCAAATGTCGGATCCGGCCCCGGAAGCGAATCACCTGCCCGGCCTGCAACAGATGTCCGGCGCCGCCCGGGCCCCGCAAATCAATCATCGCCACCCGGGCCCCATAGACGGAGTGCAGCAGCAGTTGGAACTCCACGAGCGTGGTGGCCCGACTGGCCACGATTTCAAGCGTGTACTCCAGATCCTGACCGGTCACCACGGGGTTGGGGGAGAGTTGCAGCCGCCGCAGCTCCAGATCGGGACCGAGCTTCTGGTTCATCAGCTCGCACCCGCTATGCACCTGCTGCATATCGGCCAGGTAGGCGCGGATCTGTTCATCCGCCGGCCCCACCCCGCGCACCCGGCCCTGCGAAAGATGCACAATCCGTCCGCACAAAGTCTGCACCGCCGACATGTTGTGGCTGACAAACAACACCGTGCGCCCGCTCCGCTGCGCCACATCCTCCATCTTGCCCAGGCACTTGTTTTGGAACGTCGCATCCCCCACCGCCAGCACCTCGTCCACCAGCAAAATCTCCGGCTCCAGATGCGCCGCCACCGCAAACGCCAGCCGCACGTACATGCCGGAGGAATACCGTTTCACCGGCGTGTCCAGAAATTTGTCCACCTCGGCAAATGCCACGATCTCGTCGAACTTGCGCTGGATCTCTGACCGGCTCATCCCCAGGATGGCGCCGTTGAGGAAAATATTCTCGCGCCCGGTCAGCTCCTGGTGGAATCCGGTCCCCACCTCCAGCAGGCTGGCCATACGCCCCCGCACATGAATTTCCCCCTGCGTGGGCTCGGTGATCTGGCTCAGGACCTTGAGCATCGTGGATTTGCCCGCGCCATTGCGCCCGATAATCCCCACCACCTCCCCCGGCTGGATGTCCAGCGACACGTCCTGCAACGCCCACAACTCGGTCATCGTGGAGGACTTCGGGCCTGAGCTGCCGCGCGCGCGCCGTTTCAGCCATCCGCCCACACCCGCCAATTGATCCCGCAGGGTGTCATGCCCCGCAGTGGCCCCCAGCAGGTACCGCTTGCTGACATTCTTGAAAGAGATGATGGGTCGGCTCATGTCAGATCACATCCGCAAAGGTTTTCTCCATGCTCCGGAAATAAATCGCCCCGCTCACCAGCAGCGCCAGGATGACCACCCCGCTCACCACCAGCCCGGGCCAGTACGGCTCGAAGGATGGCCCCAGCAGGCACCACCGGAACCCGTCGATCACCCCCACCATCGGGTTCAGGTTGTACAGGAACCGCCACCGTTCCGGGATCAGGCTGGAAACGAACCCCACCGGACTCACGTACAGCCCCATCCGCACCAGGAACGGCACCACATACTTCACATCCCGATAACGCACGTTCAACGCGCTGAACCAGAGCCCCGCCGCAAACGCCGCCAGAAACGCCACCCCGAAAAACACCGGCAGCAGGAACACCTGAGGCCCCAGTGGTATCCGCACCCCCGTGACCCGGAAGCCGATCAGCATCGCCACCAGGATCAACACCCCGATGGCAAAATCCACCAGCCCGCTCAGCACCGCGCTGGCGGGAATGATCAGACGCGGGAAATAAACCTTGGTGATCATCCGCTCCGAGGCGATCAGCGATTGGCTGCTCTCGCTGAGGGCGTTGGCAAAGAAGCTCCAGGGGAGCAGGCCCGCAAAGATCAGCAATGGGTAGGGAACGCCCTGACTGGGAAAGGCGCGGGAGCCAAGCACCCCAAACACCAGGGTGAAAATCGCCACGGTCAACAACGGCTGCAACGCCGCCCAGGCCACGCCGATGTAGGTTTGCTTGTAGCGCACGAGGATATCGCGCCATGCCAGGAACAAAAACAATTCCCGGTAACGCCACAATTCACCCAGATTGAGCGCCGCCAGCCCCTGGCGGGGCCGGATCACGCGCTCATAGGCGGCAAACGTGCCATTGGCTGTTGGTTCGGTTTTCATGCCGTCAAACCGGTTCACCGGAGATCGTCGGTATGCGCACCGCATACTGCCAGCATCCCCGCCCCCCAAAGCAAGAGAAAACCACCGGCTGGACGGGCACGGCCCACTTGACACATTGGCAATCATCCTTATATTGCGCAGAATGTTAGAAAGACAGAACAAGATGAAAACCGATGACCCTTCCGCCGTGGCCAGGGCCGCCGCGATGAAGGAATTCCGGCCGGCCGACCGGGGTTTCTGGTCGCATGTTTCTGATTTGGAATGGAACGACTGGCATTGGCAGCTCAAGCACCGCATCACCACCCTCCCCCAGTTACAACGGCTCATGCCGACCCTCACGCCCGAGGAGCACGCCGGCACCATGCTGGCCAACAGCAAGCTTTCGCTGGCCATCACGCCCTTTTTTTTCAACCTGATTGACACCTCCGACGAGGGCTGCCCGATCCGCCGCCAAGTCATCCCCAGCATCGAGGAAACCCACACCGCCGCGTGGGAAATGAGCGATCCCTGCGGAGAGGACAGCCATTCACCCGTCCCGGGCCTGGTACACCGCTACCCGGACCGGGTGCTGTTCCTGGTCACCGACCGTTGCGCCTCCTACTGCCGCTACTGCACCCGTTCGCGCCTGGTGAGCAACGCGGCCGGCTACGATTTCCACCCCGAGTTCGACCGGCAGATCAACTACATCGCCACGCATCCGGAGATCCGCGATGTGCTGTTGAGCGGCGGCGATCCCCTGCTTTTCAGCGATGAGAAGCTGGAATACCTGCTCAACCGCCTGCGGGCCATCCCCCATGTGGAGTTTTTGCGCATCGGCACCCGCATCCCCATTTTTCTTCCCCAGCGCATCACGCCCGAGCTGTGCGCCATGCTGCGACAGTTCCATCCGTTGTTCATCAGCATCCACTCCAATCATCCAAGGGAGCTGACCATGGAGGTGAAGGCGGCGCTGGAACGGCTGGCGGATGCGGGAATCCCCTTGGGCAACCAATCCGTGCTCCTGCGCGGGGTGAACGATAACCCGCTGGTGATGAAGGCCCACCTGCAAAAGCTGCTCATGTGCCGGGTGAAACCCTACTACATCTACCAGTGTGACCTGATCACCGGCTCCGCACATCTCCGCGCCAGCGTGCGCCAGGGCCTGGCCATCATGAGCGCCTTGCGCGGCCACACCAGCGGCTACGCCGTGCCGCTATACGTCATTGATGCCCCCGGCGGGGGGGGCAAGGTTCCCATCAACCCTGATTACATCCTGAGCCGCAACGGCGACCGGGTCCTCATCCGGAATTTCGAGGGCAAAGTCTTCGAGTACCCGGAGGATCGGGAGGGCAGGCCGCTGATCTCCCACCACCAGATGCTGGCCGGCATCGAACGGGACTGACGAGCCTCACTCACGCATCAGATGTGGCCCTGCTGGCGGATCCTTTTTTGCAGCTCCCGCCGCGCTTCCACCCGCAACCGGGCATTCTCATGGCGGCGTTGCTCCTCCGGGGACTCCGGCTGCAAACCCGGAATGGGGCTCGGACGGCCTTGGGCATCCAACCCCACAAAGGTCAGGTAGGCGGTGGTGGCGTGGACGCTTTCACCGGAATAAGGATTCTCCCGCACCACCCGCACCCCCACTTCCATGGAAGTGTGTCCGACGTAATTCGCGGAGGCCTTGAGCACCACGTGCTCCCCCACCCGGATCGGGGCCAGAAAAGCCATGTGATCAATGCTCACGGTCACCACCCGGCCCTCGCAGTGCTTTTGGGCCACCATGGCCGCCAACATATCAATCCAGGACATGATGGTGCCGCCAAAGGCCACGTTCGCATCATTGGCATGCTGGGGCATGACGATGTAGCGGGTTTCCATGTGACTCGCCCGGGGCGGTTTGCACAACGAAGCATTCATTGGCATCCACCCTGCCACAAACCGGCCCCAAGAGCCAGCGGACATGTTGGGCCTGATCCCATCCGGCATCCAAGCGCTGCGATTTTCCGTCGTGCAAAAACCGGTGCCTACCCTGTATGATCATCACCCATATGGCGAAGCGCACGCGCGACAGCACCAGCAATCCGGTCGCCCCGGATTTTTTTTCCCCGCAGGTTTCGCAGGCCCGGCGCTTTTTCCTGGAGCTGAAGCCCGCCCCCGGCAAGCCCCTGGCCGTGGTGAGCGGCGGCTGCGAGCTGTGCAACCCGGACTACACCATTCGGAGAACGGATTTCCCCTTTTACTCCATTGAGTTTGTCGCGCGCGGAAGGGGCTCCATCACCCTGGCGGGGACGCGCCATGAACTGGTGGCCGGCACACTGTTTGCCTACGGCCCCGGGGTGGGGCACGAGATCGTCAACGACCCCACCAACCCGATGTTCAAATACTTCCTGGACTTCACCGGAACGGAGGCGCGGGCACAATTGACCACGTATGGGCCCGCCCCCGGGGAGGTGTTGCAAGTGCTGGCCTCCGGGGAAATCATGCGCCTGTTCGATGACCTGATAGACAATGGCCTGAAGGCCACCCCATTCACAGCCCGTATTTGCGTGAAGATCCTGGAGCAACTGGGGTTGAAAATCGCGGAAACCCGGGTGCCGGCCGGGGTGGTGACCACCCCGGCATTTGCCACCTACCAACGTTGCCGCCAACACGCCAAGACCCACTACCTGCGGCTCACCTCCCTCGACCTGCTCGCCCAAGAGTGCCATGTGCGACCCGCCTATCTGTGCCGGTTGTTTCAGCGGTTTGAGCATCAGAGCCCCTACCAGTACCTCGTGCGCCTGCGGATGAACCACGCCACCACCCGGCTGCAGGATGCCGGCGTGCTGGTCAAACAGGTGGCCGATGAGCTGGGTTACAGCGACCCTTTCCATTTTTCGCGCACCTTCAAAAGCACCTTCGGAGTTTCCCCGGAGGCCTTTCGACGCCTGCGCTGAACGCTCCAAAAAGAGCATCGCCTTTGGGCGGAAACCCGGGCATGCTGCCGACCACACTTTTTGATGCCATGTTAAAAACCGGAATTTTGAACCCGCAAATCAACTCCCTGCTCAGCCGGGTGCGGCACACTAACACCCTCGTCGTCTCGGATCGGGGTTTCCCCTTCTGGCCCATGGTGGAAACCGTGGATATTTCCCTGGTGGATGATCTGCCCACCGTGTTGCAGGTGCTCCGGGCGCTGCGGACCAACTTCGTGGCGGGCAAGGCCTGGATGGCGCGGGAATTTGCGGAAAACAACTCCGCCCGCACCCGCAGCCAATTCAACCAGGCCCTGGCCGGGATCACGGTGGTCCAGGAGCCGCACGTGGAGTTCAAGCTGCGCGTGCCCCGGGCCATCGGCCTGATCCGCACCGGGGACACCACCCAGTACGCGAACATCATCCTGGAATCCGCGTGACCGCCGGCGGGCCACTCACACGGGCGTTCACTTTTCCAGGGTCTGCCACAGTTGGCGGGCCTCAGAGTGGTTGGGCTGCAGGGTCAGCACCCGCTGCACCGCACGCCGGGTTTCAGTGATGCGGCCTTGCTGATAGAGAATGGTGGCCCGGGCGTAGGGTGCCTGGGCGTTTTGCGGACTCAGCTTTTCGGCCCGCTCCAAAGCCTCCAGAGCCTGATCTGGCCGGGTGGCAGCGAGCGCCAACCCCAGGTTGTACCAGGCCTGCATAAACGCGGGATCAAGCCTCACCGCCTGTTCAAGATTGGTGATCACCGCCCCCGGCTGGCCCGCCTCATTCCACGCCAGCGCCAGTTTGAACCGGTATTCCGCCTCCCGCGGGGCAAGGCGGCAGGCTGCCTGCAGCTCCGCCAGGGCGTCCTGGGGGCGGTTCTGCGCGCTGTAAACCACCGCCAGAGCGTGGCGCAGCGGAGCCGAGTGCCCATCCAGACTGATGGCCCGGTGCAGCTTTTCCTGCGCCTGGGCGGCCTCATTGCGATCCAGGTGGAAAACGCCCTGCTGCATCAGACTGCCGACCTGGTCGGCGTTGGCATGAAAGTACGCCAGGAGTTCCCGACCCACGGGATGATTGGTCCCCAGCGTGCGGCGCGCGGACCAGGCGGCCTCAATCCGGACGGCACGCACCGGATCGTCCAGCAGTTGTTGCACCCGTTGGGCGGGGACCGATCCGGATTCCTGGGCCAGTGGCTCCAGCGCCCGCGCCACCATGGCGCGCACCTGGGCATTGGTATCGGCCGCCGAGGCCAGGATCATTTCGCTGACCGCCGGCTGGTCCACCCACCGGCGCAGGAAATTCACCCCCACCGCCCGCCATTGCGGCATCGGTTCCTGCCGCACCCAGGCCATCAGTTCAGGCACCACCGTGTCATCCCCCGCCTTGGCCCGCGCCAGAATCCGGGAACGCTGGCGGTACGGCCGATCCATGCGGTTGCTGTACCACTGGGTGGTGTATTGGAGCGCCCAATCCGTGGTGCGATCCTGGTGGCAGCGGTTGCACGCATTGGGAAGGTTGTGCTCCTTGGTCAGGAGCGGATCGGGAATGGTGAACCCGTGGTCGCGGCGCCAATGCCGCTGCATGTACACCGTTTGCGGCATGTGGCAATCCACACACCGGTCGCCCGGTGTGCCCGGCTTGTGAAAGCTGTGGCGGCCGACCTCAATTTTGGGGGCGGGCGCCACGGGTTGCGCGTGGCAACGCAGGCACAGGGAATCATCCTTCGCCCGCACCTTGCCCGCGTGGGGGTCGTGACAGTCAAGACAGCGCACCCCGGAATGAAACATGCGGCTGCCCAGAAAAGCAGTGAACTCGTAATCCTCATCCCGGATCTGGCCATCGGGATAAAAAATATCGGTCTCGTCGGGGATGCTCAGGGCAAAGTGGTCAAAGAAATCCTCACCCGGATGAAAATCCCCGGTGTAATCCCCCCGCCGGGCATGGCAGGAGCCGCAGGTATCAAGCGTTTGCTGCGATGAAAACCGGAGGACCGCCGGATCTCCTTTTTGATTGGGGTGTTTTTTTTGCCAGGCCATGTGCGCGCCCATGGGGCCGTGGCAGGATTCGCAGCCCACCCCCATTTCGGCCATGCGGGTGCGGTAGGTGTCCGTCTCCGGCTCATAGTTCTTGCGCACGCGGGTGTTGTGGCAGTAAGCGCACATCACGTTCCAAGTCATGCCCCGGCCGGTCCAATGCCCCCACTCTCCCGGCAGCCGGTCTTCCTGCCCGTAAACATTGAACCATTCATTGGTGCGCGGATCATAGGACGCTTCGGTGATCTGATAACGGCCGCGCGCCTCGGCCACCAAAAACTGCCGGAGCGGGGTCTCCCCCAGCACTCGGACAAGGGGAAACACCTGATTGGTGCCGGCCAGACCGGCGGTCACCACCTCATATCGGCCATCGACCATGCGGGCGGAAGTTTGCTGTGTGCCATGGGAAAAATTCCGGGTGGGCACAAACGCGGCGCGGTCGAGTGCGGACACCAGGGAACGTTCCGCCAGTCCGTGGTGGGAGCCCTGCCATTTGTCGAACGCCGCGCGGTGACAATCCCGGCACCCCTGGGAACCGGCGTATCCGGAATAAACCAGCTCGTCCGGCCGATGCTGATACGGACCCGGCCCCCGAGGCTCCTCGGGCATCAGGGTCACCCCGGGTTTTGAGGCCACATACCACAAAACAAAATTCAAGGCCGCAAAGCCAACCACCATCAGGAAAAAAAACAGCTTGTACCAGGACGCATCGGGCGTCCGGACTGGCTTGGTCTGGGCAGGTTGACTCATAGGGCCGGGATTGGTCGGCTAGGCGATTGTTTCGCAGGAAACCATCAAGGAAAAGGAAAAACAGCGACGCAAAGCCTGGTTCAGACGGGGGGATGCTCCGGCGGATGGGTCATTTCATCCACAATGCAGGCTGTCACCACATCCGCCCCGACGTTGAGGGTGGTGCGGGCCATGTCAAGCAAACGGTCCACGCCCAGCACAATGGCAATGCCCTCCACCGGAATGCCGAAGCTCGTCAGGAGCGCGGCGATCAGGGGCAGCGAACCGCCCGGAATCCCCGCCACGGCCACGGCGCTGAGCACCGCCATCACCACCAGGGTGATCTGGGCCCCCAAACCGAGCCCCACCCCATAAACCTGGGCCACGAACAGCACCACGCACCCCTCATACAGGGCGGTGCCGCTCATGTTCATGGTGGCCCCCAGCGGCAGCACAAAGCCAGCCACCGAAGGGGTCACCCCCAGACGCTCCCGCGTGAGTTGCAGGGCGGCCGGCAGCGTCGCATTGCTGGAACTGGTGGAAAACGCGGTCACAAGGATGGGGCTGATCGCGCGAAAAAACTCGCGGGGCGACCGCCGGGAAAACAGGCGCAGCAGGAGCGACATGGTTCCGAAGAGATGCACCGCCAACCCCACCAGCACGCACCCCACAAACACCGCCAGAGCCTGCAGCCATTGCCAGCCCAGCTTCAGTACCAGCGAGGCCAGCAAAGCGCTGACCGCCCACGGGGCCAGACGCATGGCAAAACTGACCAGCCAGGTCATCAGCTCCGAAACGGTTTCCAGCCCGGATTGCACCTGGCGACGGCGTGCCTCCGGCAAGTGGGTCGCCGCCAGGCCCACAAGGATGGCAAACAGGATCAGGGGCAGCACCTGAAAATCCGCCACCGCCCCGAGCAGGTTTCGCGGCATGAACATCTCCACCAGCGAGGCCGGACTCATCGACGGCTGATGGGCCGCCCGGTTTGCCAAGTCCATGCCTTGGGCGGTGAATTGCTGAAAAAGGGCGCGCTTGGCCAGCGGACTGACAAACCGGCCGGGATTGACGATGTTCATCAACAGCAATCCCAGCACCGTGGCGATCACCATGTTGAGGGCGAACAAGAGGAAGGTGCGGCCCGCCAGCGGCCCCAGTTGTGACGACCGCCCCAATTGCAACACCACCAGCGCGAGGGAGGAGAAAACCAGCGGCACGACGACAAAAAACAACATCCGGAGAAAGACTTGCCCCAGGGGATCCAGCACGTGCTTCACCAAGCCCTGCAAGGCCGGTTCCACCGCCGGCACGAGAGCCCCTCCGCCACGCAGCACCAAACCCACAGCCAGACCCACCAGCATCCCCCAGAGAATGCGGGTGGCGACCCGTTGATGCGCACAAGCTTCGTCCGTCACCCCGCCAGCTTATCGGGGAGCAGACCGGTTTCAATCCGGATTATGACTCATTGAAGGTTTTCCCGCCAGGCAACGTCCATGGTGGATGACATTGATGCAAAAACTCTTGTGCTGGACGATGCCCGGGTTTGCCCTCCTGCCCGCCCTGGCTGCCTCCACACCGGCACCAGTGCCTCTGCCTCCGGGAGTTACGCCGCTGTCAGAGATCGGGGTTTACCAGGTCACCTGGCAATCGTATGGGCAACCGGAGGTGGCCATGCCTGGCTCCTGGCAGGGGCATTTCGACCCGGAAACCGGCATTTCATATATGCCGTGGGGCCGGATCTCCGGCCGCCCGGGTTTGCTGATGCATTCGCCCTGGCGCAAACCGCCTGGCCGCACCACCGTTGAATACCAACTGACCCTGCCCAAAGTCTCGCCTGCCTCCCTGAACTTTGGCATCGCCATGGCCCCAGATGTTGCCACACCAGACAAAAGCGATGGCGTCACCTTTTCCGTCCTGCTGGTGATCAATGGGAAAGAGCAGCCACTCATGAGGGAGCACTACGCGCGTGCGGAATGGCGGGATTTCCAATTCGACCTGTCGCCCTATGCGGGCCAGACCGTGGGCCTGCGTCTGCAGGTGGAACCCGGCCCCCGCAACAGCTCCTCGTTCGACCTCGCCTTTTTCGGCGATGCACGCATCACCCTGGGCGAACCGGGCGCGGCCCAAAATGCGAGGGTGGAAAAACTGCTGCGCCAGCCCGCCTACCTGGCCACGGCAAAGACCTCGGGGTTGAATGCAGGCAACCGCCCGGGCAAGGGAGTCCTCCCCAGCAACCTGCTGGAGGGACGGAACCGGATCGAAACCACAACCAACGGGTTTCGGCTGCTGTACGAGGGCAAAGATGGCCGACTGGTGTACACCTACCAGCCAAGGACTGGAACCATGGCTGACTTCCAGGCCCAATTCGGCGACACCCCGGTCGTGTGGCCCGCCGCCCACAGCGAACTGACTGTGGACCTGGCCGGCCCGACACAGACCCAATCCCAGCCCCAGCCCGTCCAGGCAGGCAAAGCCCTGAGCGTGCGCCAGGTGGGACAGCAAATTAAGGCCTCCTGGCAATACTCCGTCACAGGCAAGACGGTCACGGTGGATTGGACCTTTGGCATCCAAGGCAAGGCCCTGACGGTGGAAGCCGTCTCCAGCGATCCCGCCATCAGCCGTTTCTCTCTGGGTACCGTGTCCGGGGCAGCCTTGCGGAAAACCATCCCCATCCCCTATCTGGACGGCACGGCCCAATACCTGCCGGTGCAAGGCGTGTACGTCTGCCGGTTTCTGGATTGGACCGTCTCACACGCCTCCCGCTGTCCGCAGGGAGAGGCGGCCTATGATCGCAAGACCGACGGCACGCGCAATCCACTGCGCGAGAGCGGCTACCTCGCTGTCTCGCCGGATATCAGCGAAGTGCTGCCCAACATCCCGCATCCTCCCTCCCCCTATATCGGCCTGCTGGGACCCAGGATCATGTTGGATATCTGGGGGCACCGGAAGGGGACCTTTGCCAGCGATGCCGAAACCCTGCAACAGTTGAAGGACCACGGGGTGGATCACGTGGCAATCATCCAGCATGACTGGCAACGGTACGGCTACGACGTCAAACTGCCCGACCACATTCCCGCCAATCCCCGGCAGGGCGGGGACGAGGCCATGAAGGTGTTTGGCCGCACCGCCAACCAGATGGGCTACGTCTGGTCGGTGCACGAAAACTACATCGACCTGTATCCGGACGCGCCCTCCTATGATCCCACCGCGCGCGTGTTGACACGTGATGGCAGCCCCTCCAAAGCCTGGTTCAATGAAGGCACCCAAGTGCAGAGCTACGGTTTGAAATGCAACCGGGCCCTGGAGTTCGCCCGCAGCAACAGCCCCGGCATTCATGCCAACTACCAAACCACCGCGTCGTATCTGGACGTGCACACCTGCGTGCCGCCGTGGCATCAACTCGACCACGACGCCACCCAGCCCCAGGCCGCCATGGCGCTGGCCAAGGTGAAACATGATGCGGCCCTGTTCCAGTACGAGCGCGACACCCACCAGGGCCCGCTCTTCGGGGAAGGGGCCAACCACTTCTACTGGGCCGGCCTCTGCGACGGGGTGGAAGCCCAGGTACAGGGAGGCGAGGACCACCTGCCGTTCCTTGATTTTGACCTGCTGAAAATCCACCCGCAAATGGTCAACCACGGCATGGGCTACTACGAGCGCTGGTTCCGACAAGGGTACCAGTCCCGCTGGGGATTCAATGTGGGATCCATGGAGCAAATCGACAAATACCGGGCCATGGAAATGGCGTACGGCCACGCCGGGTTTGTCAGCAGCAGCCAGGCCCATAACATCCCCTGGATCGTCCGGGAACACCACCTGATGCATCCCGTGCAGCACCTCTATGGCAACGCGCGCGCCACGGAAATCCGCTACGAGGTCAACGGCCGCTGGGTGACAGCCTCCGCCGCCCTGCCGCTCGACGCCACCAGTCGGCAACGCATCCGCTACGACAGCGGGCTGACGGTGTGGGTGAACTGGCAGCCAGAACCATGGGCGGTGGAAGGCCGCCAACTGCCACAATGGGGCGTCCTGGCGCTGGGTCCTGGAACGGAGGTCCACACCGCCCTGCATGCGGGCAAGGTCGTCGATTACTCCGAGTGCCCGGATTTCGCCTTCGCCGACACCCGCACCTGGTTTCCCCTGCCCTACCGGCACGGCCCCCGGGGCATTGAACCGCGCCTTCGCGCCTTCCAATACCTGGGCGAAAACCGGGTGCGAGTCACCTATGAATGGGTGGTGGAGGAGGCCTTGGACCGCGATTACCATTGTTTCGTGCATGGCACCGCCCCCGGCCTGAACACGGCGGACAAGATCGCCTTCCAGCAGGATCACGGCTTGCCCAAACCCACCAGCCAGTGGCGGCCCGGTGATGTCATTGTGGATGGCCCCCATGAATTCACCATCCCCGCCACCGCCTCCGAATACGAGCTGGTCACCGGCCTGTTTCTGGATGACCGTCTGAAGCTGAAAGGCTCCCGTGATGAGGCCAACCGCATCCGGCTGGCCCGCCTTGTTCTGGAGCGCCAGAATGGCCGCATCACGGGAATCAAATCATCTCCCCCGACAGCCGCAACGAACGCAACCGCCGGAGAGATCGACTTCTCCGCCCGGCTCAATCCCGCTGGAACATGGGTTGATTTCGGCAGCATCGCCACCGATGGCGCGGTCAAGGTCAACAAAAGCCGGGACCGGCTGGTGGTGTACCCCTACCCGCGCGAGAAACAATTCAACGTGGAACTCGACCTGGCCAAACTCGCTCCCACAGCAAACCGGAAGCGCCTGACGATCCAGGCGCTGGCCATCGGCACCGGGGAGGTTCTGCAAACCTTGAAACCCGTCTGGCAGGGCAAGCGGCTGGGCCTGACGGTGGGTACCGCCCGGGTCGGGCGGTACCTGATCACCTGGGATTAACCCTGACTGCCGACATCACCCACCGGCTGGTTCACCCGGTGCCACCCCCACCGGACGAGCGTGTAATCGGTCCAGATCACCAAGGCGCTGGCAACCAGCAGCCAGAGGATGAAATGAGGTTCAGTCTCAGCGACTCACCAGTTTGAGCGTGCGCAATTCGCACGGGTCAAGCGCCAGCGTCACCACGCCATCGCGCACCACCAGCGGGCGGCCACTGACCACTTCCTGCACGGAGCCACCGGTTGGCAATCGCACCTCAGCGGTCGGTTTGGCCTGGAGGCCGGTGTTGACGATGGCCAGGTAGGTCCCCTTCCCCTCGGTGGCAATGCTCCGCACCACCACCTCGGCATCCGCCCCGGCAGGCAGGCGCCGGCTGGGCAAGGCGGGCAGGGCCAGGTAATTCGCATTGAACCGGCGGACATACTGCGGAAAACCGCGCGCCAGGTTGTTGCCCAGCAGGTAACCGACCAGGCTGGGATCCCCCTGCGCCACCGCCTGCGCCTCGGCCAGCATGCAGTAAGGCCCGGCCCGCTCCATGTCAGCCACAAAATAGCCCAGCTTGGATTTGCCCTGAGCATCAAACATCATGTCCTCGTTCAGCGCGTGGTGCCGCACCGCCGCCAGGCCAGCGGGCGTGCGGAAGGCCTCAAAGGTCGCCGGGGAAGCCACCGTGTAATAGCGGTTAAACCCGTGCGTCAGCAGCACCCCGGGCACCGGCTGGTAAAGGGATGGATCCGCCGGCGGATTGGCATGATGCACCTCCCACTTGCCCCAATTCAACGGCGGGGACAGCAGGGCAGACAGGAACTGCTTTTCCGCCACCACGGCCGACGCCGCCAGCGCCGCCACACTTTTGCCGCCCTCCAAATGCTCCTCCCCCTTCAGCAGCCCCTGCCAGGTGGAGACGTCATCGGTGACCACCCGTTTCTCCCAGGTCGGAAACGAGACCCCGGGCTCGCTGGCATCGGCGGTGAACAGGACATTGGCCTCCGGCAGGCCGTTGGTGCGCAGAAAATCCCGTACCCCGGCCAGAAAATCCCGGCGCTTGCCGAACCACCATTGCTCATACCGCTTGAGCAACTCAGGCTGGTCCTGGAGTTGCTGGCGGGTGACGGCCACCCCCTGGCTAGCCTCGCGGGCAAACCGTTCGCGGGTGCGATCGCCAAAACCCATCGGCAATTGGGAGCGGGGCCGCACCCAGACACCACGGAACGAGGCCTGATCCCGCAGACGAAGCACGGTCAGATCCAGCATCCGCGTGAAATCGGCCAGCGATTCCGGATCGGTGATGTCCGCGTTGGAGCTTTCGATCCACGAGATGTGCGTGAAGGCATCGTCCCGCGTCAGCGGCTTGGCCCGGCGCTGGGGGCCCAGGCCCCGATACCCTTTGCTGCCAGCATACTCATAATACGGCAGCACGCTCAGGCCGTTGGTGCCGAGCAACTGCACCACCTGCGCCCAGAGATCCTTCTTGGGCCCATTGAAAAACACCCAGTCATTTCCGCCGTAAGGGGTGGAATCCCAGTGCTGGCAGGCGCCAAACTCCAGCAGATCCTTGCTGAAACAATTCAGGCCCAGGAATTTCATCTGCGACACCTTGAAGCGATACCAGTCCAGGCGGTTGCTCACGCCGCGTTCGGCGAGCTTGTCGCTTTCAATGACCCCGTCCGCCATTTCCTCGCGCCAGGTGATCACCCGCTGCGGCAGCGGCGCGGGCGGCAGCACGAGGGGCTGGGCCACATCCGTGGCGGCGGGCACCTCCAGCAGGCGGATGCGCGCCACCGCCGCCCCCCGGGAGGTGGGATCGTTGCGCGCGCTGAACTGGGCGATGACCACGTCAAAGCCATCCTCAATCTCCAAACTGCGCGGCCCGGCCCCGCGCAGGAACAGGAGATCGGGAAAGCGATCGTGCAGCCGAAAGTAACAGGTCCAAGTCTCGGTTTTGCCCGAGAGCGGCACCCGGAGGGATTCCACGTTGCTGTTGACGTACTTGGCGTGCAGGGCGTCGCCCAGAGTATTGCCGGTGTGCCAGCCCCGGCTGGTTTCGTTGCCGCCATTCAGCAGCACAAAACTGCGCGGCGCATCCTCCGGGTAATCCACGGCCAGCACGTAGGCCGCCCCCGGCTGCAGAAGCTTGTACCTCCCCACGCGAAAGGCCATGTAGGCGGCCTCGTTTGGCGACGGAGCCAGCACCCGGTGCGGGCGGCCGAGGAGGTTTTCCACCCGGGTGATTCCGGCCGGGCTTTCCCGGAACTGCTGGCCCGGCTCCGGCCGGGAGCAATCGACCTCCTCCACCACCCGCACCCGGCCAAACGGGGCCAGTTCAATCCAGGGGCGGCGCTCCACCTCCGCCCGCGCCTGGGCCAGGGCAGCGGCACGCCGGGCACTCAGTTCCTGCTGCTGGAGGCGTTCCCGCTGCATCGTCTCCCACGCCGCCGGGGTGAAGGCTGACAGGACAATCTCGCTGAAGTTGGCACCGGGGGACTTGAGTTCAAGCCGCAGGTGGCGAGTGGCTGCCATCAACGGCAGCCGCACCCAGCTCAAGTAGGCTCCGCAGTTGTAATTGGTCACCTCCTGCCAGGCCCCGGGTTGACCGACGGATACGCTCAGGCCGCCGACGTTATGGGTGTCAAACACCCACAGGCCGGCCAGGTATTGGGTGGTGCCCAGGTCGAGCGTGGCGGAAAACGGGAACTGCTTGCCGTACTGGGAGGGGATTTTCCAGCCGTTGGTCGCCTTGATCGTCGGGGGAAAGCCAACCTGGGCCTGCTCATCGAGCAGCCCGGAAAAATCGGCCAGCGGAGAGCTGGACTTCAGGCACCCGGGCTCAAGACGCACTTGAACCTCGCCCGGCAGGAGCACCGAGGCAGGCGCTCCAGAACAAGCGCACATACCAAGCATACCCGCCAAAACGGCAAGAAACATACCCCGCACCCGCGCAAACATCACCCGGTGCAACCCCAGACGCAGCCCGCCATACAATGCCTTCATGGCGGCATGCTACTGAAGCGGCGAAAAGATGGCATCAAATATTATGCGGTTACTGCGCCGGATAAACCAAGCGGTACAGGCGGCGGGGAGCGGTTCCCACCGGGTCCTGGAGCAGGATGATCGAGCTGACCGGAGCGGTGATGTTGGTCCAGTTCACCCAACCGGACTGCAGGTTGTCGGTGCGCTGCACCGTGTACACCAGGCCCGGCGTGCCGGCGAACCCGACCGTGAACACGCCCTGGGACACCAGGGGTTTGCCCGTCAGGTAGGGCCTCGACACGCTTTGGCCGCCCTGCTTGAGGATGGTGAAGTAATCCGCAATAGTTCCGGTGGAGGACACCATCCGGAAGTCGAGACGATCCCCGTTGACATCCACCACGATGGAGCCAGCAGCGCTGTTGACCATCGTATAACAGGCCGCATGCAGGCTGCCAGACCGGGTCATGCCACACCCAGTGGGGGCCACGACATAGACGGCCCCGGCCGTGCCGGTCTTGATATAAGCCCCCGTATCATCGATCCGTCCGCTGCCGGCCACCACCTTGTTGGTCTCACTGAAAGTGGAGGCGATCCCGTAATGCCTATTCACGAAAAACGAGCGCTGCAGCACATGCGAGTGGCCGTTGAGCACCAAATCCACGCCGTACTTCTCGAGCACAGGGACGAAATTCTGACGCATCGCCACGGACTGGGCCAGGGAGTCCGAATCGTAGAAGACCTTGCAGTAAACCGGCGCGTGCCAATAGGCGACGATCCACCGCTGTTTGGTGGCGGCAAGGTCGTTGGTCATCCAGGCCAGCATGGCGCTGCTGGAGTCAGTGGCCGTGTTAAAGGCGTCCAGGCTGATGAAGTGAATATTGCCGTAATCATACGAATAATAGTGCGCGTTGCCAGAAGCGCTCCCCCCCGCCTGGCCCTGGGTTGGCACATCAAAGATGTTCCAATAGGCGCTGGCAGCCCCCCCGTCATGATTGCCGGGCGTCGGGAACACCGGCAGGTTGGGCAGCAGATTGGAATAGACATTGAAAACGCTGGTTTGGTAGTCGGAATCTGCTCCCGCCAGGCCGCTCTGTTCATTATCCCCGCCGGTCAGCCACAAGTCCGCCTCCTTCCCCTCTGTGGCCGTCAGGCTCTGGTACGCGTTGCGCACCGCCACCTGGGTCGCATCCCCTTTCTGACCGAAATCGCTCAGGAACCAGATGCGGGTGGAGCGCGCCGTGCCGATGCGCGGAGCGGTGGTGAAGTAATAGCTGGCACTCTGCTTAAGAACTCCATTCGGGGTGCCGATGCAGTAGTAATACCGCGTGTCGGGGGCCAGCCCGGTGAGCGCCACCACATGGTCGGTGCGGCTGGCGCCATCATCCGCATACCGGTCCAGGCTGGCTGAATTGGTGCCGAAACGGACGCGGCCCACGGTCGTTTCCGCCGTGCGCCACCGGATGGCGATGTTGGTCTCCCCCCGGCTGCCGAGGTAGGGCTCGCGGGAGACGGTGCCCGCGATCAAGGCGGAAACGGTGATCCAATTGGTGCCGGAATAGGCCACCTCCCCGCCCAGGTTAGTCACCACCGCGAAGAATCCATGGGGGCCCTCCGCCAGCCCCGCAACCGGCCAGGTGTATGGACTGACCGCCACCGAACCCAGGCAGGCGGCACTGCCGCCGGTGATCTGGTAAAAAGCCGCACTCCGAATCCCCTGCCCGCTGGAGCCGCTCTGAACCGTGGCCGCGCAGGTCAGCGTGCCCGGGTACCCATAAGTGGCTCCATTGACCGGGTTGGTCAAAACCACCTGCAAGGGCACATTCGTCACGGTGATGGCGTTCGTGCCTGAATAACAGACCAGCCCCTGGTTGTTGGTGGCCACGGCGTACAGGTAATGGGTGCCGGCCGCCAAACTGGCGGCATTGGTGTAAGGCGCGGACAAGGCGCTGGCCAGCCAGCCCCCGGCCGCATCATAGAAGCCGAGGCCCAGCAGCACGCTGCCCGAGCCCGCCTGGGCCGACGCCGCCAGGGAAACCATGGCAGGCGCGCCATAGGCCGCCCCGGCAACCGGCTTGGTCAACGCCACGGAGAACGGCACATTGGTCACCGTGATCGCATTGGTGCGGGAATAAAAAGTTTCCCCTTCGCTGTTGGTGGCCACCGCATAGAGCAAGTAGGTCCCGGCGTCGAAAATGGCGTTGACCACAAAAGGTGCCGCTTGGACGCTGCCCAGCTGGCCCTCCCTGACCGTATAGAAACCGACCCCGGCCAGCGTGCCACCCGGCCCGGCACTGGCGGAGGCCACCAGGCTCACCTCTGCCGGCGCTCCAAACGATTGGCCATCGGCGGGTGCCGCCAAGGCACAGCCCGCCGCCAGCGGTATCCCGCCCGCGACCGCAACGGAGAAGCTGTCGATGTCGTTGGCATCATCCGGAGCACCGGAGCCGTTGGCATCCGCCCAGAGCAGGTACATCGCCGTGCGGTTGGACCAAATCCCCGCGAGGAGGACGTTGGTGGACAGGATCCCCTGGGTGGTCTGGGAAAGCCCCGGAACCAGGACCCAGGAGTTGGAGGCCCCGGTGAGGCTGTAATAAACCCGTAGCCCGCGCACCTCCTCCGTGACAGCGGTGGCGCGATTGGTGGCGTACTCGTAGGCCAGGGCGAGGTTGGTCGCCTGCAGACCCGAGTTGTTCACCAGAGTGGCCATCATCAGGGTGCAGGCATTCTGCGTCGGCCGGGTCTGCACATAGCCCGCGCTGCACCAAACCGCCGTCGCCGCCGCGCTGGGCGGACTCACAGTCGAGGACGCCAGCGCACTGAACGTCAGGCTGAGATCGTTGGACTGGACATAGGCATCCAGGACCGCCGCTGAAGCGATGGCCGCCGAACCAAAGCCACCACTGGTACCCGCAGACCGCGTGGACCACTCACTGACCGCCGGCAAAGTGATGAAATCGTTCGTATAGCCGCCGACCCCGACGACAGCCCCGAGCGGCAGGTCCAGAATCTCCACCCCCACACTGGCGGAGGTTGCCTGGCGG
>CAIYYI010000254.1 GCA_903930345.1 uncultured Verrucomicrobiota bacterium
AAGCCCGGATAGGGCGCATATTTTTGGGCTCTTTTAGGTGTCGTAACCAGGCCGAAACACTGTTCCGTTCATTCGATTAGACTGTATGCCAAAAGCTAAGGCAAAAAAGATTGTCCCTAAACCGGTGGTGCGCAAGGCTCCTCCCAAACCCGTTAAGCCCGCCCGGCGGGTGGCGGCAGCCTCGACTGTGCCCCCCGAGCCAACGGTGGCAGGGGCGGTCCCAGCCGCCGTGCCTGCCGTGCTGCCCACCTCGCTTTCCGCGATGGTCACGGCGGCGGGTTCCAACGCCGTTGCCGCCGCCCAGATCAACGCTGCCATTGCCGAACAGATTGCCTCTGAAACGGCTGCCGGGGGCAAACCCCATCTGGAGCTGAAGGAAAAGATCAAGGAATTGGTGCGTCTGGCGCAGGAGCAGGGTTACCTGACCTACGGCGACATCAATGACACCCTGCCAGACAGCGTCATTTCCCCAGAGGAACTGGACGAGATTTACATCAAGCTGCGCAACCTCGACATTGAGATTGTGGACCAGGCGGAAGTGGACCGTGTCAAGCAGCCTGAGCCCGAGGAGGAGGATGATAAGAACCGCCTCGACATCCTCGATGATCCGGTGCGCATGTACCTCAAGCAGATGGGCCAGGTGCCGCTGCTGACGCGCGAGCAGGAGGTGGAGATTTCCAAGCGCATTGAGGATGCTGAGAACGAGATCAAGCGCATCATTTACAGCTTCGGTTTTGCCGGCAAGGAGCACATCGCCCTCGCTGAAAAACTGATCTCCGAGCCGCCCAAGGAACGCTTCGACCGGGTGATCGTGGATAAGAAGATTGAAAGCCGCGATGAACATATCCGCGAGCTGCGCAAGCTGGTCAAAAACGTGCGGATGCTGGACCAGTCGGTGGACGACAAGTTCACCGAGCTGACCACCAGCGCCAACAAGGCCAAACAGGAGAAGGTGGAGAAGGAATTCCGCAAGGGGGATAAAAAGCTTCAGGACGCCTTCCCGAAGTTCTTCTACAAGCAGAAAGTCATTGAGGAAATGGCGCTGGTTGCGGAGAACATCTACGACAAGTTTCAGGCTGGCGTGCGCGCCTTGCACGAGTTTGAGGCGCAGCGCAAGTCGCCCTTGCAGCAATCCGCGCTGCAGTCCGAGGAACGGAAGATCAAGGCGTTGGAGGAGTTGGTGCGCATGCCGTTCCAGGATTACCTGAACGCCTACCACCAACTCCAGCATTTCACCAAAAAGGCCCTGCAGGCTAAGACCGAGATGGTCGAAGCCAACCTGCGCCTGGTGATCTCCATCGCCAAGAAATACACCAACCGCGGCCTTTCCTTCCTGGACCTGATCCAGGAGGGCAACATGGGCCTGATGAAAGCGGTGGAAAAATTCGAGTACCGCCGGGGTTATAAGTTCAGCACGTACGCCACCTGGTGGATCCGCCAGGCCATCACGCGCTCCATCGCCGACCAGGCCCGCACGATCCGCATCCCGGTGCACATGATCGAAACCATCAACAAGCTGATGCGGGTGCAGAAGCAGTTGGTGCAGGATTTCGGACGGGAGGCGACGCCTGAGGAAATCGCCGATGAGATGCAGATGCCGGTGGAACGGGTGCGTGCCGTCCTCAAGATGGCGCAGCAGCCGATCTCCCTGCAATCGCCTGTGGGCGACAGTGAGGACACCAACTTTGGTGACTTTATCGAGGACAAGAGCGCGGAGAATCCCTCCGACATGACCAGCTACAGTCTGCTTAAAGACAAGCTGGGCGACGTGCTGGCCAGCCTCACCGAGCGTGAGCGCAAGGTGCTTGAGCTGCGGTTTGGGCTGGGTGATGGCTACTCCCGAACCTTGGAAGAGGTCGGCAAACAGTTCAAGGTCACCCGCGAACGCATCCGCCAGATTGAGGCCAAGGCGCTGCGCAAGATGCGGCACCCCACCCGTATCCGCCAATTGCAGGGCTTTTTGGACACCAACGAGGCGACCTGAACGCCCGTCACAGTTTTCTATCGAGGGACGCCTCCCGCCGGGGGGGGCGTCCCTTTTTGCTGAGAACCAATCTCAGCGAAATAACCTTGGCAGTTA
>CAIYYI010000255.1 GCA_903930345.1 uncultured Verrucomicrobiota bacterium
GCTGCCCCATCATAAGGCCTCGATTTTGCGTCCAACCGCAAAATCGGGCCTTCATTCTCCAGTGGCAATGCTCACCGCAACCCATGGGGCCAACGCCTTCCGCGCTTGGGGACAGGCTCTAGTTTGAGCCCTTTACGGCCAGACCCGGTTGGAAACTGCAGAAGCCAGGGCGAACCGGATTGTGTTGGAGGAATTGGCGCGTTTGCATTGGAGCCAGAATGATCTCCAAGCACAGTCCAAGAGCCATCCCAAGAAGTTGGCGCTGGCGGCGCGTTTGCGACAGGAGACGACCCTATCCGTCAAACAGATTGCCGAGCGCGTGCATTTGGGCAAGCCCAAAGGAGCCCGAAACAACCTGCACAAATTCATGAACGGGGCGGCCATGCAAGCGCCACAATCACAACTGGCAAGCTGATGAGCGATGTAAACCAAATGGCATTTCTACGGTATGACCCCGGTACTAGCGTGACCCCACTGATTTGTGATGTGATCAATCCCGCCATGCCATGATTTCCGTGAGGCCGCTGCGAGCCTGGCCGGCGTTCTCGAACATCACGCGAAACTTGGTGGTGGCTTGCCTGGGGAATGTGACGATATTGACCGCGCTGCCCAAAGGCTTAGTCGGGTTCTTGACCTGATCGGGAACGTCCTGCCATTCAGAATCATTCCAAATTTGGATGTTGTAAGATTTGGGCGGTTGCACCCCTCCGCGGTCATCGTAAATGCAAAGGTCAATGCGGCTGATTTCAGTGGATGCCCCAAAATCCACTTCGAGCCAGTCCGTAGCATTGCGGGAACCGTAGGATGTCCAGCGATTCACAGGCGTGGGGGTGTAGATCACCTTTCCATCGTTAGCACGATTGGGAATTCCTCCATAGACATCGTGAAAAGACGCGGTGGTTTTCGGAAAACCTTCACCCTTCATATTCAGCGCCAGATTTCCGGCGGGCGGCGGAGCAACTTGATAGGGGCCGGCCAATGATCCCCAGGCCTCCATTTCCGTCAAGCCGGTCTTTCCAGCAGGCCCGTGGGTGAACACGACTCGCAGCTTTTGCACCTCGCGCTTCGGAAAGCTGATGACATTGGCGCGGTGGCCTGCGGGCTTTTCGGGGACGCGAGCTTGACCGGGCACCGCCAACCATTTCTGGCCATCCCAATATTCCAAAACATAGCGTTCCGGCGCGGTGATGCTCTTGCCATCATCCAGAAAATAGAGTTTCACCGTTTCAATGGATCTTTTGACTCCAAAATCCGCTTCAATCCAGTCGCTGGCATTTGTGGAACCCAGAGTGGTCCAACGATTGGGCGGGCGGATGGAATACCAGTAACTGCCGTCATTGAGTTTGGAGAGCGACGTGTTGGCAGCGACAAAGGACGCTGTGATTTGCGGATAATAATCGCCGTCATTGCTGACGAGGTAATTGACATACTTTGTCTTGGCCGCAGGAGCCGGGTTTGGGGAAAGCTTCGCGGTAAGTCGGCCCAGTTTAAGTGAGGAGGCGACTTTCTTCCCGTCCACGAACAAGCTCAATCCTTCGCCGCAGCCATAGCGTTTTCCGTCCTTGTCCCAAACCACGCTGACGTTGTGTCCGTGATAGGACAAATCATCAAGGGCAAACCAGGGCCATTCTTCCGGGGCAAGTGGTTCAACTTCCAACAGCCCATCCGCGCGAGATTTCAAGCCGATAAGGCCCGTGATGATAAGGTCGTTGTAACTGCTGTGAAAATAATCCTCACTGCGGTCATACATGTCGTAGCCCTCCCAGGAGCCGGTGTCGGGATTCGCCGCCTCCGCGATATAGGGCTGGCCATTCTTGCGATGCGTCAGCGAATAAATGCGAAGCAGCTTATAGTAGTCAGCCCGAGTGATGAAACCTTGTTTGTAATTATGGAGCAAATTGGCAAGACCCTTGAGTGTCTGAGCGGTGGAATAGGGCCAGGACTGGCCGCTCCACCAACAACAGGAGACGTTGACCAGGAACTGCGGATCCTTCCGGCCAACGAAGCTGGGGCCAAATGGCGCATAGAAATAATTGGGATCCATGAGGAATTTCCACGCTGATTCAAAGCCCGCATCAGGCAGGTTGAATTGCCAAGGAACATAGCCGCTCAATTCGCGTCCCTCAGGGCTGCCCGCGAAGGGGCCATCCTCATAAATCAGCGTCCCAGCCTTGATCGGTTTTCCCGGGTAATCCTTCATATTCTCCTCGTTATTCTTGAATCGGATCAGGAAGAAGTCGCGTTTGGGATCCCACAGGGATGATTGAATTTTTGCCTTCAAGGCTGCGGCCTTGGCGTTGAACTGCTCAGCCAGCGCGGGTTGACCGGCCAGCGTGGCAATGTTTGCAATGGCCCGTTCATCCGCCCACATGTAGCTGTTAAAGGAAGGCCGATAACTGGGAGCGCCGCGCAGGATGTCGGACGTTTGCCGGCTGGCGATATTGAATTCCATGCCATCGTCATGCCCGATCTGCCAGAACATTTCCGCTGGCGGCACGTAATGCCGCGCCTCGAGCAGTTTGAAGTTGTTGGTGAGTCCCGACAGCAGGCTGGTGGTAAATTTCAGGTCCTGGCTCACCTCATAAACCGCCCATGCGGAATCGGCCAGCCAGGTGCTATAGTTGCGCGGCTGAGCGCCGGGGACGTTCAGCCAGTAGTTCAGGTAGTCGCGGGCATAGTCCGCGTTGCGAAGCCAGCGCGCCTCATAGAGATGATGACCAGCGCCGCAACTGATTCCGCCATAGGCGCCCGACCAGAACGGCCGGTTTCTGAATTCGGTGAAGGAATAGCCGCTGGCGGGCGAGCCGTAGATGATGTGCTTCGTCACCAGTTCCCAACGATAATAATAGGTGGTATTGATGTCCTGGTCAGGGCACTCAAAGAAAGGAATGTTCGCCTTATACCAATCCCAATCGCGGTTGTCCCAGAACGTCTGGGCTTCCAACAGCGCCTGCTTATTGAGGATCGTGGCGGCGCTCATCACGCCCGGCAAAAAGCAGAGTGCGCCGAGCAAAAGCAAAACGGATTTGGAATAGACGGCTTTCATAACTGATAAATTGATCGGTTCATTGATTGTCGATGTTTGTATCGGATTGATCTGGCGACAGCATCCGCGGTGAAGACGGAACCAAATACACTTTCGGCATGGTTCACTTTGTCGTGATCAGAAGGAAATCGCTGAAACTGATGAAATTGCTTTGCTCCCCGTAGGATGCGTGCGACAGGCCCACCTGCAAAGGTTGCCCCGAAAAATCCGGGCGATCCAGCGGAGATTCCAGCATCATGGTCCAGTCCTGACCATTGGCGCTGACGCGGAGATGAATTTGAGATCCCACACGGATGATTTGCAGGAAGCGTTTCGCGTCAAATCCCAGCATGTTGCCTTTTTGGCGACGGCCGCCATTGACCATGCTGGTCAGCATGTTGCCTTGATTCCACGGTGGAAAGAAACTCAGCGCGACCAAATTCTCGCCACGGCCAGCCGGAGGTATCCGGACCATCAAGGCGCCGTCGTCCGACCCGACCGCCTGGCGATTGGCGAGACCGGAATAATCCGCCACTTTTACCTGAACCACGAAATCCCCGGACACGGTTTGGTAAACGAACGGGCCCCGAGCCGGGCCGCCGTCCCAGACCGATTTCCGCGATTGCAAATGCAGCACACCATTCGTCGTGGCGACGGTTTCCATCACGCTGCCTTGGCCATCTTTGATCAATCCGCTCCAACTCGTGCCGGCCGCGCCTTGCGCCAGGAAATCATGCGCCACGCTGAAATCCGGCTTGAACGTAATGAACTGTTCCAAGCCCGTGCTGGCGCTCATCACCACAGGCGCAACGAAGACATTCCCATGCGCATCCCGCACCTTGAGCTGATAGCTGTATCGGGCATCCGGTTTCAGGCCGTCGTTAAGATATGTCGGCAAGTCGTTCCAGCCGCTGCTGCGTCCGCCCACGTTGCCGGTTGTTTCGGTAAAGTTGTATTGGACGCCGGCAGATTCACGACCGGGTCTTTGCGCTGTCATGGCAATCATTCCCGGACTTAACGCCTTGGGTGGCGCGGTAAAGCCGGAGGCCGGCACGGTCCACTCCTGCTGCCAGACTTCAAATAATTGGCCGATCTCTGCCACCGACAGATGGCGGCGGAAGACTTGGACCCGTGACATTGATCCCGCGAACCTGTCATTTCCCAACCTCAACCCTTTTATCGCAGCAGGCAGCGCCAGCGCAGTTTCCATTTGCCGTTTGCCATCAAGAAACACGCCATCACGCAGAATGACGATCTGATGCCAGCGCGCATCGGGCAGACTCACCGCAAGCGGAATGGATTGTCCGTTCTCCCCGATCACCCGAAACGGCTCGCAGCGTCCAGCAGAAGAACTTTGAACTGTCGCCACCAGGGCAAACTTGTCAGCGGCTTCAATCGGATTTGTCGCCGAGTCCAAAGTTTGTCCCGGTTGGAAATGCACCGCAATGCGGCCAAAAACATCCTCCACAACAGGGGATTTGGCCCCGGCTTGAAATGCTCCGCCACGCGCTCCTTGATTGCTCCATTGTTTCAATGGCCCATATTCCAGCCGTGCGGACTCCAGATGCGCCGACACCTCCGCCACCGGCGCATCCGCCGCCAGCTTGCCCACTTCATCGGTGGCCAGCGCCGCATCATAGACGCGCAATGAAGCCATGTAGCCGTCATACAATTCCGTATCCGGCGCTGAAGCTCCCGCGTATATTTTCTGGCCACGATTCATCAGCAGCATTTTGGCGGCGGCATTATTTAGCCTGCCGTCCACGTATATGCGCTCAATGACTCCATCGTAAACAACCGCAATATGATGCCACTGGCCCGCCACCGGAGCATTACCCTTGAATCCCATGTCGGCAAAACCCCAGTGGCCCACCGCGCCGAATCTTGGGTTGGAGCCGTAGTTGATCTGCGCCGTGGCGGCGTCGGGTCCGCCGCGCCCGGCCCAGCTAAGGAAACATTCGCTTTCGGCGATTTCCGGGTTATTTACCCAGGCGGCCACGGTGAAGCTGCTGTTGCCCGATAATGATTCGGGCGCGCGAAAGGATGCTGTGAGGATTTCCTTGCCCGCAAACCAAACCGCCTTGCAGCCGCCTGCGAGGTTCACCGTGGGCGCCGAAGCGCTCGTTTCAAAATTGCCACCCAGGCTTCCCGAGTTGGCCCATGACTTGACGGATGTGCCGATGGAGAGCGATGCTGCGTCGAGAAAAATGATCGGCTTGGGATTCGTTTGAGGCATTTGTCGCGATGCCTTGTCCGCCGCCTGCGCTTGACCCGGAGCGATGTAATCCGCAAATGCCTTGTCGGCAATTTGCTCCAAGTCGTCGGTTCGATCCTCGCGGAACGCCTTGATGTTCCACACCGCGCCGAACAGCCCGGGCATTTCCACGCCTGTCACCGTGAGCCGCAGATAGCGCGCTTCCACATCGCCGCGATCCACCATCGGGCTGCCCCACCGGGTGTTCTCACGGCGGTCCGCAAATGTCTTCCAGTGTTCACCATCGGTCGAGGTCTCCAGCGCATACTGATAAAACCACGTCGCATACTCGAATTGCGTCAGCACGCGGCGAATCTTTTGGATGTTGCCAAAATCCACCGTGAGCCAGTGGCCCATCTTGTTGTCGGCTGGACGCCAGAGCGTGGCGTTATTGTCGTCCACCGCATATTCCGGCTTATAATCATGGCGGCGAACCGTGTCGCGATAGAACGAATCAGCGATGACCTTTTTCCCAAAAGCAAGATTAGGGTTGGGTTCGATGCTCTTGCACAAATAGCCAATGCCCTGATGTGTTGCCGCAATAGCCTTGATCACCCCTGGCCCCTCAAACCCCATCCGGTCCGCGCACACTTGGCGCAACATCCCGTTTGGGGTAAAAGGCACATCATGCCGATGATAGATCATGTAATAATTGTCGCCCTCCTGAAGCATCGAGTGATGTCCGGGACCGTCGATGGTCCGGTCCGCGGTGGACGATAGAATGGGGTTATTTGATCCCATTTTGAATTGACCGTCAGGCTTATCGCCCACTGCGTATTGCACCCGGTATGTGCTGTCGTGGCAACTGCCAGACGAATACATGAAATAGTAAAACCCGTCCCGCTCCAGCATGAATGGCGCCTCAAAAAAATCCTTCGCTTGCGTGTTGGGAATCATGCCAAGGCTGGCAAACGATTTCATATCAGGATTTAATTTCCCCACGCCGCAGCCGCTGTTGGCGTAAATGCCCCAGGTCCCCCAATACATGTAAAGATCGCCGCTCTTATCCTCGAACACCTGCGCATCCAGCGTGATGACATTCTTCACGAGATGGTCCGGCACCACCAAGCCTTTTCCGCCGCCCAAGGCTTTCCATGGGCCAATGGGAGTGTCACTCGCCGCGCCAAACGTCATGCAGGGCTGGTTAAAATAAAGATAGTAACGGCCATCCGGACGCTTTACCACATCGGGTGCCCAGTAAAAATCCTCCTTGCTGAGCGGCCAGTTCATCGGCACCAAAGTCCAGTTCACAAAATCGTGCGACAGCCAGACCTGTGACGGGCCGCGCCCGCCGCCATTGCCATCCGTCGTGGCATACAAATAATAAGTATCGCCAAACTTTTTGATCGTGGGATCCGCAAAATAGCCTGGCACGATCGGATTAAACGCCCCGGGCGCATCAAAGTTGGTTGCTGCCGAAGTGCCAAACTCCCAAAAGGCTAGCAGCGCTGTCAAAAGAACGGTCCAATTTCTGCAGTTCATTTTGTGTTCAAGAATACTTTCGTTCGTTGTTACCGTGGCTTGTTTTTCATTAGGGTGGCGATATTGGACAGGCAAACCCACGTTGGCAAGGGCGAATGGTTGGTTGATGGTTGAGAGCTGATGGTTGATGGCTGAACACTGGGGCAAGGCGGGACATTCAAGGCCTCAGGGCAAGGTGTGACCCGCAATGGTGCAGGTGGGTTTGGCAACCATGCTATTCAGGTTATAGGTGCCATTCATGGGGCAGGCGGGAACAAGCTTAAGGAAGTCGTTGCTGCAGATCAGATCGTCCATGGTGGGAGTATCCGCCTGGTTTTTGTGGTTGTTCAAGGCCCATTCCTCTTTTGCACCGTCCAGCTGACGGAGGTTGTTTATGCAGGTGGAGGCGTGCAAGTCCCGTCCCGGCCGACGGAGAAAATACTCAGCGTTCAACCCCATCAAGATCAGAATCAGAGGGAGAATGCTGGCCCAAAAACCAAGGGCGGCATGCCGGTAGCCAGGAAGGTGGGGTGAGCGGCACCGGATTTGCCATTTGGCAGCAAGCGAGACGAGCATTCCGACCGGGCCGGAAACAAATATGCTGCCGAACAAAAAGTTAACGGTCAAAGGGCCCGGAATAAACAAGAGAAGCAGGGCCAACGAAGTCCAAAAACCCAGCAGTGCGCCCGTCCAAGCCAGCAGGCTAACGCGCCGGGTTTCCAGGGCGGGCTTGGACTCGTAATCGTTCATAGCGAACGCATTCCCACAACGGGTATGCAGGTAATCCGCTGCACCGAGGCCGTCAAGGGCAAACCGCAAACATTGGGTGAGCGCGGTGGCTCTTAAGACCTGATGAGCCGCCGCCAATGCTCAGGGCTGCGAACGCCTCTGTGGCCGCGTCAGCTTTGCAGCAGGGATAGGTTCAAGTGTGCGGTGAATTACATTTTCGGGAGAAGGAACCCCGTGGCCGTATATTTCACGCAACGGCACCGGCTTATGTAGTATTTTTCAATGTTGACACACAAACGATAATCGATTATATATAATCCATACTGCAACTAACGGACTGGCTGAGCAGCGGAAACTGCTGAAAACCACAGACCGTTAACCGGTTATGCCAATGCCGCTGGTAATGTCTCTCCGAGAGTTTGTGCGCAATGCGTTGTTGGACCGCATCGCGCGTGGCGATCTGCCTCCAGGCCAGCGCGTAATCGAGGCCACCCTGGTGAAGGAGTTTGCCATCAGCGCGACACCGGTGCGCGAGGCCATCCGCGAACTGGTGGCCATGGGCGTGCTCGAAGCGCAGAACAACAAGGGTGCGTCGGTCCGGCAAATAAGCCTGCACGAAACCATTGAGGCGTTTCAGGTGCGGGCCGCGCTGGAAGCGCTGGCCGGCCGCATCGCCACGCCCCGGCTCAAAAGGCCAGGACAGGAACTGCGGCGGCTGGCGGAAGCCATTGTCGAGTCGGCGGAGCGCAGGGACTTCGCGGTCTTTCAGGAACACAACCAGCAGTTTCACCGCACCATAGTGGAAGCTGCTGGAAACAGCATCCTGCTCAAGACCTGGGACTCGCTGTTCTTCCAGGTGCGCACGCGATTCACAATGGATTACCTGCAAAGCGCTGACCCAGAGGCCATTGCGCGCGAGCATCTGCCGATTGTGGATGCGCTGGAGAGCGGCGATTCAGACCTCGCCGCGTCGTTGCTGGCGTCGCACTCGAACCAGCTCGTCCAGTTTCTGCGACGGGAGCAACCCTGCCACCAAGGTACACCTGCCTGCAGCCCTGAACCAGCCTCCAAATGAGAATGCGTTTGCCATTTCATCCCGCTCGATTCAGCAGCATCGTCCTAGCGCTATTGACCACGCTGCTGGTGTGTGTTGCCGCCGCGCCGCCGGTGAACATCATCTTTGACACCGACATGGGGGCGGACTGCGATGATGTGGGCGCGCTGTTCATGCTGCACGGCGCGGTGGAGCGCGGTGAGGTGAAATTGCTGGCAACCATGGGCTGCACTTCGTCGGAATTCAACGGGCCATGTATCGATGCCATCAACACATGGTTTGGCCGGCCCGAGGTTCCCGTGGGGACGCTCCGAGATCCCGGACTTCTGTCCAAGCCGGGCTATGCGAGCGAGATCGCCGCGCGGTTTCCGCATCGCTTGCCCGGCAGCAGGGATTACCCCGATGCGGTGGCGCTGTATCGCAATATTTTGGCGAACCAGCCTGATGGCAGCGTGGTCGTGCTGGCGGTCGGACCGTTACGCAATTTGGCCAACCTGCTCAAGTCCCGCCAAGATGCAGCCAGTGCCTTGGATGGTCCTGCGCTCATCGCAAAAAAGGTGAAGCGGCTCGATGTCATGGGAGGGAAATACCCGCCCGACGCGAGCAAGCACGCGAAGGACGGAGAGTTTAATTTCATGCAAGACCCCGCATCAACGGCCCTGGTCTGCTCCACCTGGCCGACACCCGTGCTCTTCAACGGGGAAGGCGGCTCGACCATGTCCGGTCGCCGTGTTACTTATGAAATGCCCGAACACAATCCACTGACCGTCGCCTACATGCTCTCGGCGTCGTCGGGCTTCGCTGGGGATCGGCTAAGCTGGGATCCCATTTCCTGTCTGGTGGCCATTCGCGGGGCGGCACCGTGGTATCGGATCGTCACCGGTGGCGCCAATGTCGCTGATTCCACGACCGGAGTGAACTTCTGGCAGCCCGGCGGAGATCGTAATCATTCCTATTTGGTACTGGACCAGAGACAGCCCAAAGCCGAAGTCGAGGCTGCCCTCGAGGAACTGATGGTCGCCGGAAAACCGCATCCGGGCCGCCTCAATTTCGATACGATCTACTATACCCAGGCCGGTATCGTCACGCTAACATGCTCCGGCGAACGGGATAAAAATGGCGTGTGGTCGGACCAGCAGCCTTCGAGCTGGATTCACTATCAGCACGTCGATGGGCGGAAATACCTAGTGAATTCGTATGCCATCGTCGCCACGGACCCGCAGCGCCTGCCGCGCACGCTGGAGCTATCCGCGTCGAATAATGGTGGGAAGAGTTGGACCATGTTGGACAGGCGGGAAGCGGCTGGCTTCACCAGGCAGACGCCACGTCGCGAGTTCACGATCTCCAATCCAGCAAAATGGAACTTGTATCGACTCAACGTGGCGGCGGCGAATCCGAGCGAAGGCACCCGGATTGATTTGATCGAACTCAACGAAGAGATCCGGTCCCGGCCCGACGTTCCAGTGGCCAACGTGGCTCTCGATCACACGGCGCTCACGATTCCCGTCCACAGCCGGGCGACGTTGAACGCAACCATCGCCCCCGGCGTTACCTTTGAGCGCGAGGTTCGATGGAGCAGCAGCGATCCCGCGATTGCCGAGATGCGGCAGATCGGCGAGCAGATCGCCGTGGTCGTCGGCAAGAAAACTGGTGCCTGCAAGGTGATCGCAACCGTCGGCAACGTGCAGCAGATCAGCACGGTGACGGTGACTGCTTTCTCGCTGCCATCCGGCTGGAGCTACGATGAACTTAACGCACCGCCCATTCCAGGCGCAGTTTCAGTGGCCGACGGAATATTCACCCTCACTGGTTGCGGGCACGCCATGACTTCGTTCTGGGAACGAATCAAGGACCAGGGCGTTTTCGCCAGCAGGGCGCTGATTGGCGACGGGGGAATCTCCGCCCGCCTCGCGAGACTATCCCCAAACGTCGGCGGTCCGAACCGCTACCCCAATGACCGCAGGCCCGCGACAGCATCCGGGTTGATGATTCGGGAATCGCTCACCGAACCCAACAGCCGCTACGTGCTCGTTCAAGTAGAGGCTTCGGGCCGGCTCGTCACCCGGTGGCGAGACGATCTCGGCCACGGCGGCAAACTGCAGGAACTCGGCAAGGTGAACCTGCCGCTCCATCTCAAACTCATTCAGACAGGCCAGGCTGTGAACGTCTTCACCTCGACCGATGGAACGAACTGGGGCGCAGCACTTTTTTCCCACACCACTAAGTTTGCGAACAAAAGGCGGGCTGGCCTTTTCGTCTGTTCCGGCAATCCCGTTTCGTCCGCCACCGCCGAGTTTGATTCGGTGCAAGCGAGCGAATGAACATGTCTCACCACTCGTCAACCAACATCGAAATGCCAATGCCAACCATGATGCGGTTTCTTTTGACCGCGGCCTTTGCTCCTTTCCTCGTTGTCCCTGCCTCCAGAGCGGCGGACAGGGACACCACGCCAACCGCACAGCCCATCCAGGCTGTTGCGCACACTTGGCGGCGCCTGGCCGTTACCAACTCCTGGTTTGCGAACTCGTATGCCGATGCCCGGTTTATGCCGCAAGGCATCGAGGGCATGCATGTGACACCGGACGGCGCCACCTACACCAACATCCGCTGGGAGGAAGGAGGCGGCAATGTGGGCGTCGTGACGGCGGACGGCGAGGTTCAGCCGCGGCCGCAGGTGCCGGGTTATTTTGGATGGGGGCATGGCGGAGGTCGGGCGGTGACCGCCAATTCCAATTACGTTTTCTTTTCCCAGAATTACAACAATGAGGGGGGTGGCCTAAAGAATCCTGACAATTGGCCACCCACCGGCAAGGACTGGTACGGCATCAGCCGTCGGTCCCGGTCCAATATCGGCAGTGGCCCCGCGTTCGTTGGCGGCAAGGGGGGCAAGGACAGCCCGGTTGGTTGCTTCTTGCCAGTTCATGAGGTGACCAATTCCACCAAGGCGGACGCCGTTCATATCCGCAGCCTTTGTGCCAGCGACGACGAACTCTTTGTGTCATGTCCCTTCGACAACCAGATCCATGTTTATGACGCGGAGCAGATGACGCTCAAACGTTCGTGGACGGTCCAGGATGCGTGGCAGCTTGCCCGCGATGGAAAAGGGGCGATCTGGGTCGCCATCGGGGAGGATGCGATCATGCTGAAGCGATATGATGCCAAGGGGAATCCGCTGCCCCAATCCATCACGCTGCCAGAAGGCAGCCGCCTGGGCAGTTTCTGCGTTGACGGGTCTGGCCGCATGTTGATTGGTGATGTGGGTCCGAACGAATGTGTGCTTATCTACGAGAATATCACCACCCGGCCCAGGTTGGCCGGAACGTTTGGCATCAAGCACGGCATCTATTCCGGCACGCCCGGCGCTCTTGGGCCGCTAAAGTTCAACCAGGTGCGCGGCATCGGCACGGATGCCAAGGGCGCGATCTATATTGCCAACACGCAGTATCGGGCGATCGGTCCCGGTGTTTGGCTGGAGAAGTATTCCCCTGCCGGGGTGTTGCAGTGGCGACGCCACGGCGTTGTCTTCACCGACAGTGGGGCCGTGGATCCAGCCTCGGATGGGAAGACGATCTATGGCATGACCGAGCGTTACGAGGTTGACTTCGCGAAGCCGCCGGGACAGGAAGCGACGCTGGTGGCGTACACTGCGAACTATTACAAGTACCCGCACGATCCCCGCTTCGTGCAATATGACAACTCCGGTGTTTACGTCCGAACGTTTGGCAAACAGAAGTTCATCATCACCACGGGCATGGGATCTGGCCAGTCGCCGTTCTGCATCTACCGGCTAAACGCTGCGACGGACGGTGAGGTAATGATCCCCTGCGTCGTCTGGTCCAGCTCCACGAAATATCCCAATGCACCCAAAGGACCATGGATGTGGCGGGACGCGAACGGCGACGGCCAGTTTGACGCGGATGAATACACGACGACGAAGGTCCACGACGCTTACGGCGGCAACAGCGCCTTCGTGGACACGCGCGGCGACATCTGGATGACGTGCTGGGGTCCGTTGCGCAAGATTGCCTATCAGGGCTTGGACCGCCACGGCGTGCCGGTCTATGACGGCACCTTCACCACCATCCCCGCCCCGCCGCCGCTAAACGCCATCCGACGCGTCCGCTACGACCCGGCCACGGATGTGATGTATCTGGCGGGGACCGTGGGCGACAAGACGCACCATTGGAAATCCATGGGCAACCATTTGTGCCGCTACGACCGGTGGAGCACGGGCAATCGAACGGCGGCCTGGCACGTGGTCTGCACCTACCAGAAGGGAACTCCCTGCGAGCCGATCTCCTTTGACGAGGCGGGTGACTATGTCTTTGTGGCAGTCGCGGAGCGCGGCAAGGTGGGCGACCAACCGATCAGCCGGGGGCATATTGACGTGTACGATGGCAAGACGGGTGCGACGACCGGCTACATCGAGCCGCCGCAGAACTGGGGCATCGGCTGGATGGACGCCGTCGAATGCCTCAGTGTCCATCAACGCAACAATGGGGAATACATCATTATTCAGGAGGAAGATGGCCGCAGCAAGAACCTCCTTTACCGGTGGCATCCCGCCGCTTCGCCTGGCGCGAAGTAGCGTTGCCCACTGAACACAATTCAAAACCATCGATCATCTCTTATGAAACCAAATACTTTGTTGCGCTGGATCGGCCTGATCTGTTTCGCCATCAAAGTGGCGAAACCCGTTTTGGCGGCGGACGCCTTGCCCACTCTTGCGCTTGCGCCGCCGGTGAACATCATCTTTGACACCGACATGGGTGGCGACTGCGATGATGTGGGCGCCCTGTTCATCCTGCACGGGGCGGTTGAGCGCGGCGAAGCCCGGCTCCTCGCGACGATGGGGTGCACTTCGTCTGACGCCATCGCCCCGTGCATTGACGCGATCAACACCTGGTTTGGACGGCCTGAAATTCCGGTGGGGACGCTGAAAGACCCCGGATTCCTGGCGAATCCAGGCTACCCCGGTGAAATCATCAAACGATTTCCCCGCAAGTTTGCAACCGGCAGAGAATACCCCGACGCAGTGGCGCTGTATCGCCAGATATTGGCCAAACAGCCTGATGGCAGCGTCGTGCTGGTGGCGGTTGGCCCGCTGCGCAACCTAGCCAACCTGCTCAAGTCCCGTCCGGATGAGGCGAGCCCATTGGATGGCCCGGCGCTGGTCTCCAAGAAAGTGAAGCGGCTTGATATCATGGGCGGGAATTACCCTCCGTATGCGAACCCGAAAGACGGGGAGTGGAATTTTAAACAGGATCCCGCTGCCGCCACGCTGGTGTGCTCCAACTGGCCTAGTCCCGTGCTTTTCAATGGGGAAGGCGGATCGACTTGTTCCGGCCGCCGCGTCACCTACGAGATGCCGGAACACAACCCACTGACCATGGCCTACGCTGCCTATCCCGGAGTGGGGTTTGCGGGTGATCGGTTGAGCTGGGACCCCATCTCCTGCCTGGTGACGGTGCGAGGCGCAGCGCCGTGGTACAAGGTTGTCAGCGGCGGCGTCAATGTCACGGAGTCTGCAAAGGGGATCAATACCTGGCAGACCGGCGAGAACCGTGGCCACTCCTACCTGGTCTTGCAGTCGCCCAAGCCAGAGGTCGAAAAAGCTCTGGAGGACCTGATGGTGACCAGCAAAGGACGGCCGACGAACCTGATTTTCAATACCGCCTATTATGCCCAGGCGGGCATGTGCCAGATCAGCAGCCAGGGTGCCGCTGATACCGCCATCAAGGCGTTTGACCGCGATGACAAGACCGCCTGGACGGACAAGGCCGCATCGAGTTGGATCCAGTGCCGGTATGCCGACGGACGGAAATACCTGGTCACCTCATATGCAGTCGTGTGCAAAGACAAGCAGCGCCTGCCGCGCACGTTGGAATTATCCGGGTCGAATGATGACGGAGTCAGTTGGACCCGCCTGGATAGGCAGGAAGCCCCCGAATTCACCGAGCAGTCGCCGCGCCGCGAGTTCACGGTTACCCAGCCGGCCAAGTGGAACCTCTACCGGCTTGGTGTGACAGCGGCCAATGAGAGCGAAGGCATCCAAATCACAACCATTGAATTGAATGAGGCGATCCACTGCGGCCCCAACGTTGCGGTGACCACCGTGGTTTTAGACCAGCAAAAACTCGCCCTCCCCGCGAATAGCCGGGCAACGCTCAACTCGACGATCACCCCGATGGGAACGTTTGAACGGGAACTTACCTGGTCCAGCAGCGATCCGGCGGTGGCCGAGGTGCGGCGGATTGGCGAGCAGATCGCCGTGGTGGTCGGCAAACAGCCTGGCACTTGTGTCATTACAGCGACCATTGGCAAGGCCCACCAAACCTGCACAGTGACGGTGACGACTTCCACACTGCCGTCCGGCTGGCACTACGATGAACTCAACGCGCCGCCCATTCCAGGTGCGGTCGTGGTCTCCGACGGGAAGTTCATGCTCACCGGTTGCGGGCATGCGATGAGTTCCTGGTGGCAGCGGGTCAGGGACCAGGGAGTCTTCGTGAACACGCCGGTGACCGGCAATAGTGCGGTCTCGGCCCGCCTGAGGAGTCTGGCCCCGAATGTCGGCGGCCCCAACGCGTACCAATGGGACAACCGACCGCCCACTGCTTCCGGCCTGATGATCCGGGAAACGCTCACCCAAACCTGTGGCCGTTACCTGTTGGTCCAGGTGGAAGCGTCGGGCAAACTCGTCTGCCGGTGGCGGAGCAAAACCGGTGATCAGGACGACAACCAAAAGAAGGAATTGGGTAATGTCACTTTGCCAATCCACCTCAAACTTGTCCAGACCGGCAAGGTGATCCAGATCTTCGCCTCGCCGGATGGCCAGAACTGGGGGGAGCCGCGGATGACCCACACCGCCGCCTTCGACGACACCAGCCGGATGGGACTCTTCGTCTGCTCAGGCAATACCTTTTCGACAGCCACGGCCGCGTTTGATTCCGTCGCAGTAAACAAGCATTAAGCAACCCATGAAATCCCGATCCTTGTTTGACATGCGCAATCAGAAATGGGTGAAACCGGTCTGCAGCGACGGCGTGTGCGGGCTGGACCTGGGCTTCAACGACAAGACCAAGCCCCTGCTGATCCAGGATGCTGAGATCGAAGGCTTCGCCACCGGCACCAGCAAGGCGGGGCACGGTGCGGGAGCCACCAAGTAACATGCTGAAACACACGAAACATATTTCCCGGCGCGGGCCGCTGACAGTGTTGGCCGCCAGAGGCTGCGCGCTGACCTTATCGCTTTGTGGCCTCCAAGCGGCGACGGAGTTTCACCCCCCGCCTGGCAGTTACCGCACCAGTTGGGTCGGCAACTCATTTCCTGGCGATGGCGGGCCGAATGGTTTCGGCTATTGGGTCCAGAACGGAGCGGATGAAATCGAGGTCGCTCCCGACGGAACAGTCATCGCGGCTACCGATTGGGACGAGGCAGGGCGATGCGTGGGGCTTTACAAGGACGGCAAGGTAAACCGGGTGCTGGCAAAGCGGGAAGGTGGCAAGGAGAGCGCGTGGGGTTGGAACACCGGCAACCACGCCATCGCGGTGGACGGCACGAACATCTTCGTCGCCAACACCGGCAGGCGCCTGCTACACTTTACGTGGAAGCCCGGTGACCTCGATTCGGTCAAGTTCAAGCGTGAAGCCGAGATGCAGTCGAAAGCGATCGGTTTGGCGGCTCGAGGTGGCTGGCTGGCTGCGGTCTTCACCAACACGGTGCAGGAGTGGCAAGTCACCGAGCGGGAACTGACGCCCCATTTCACTTTCAACGTCCCCGGCGCCAGAGATGTCGTCATCACGACAGACCATCTCAAACTGGTTCTCACGGGAAACGAGATCGTGCCCATAACGGACAACATCCCGCCATCCTGGCGCATCACCAACTTCGCCAAGCCCACCGCGATTTCCCTCGCTCCTAACGGCCGGCTTCTCGTCTGCGACGATGGTCCCGACCAGCAGGTGAAGTTCTTCGACATCTCCGGTGACGAGCCAAAACTCGTCGGAACGTTTGGCGACAAGGGAGGCCTGCGCTCCGGCCTGCCGGGAGAATCGGCCCCCACGAAGCTCTACTCGCCGCGCGGCGCCGCCCAGGATGCTGACGGAAACCTATACGTGGCCCTCGGCTTCAACGGCGCGCCAGTGGGCACGCTGGTGCTACGCTCCTTCACTCCCGATGGCAAGTTGCGCTGGGAATTGGCCAACCATGCCTTCGTGGACACTTTCGGCTTCGATCCTGAAGCCGACGGTTCGGTCATCTACAGCCGCACGGCAATCTTCGATCTCGATCTCGCCCCAGGAAAGACCGGCCTGATCTGGCGTCAGCGCGCCACGACGGTGGACCAGGTTCAGCATCCCGACGACATGCGCGCCAACTCCGCGATGACAGTCTGCATGCGCCATCTCCAGGGCCGACGCCTGCTCTACGGCATTGGCCAATACGGTGGCGGTTACCGGCTGTTTGCTTTCGATAAGGCCGGGAGCTGGCTGGCGCATCCGGCGGGAAGCCTCACCACCAAGAGCGAAACCTGGGCCTGGCATGTCGCTGACAATGGCGACATCTGGCACGGCGACGCGCCGGACAGGACGATCCGCCGTCACGCCTTTCGCGGATGGAGCGAGGACGGAAAACCACAGTTCGAAACCGAGAGGCCGGAGTCGTGGCCGTGGCCCGAGGACTTCGCGAAGGTGAACCGTGTCATTTATGAACAGGCCAGCGACACGTTGTATCTGAGCGGTTATCTCAAAGCGGATGTCTCCAACGCATGGGGTCTCTGCGGAAAAAGCTTGCGCCGTTACGACGGTTGGCTGCGGGGAAAGAAGGAAGCGCGCTGGAGCATCAAACTGCCACTGAACCCGGACGGTGATGGCAAAGGCAAACCGCTCTCGCCCAAATCCCTGACCGTGGCGGGTGACTATTTGTTTATCGGCATGGTCAAGCCCGACGCGGGCAAACAGCACACGCACATTCTGGCGGCGGACGATGGACGTTACGTCGGCTCGCTCGTGCCCGGACCGGAAGTTGGCGGCAACGCCGGTTGGCTGGACATGCCTTATGCCGTCGCCGCGCTGAAACGAAAGAACGGCGAGTATCTCGTGCTGGTCGAGGAAGACTGGCGCGGGAAGAACCTGCTCTATCGGTGGAAGCCGCCAGAGGCGAAATGAGGGACGGACGGGAAGACCGGTGACTTCCATCACCTCAGGCGGCAATTCTCCGACATGGAAGATGAGATTATTTGTCGGAGGAGTCAGAGATTAAGCAGCGTGCAGTGTTTGGCACGCAGAACGATGAAAACCATGAGTAAATGGCCAATGTTGACCCGCACTGCGGGAATGATCGGATTGATGATGATTGTCGCTGGTGCGATCACCAGTCCGGCGGCGGGCCTCGTGAACGGCGGATTTGAGGACGGCGCTGAGACTCCAACTGGCTGGCAGGCCAAAAGCGATGAGGGTGAAATCAAAGCGCTCCGCGACAGGCGGGAGTTTAAGACCGGAAAGGCCGCGATGCGGGTATCGACTGTTGGGGAGGCCAAAGGCAGCGCCAACCAGATGATCAAGGAGTTGGCGGGCGAAACCATCACCCTGAGCGGCTGGGTGAAGACCGAAGGGAAATTGCGCACCGCCACCGTGGCTTTCGTCTGTCCCGGCGGGCAGCCCGCCTGGATTTCGGTGCATGAGTTCGCCGGGGCCAAGCAATGGGAGGCGTTCACCAAAAAGTTGACGTTGCCAAAGAACGCTCAGACGGTCCTGCTGATGGTGTTCGTGGATGGCGAAGGCGCCGCCCTGGTGGATGATCTTCAGGTACGTAAGAGGGACGACTATGCGCCAAACATCGCGACTTCGGTCATCTTCGACGGCAAGCGGGCGCCGGATTATACGTTCCTTGATTTTCAAAAGGCTTTCGCGGTCGAAGCCAGCGGCCTGCGCCTCAAGGCCAAGCAGGGGGCGGGTGGCGGTGGCTTCAACGGGCAACTTGATTTGTCGGCCTTTCTGGAGTGGACGCCTACCCTGACCGTCAGCGCGGGGGATGGAAACAAAGCGGACAAGATTCGCGTCATCCTCGGCGGGGACGGAGGTGGCCATGAATACACCTTCAACTTGTCCGGTCTCAAGCCCGGCGAGACTGCCACGCTCCTGGCTGAATCCGGGGCTTCCTTGCGCGACCCGGTCAAGACGCCGACGGAGGGCAAAGGCAAGAGTTTTGATGCCGCCCACCTCAACCTGTTCCAAATCCAGGGCGACTGGAGCGCCAAACCGGTGGATCTCCTGATTTCCAAGATCGCTCTCACAGAACCCACCGAAGCCATCCAAGCCCAGCGTGCAGACCTGGCGGCGATGAAAACGCAAGCGGCCGAAAAAGCCCGCAAGGAAGCCGAGGCCAAGGCAAAAGCCCGGAAAGAACTCCTGGCAAAGGGTGGTTCACACCCAGCGGACGGGCCGGAGGTCAAGCTCGTCTGCGCGGTGGCACCGGACGTCATCGCCTTCACGCTGCAGGCCGGGCAACACGCCAGCAACCAACTCGTGCCTTACGTGGCCCAACCTGGGGATGAGGTTGTGGAGGAAGAGAAAGGCAAGCCGCAATATGAAGTGAAGGACGGCAAGGTGGTGGAACACTTCCAGAAAGCCGTCATCCAGATGGCCAACAACAAGCGTGCCAAGATGGGAAACCTTTCCTTCGACGGCAAGTTCCTCGTCATCGAAGGCAAGACGAAGGGCCAACTGCTCGATGAAACAATGGTGGATGCGCCCGAAGCGTACACCATCCAGTCGGCCGATGACGCCGCCTACGCGAAGGCGCTCCCGCCGAGCCAGGTCTTCCGCAAGGGCAAGCCGAATGGTAACAGCAAACCGTTGCCATTCCTCTACACGATCTCGCTGAAGCTGCCGTCGCCGCTCAAGGAAGGCGCGACCTACACGATTCGTTTCGCAGGCGTGAACACCTCCAAGGAATCCATTCCCTACGTTCACCAACCTCGCGAAACGCGGAGCCTGGCATTGCACGCCATCCAGACCGGCTATCGCCCGGACGATCCCTACAAGCGCGCCTATCTCTCCTTCTGGATGGGCGTGGACCAGGACGGGAAGCAGGGCAGTTGCACGCCAGACGTGGAGGGCTTCGAGCTGCTGGACGCCGCCGGCAAGACCGTATTCACCGGCAAGGCGGAACTCGTGAAGAAGGCGGGCGAAGCGGAACAAATCAGCATCCACGAGACGTTGGATTATACAAACGCGGCCGTGCGCCGGCTGGACTTCAGCGCCTTCAAGACGCCGGGAGAGTACCGCGTGTTCGTTCCCGGCCTCGGCGTGTGCGGACCGTTCCGCATCGCGGCTGACGTTTGGGAGAAACCATTCAAGGCCGCCATGCAGGGGATCTTGACGCAGCGGCAGGGAATGAAACTGGGGCCGCCCGCCTGTGCCTATACGCGCGAGCGTCCGTTCCATCCCGACGACGGCGTCGAGTTCTATCAGATGACCATCCCGGTGCAGGGAGGGCAGGAAGGGGATCGCGGAAAGAACTTGGTGGAGATGGCCAAAGCGGGGACGCTGAAGCGCGTCACCGGAATTTGGGGCGCGTATCAGGACGCGGGCGATTGGGACACGCTGGGGCATCATCTCAGCGCCACCTATGATCTCCTCGGCTTGTATGACCTGAATTCCGGGGCGTTCACCCGGATGAAACTTTCGCTGCCGGCGGCGGAGATGCAGAACAATCTGCCCGACATCCTCGACGAAGCGCTGTGGCAGATGCCGTGTTGGCGTGCCTTGCAGCTTCCCGACGGCGGGGTGCGCGGCGGTTACGGCTACGGTTGGGGATGCCCGCCAGCGGCCACCAGTTCCATGATCAAGAGCGTCGGCGTCTATGCGGTGGATCACATCACGACGCTGCACTACGCCGCCGCCGCCGCGCGGGCCGCGCGCGTGCTCACTGCCTTCGACAAGCAAATGGCCACGGAATATTTGGAGTCCGCCCGACGCGCTTGGAATTGGGTGGAAGCACACTCGAAGGAGGAGGACGAAGCATACAAGAAAGTACTCTCTTTCGCGAAGGACTTGCCAAAGAGCCTGCGGATTTTTCGGGCTCTGGCGGCCGTGGAACTGTTCGCCGCCACGCGCGAACCGGTCTTTGATGCCGCGTTCAAAGAGTCGTCGGAGCTGTCCAAGAAGGGGGAACTCCGCTACCTCGACCAACTTGAGGCGGACATCGCCTACGCGCGTTTGCCGGAAGGCGTGGGCGACCCGGAACTGAAGAAGCAAGCGGTCCACCTGATCACGGCCTACGCCGACCACGCCATCGAGTTCAGCCGGAAGAATGCGTTTGACCTCATCACGGGCCATCGCACCGACATGCCGATGATTTTCGTCAGTCGTTACTTCAGCACGCCGGGGGCGGGCGGTATGGCCTTGATCTATGCTTACGAACTGACCAAGAAACCCACCTACCTCGCCGCAGCGGTGCAGGGCGCGAACTACAGCCTCGGCGCCAACCCGGACAATCTCTCCTATTGCACGGGCATCGGCTACAACGCTCAACATTTCAATTTCATCGTGGATGCGACGGTCACCGGCCAACAGCCAGACGTGATCGTTGGGCACATTCCCTATGGGCAGGGCAACGAGGGCAATCAGATGAGTCGGTCGGCAAACTCCTGGGTGCAGCAATGGCTGCTGAACTTCGGGCCAACCAAGAAGATGACTCCCAACTGGTTCGACTGGCCGGTGAACGAGCAATATATCGACTTCGCCAGCTACCCGCTGCACAACGAGAATTGCTTCAACCAAACCACCGTGCCTGCGGCGTGCTACTGGTTCTGGCTGCACACGCGCCAATAAAGCTTGAATGCAACATGAACAAATTATGAAGATACGTCCCCTGTTCTTAATCCGTCCGGCAGCGGTGCTCTCTGGAGTGGCGACATGCCTTCTCCTACTGAACACCGCGCGTGCGCAGCGGCCCTTGCTGCAACTGAACGGGACTGAAGAAGCGCAGTTGAAGCAGAGCCTTCCGGAAAAAGCCACGGCCAAGCCCGCCCACCCGCGCCGCCTGCTCATCTACAACTTCACCCGTGGAACCTACCACGACGAAGCTATCGCGTGGGCCACGCGGGCGCTGGAATTGCTGGGGGAGAAAACCGGCGCATTCACCACAACCGCGAGTGTGGATGCTAACGTCTTCACGCCGGAGCGGTTGCGCGAATTCGATGCAGTGGTGATGAACAACACCATGCTCAACGTCTTCGGCGCGCCGGAGGTGGAGGAAGCACGGATGCGCGCCCTGGTTGATTTCGTGTGCGGTGGCAAGGGCATCGTTGGCATCCACAGCGCGAGCGTGTGGGGAAATGATCCGGCCAATTCAGCGGAGTCGGAATTCCGCCAACTCATCGGCGGACGTTTCCGCAACCACCCGTGGGAGTCGGAGCCCGCCAGCATTCGCATCGAAGACCCCGCCCACCCCCTCAACGCCGCCTGGGCAGGCAAGGCCGTCCTGCCGCTGCCCTGGCCCGATGAACTGTTCCAATTCGACCCGCCGTATTCGCGCAGCAAAGTGCGCGTGCTGGCCAGCCTGGACCTCAGCGAGACGACGGACAAAGGCCAGCGCCCGGACAAGGACTATCCGCTCGCGTGGATTCAGACCTGCGGCAAGGGGCGAAGCTTCTACTCCGCCTTCGGTCATAACCAGAATGCCTTCCGTGACCCCACATTCCTGCGGTTCCTGCGGGACGGCGTGCAGTTCGCGCTCGGGGATTTGCCCGTCGACACCACGCCCATACCGCAGCAGAAAACCGATTTGGAACGCGGCTTCGTTCCGATTTTCAACGGCAGGGATCTGACCGGGTGGCGCGGCAACACGGCCTATTGGTCCGTGCAGGATGGCTGCATCACCGGCATCACCCCGCAAGGTGGCATACCGGAAAACAACTTTCTCACCTGGACCAACGGCGAGCCTGCGGAGTTTGATCTCAAAGTATCGTACAAGCTCGAAGGCGGAAACTCCGGCATCTACTTCCATGCAAAAGAACGCGCACCGGACAGCAAGGCGGAGGCGCTGGTCGGCGTGCAAGCGGACATGTCGGCCGACCACGTTTGGACGGGCGTGGTGATGGAATACCTGCTGCGCGAAAAGCTCGCCGAACGCGGGCGGAAAGTCCTCTACACCGAAAAGGGCGAGCGCAAAGACGCCGGCTCCGTGGGCGATCCGAAGGAACTGCTCAAGGTCGTGCGCAACAATGATTGGAACGACTATCACGTCATCGTGCGCAGCAACTTGATCGTGCTTCGCATCAACGATGTCGTGATGAGCGAAGTCCGCGATCACGACCCTCGCCGCGCCCTCTCCGGTTTGCTCGCGGTTCAAGTCCACACCGGCCCGCCAATGAAGGTTCAATTCAAGAATATCCGTATCCGTGAATTCAACCCGTGATGGCACTATGAACCGACGCGCCTTCAGCCTGAAGTGTCTGGTGGCGGCTTCGAACTACCTCTCCGAAAGAACCGGGCAACTACGTTGAATGAAATCGCACTGAAAGCGTCGGATAAGCCATATGACCTCAATCGTGAAAACATTCCGCCCGGCCTTACTGATCGCCTCCGCTCAGGTTGCGCTCGTGTCCGTGCTGTCATTCGCGGTCAGCGCAGCCGAGATTCATGTGAAGGCTGCTTCGGGGAAGCCGCTCAGCGAAGCCATCGCCTCGGCAACCGCGGGAGACACGCTGGTACTGGAATCCGGCGTATACCATCAGCAGGCGCGGGTGGACAAAGCGCTCACGATTCGCGCGGAGCCGGGTGCGATTCTGGATGGATCGACGCCGCTGAAGGCGGCTTGGTCGCCCGTCGAGGACATGAAGAGTGTGTTCTTCGCCTCAACCGACAAACGCCCTGAAGGGATGCTGGTAGGGGGCAGGTTCATCGCGGAGATTCGGTTTGATCGTGCTGAGAAAAGCGGGGACTGGCATTGGCGCACATTGCTGGCAAAAGGAACGCCACTGAGCGGGTTTGGACAGGTGCGGGCGCTGTGGATGTATCATCCAAAGGAGAAACGCATCTATGTGAGGCTCGAAAATGGTGCGGCCCCGGAGACGGTGGCGCTTTCGGCGGTGATGTCGCGCAAGCCCTTGCTGGAGATCGTGGCGACGGGCGTGAAGGTGGAGGGATTGACCTTCGCGGCGGGTGTGGAGGCGGTGGAATTTAACGAGGGCGCAAAGGATTGTGTGATTCGCCGCTGCCGCGTGATTTCGTATGAAGGCACAGGGATCAAGATCACGGGTGGAGCCTCGAATTGCACGGTGGAGGATTGTGAGATCACCCGGGGTGCCCTGGAGGAATGGCAGCCGACGGAAGAGAATCGCCGCGAGAACTACGAGATCTGGAAGATTCACAAGGAGGCGGGGAAATACGACCGTATAGGGATTGATATCAGCCGAGCAGGCGTGGGAAACCGTATCCTCCGCAACCGTCTTGATCGTGTTTTTGACGGCATCTGTCTGGGGGATTACCGTGCTGAGTCGCTGGACAAACCGCTGCCTGATCCTGAGCACGGGCGTGGCACGGAGATCGCGGAGAATGTGATCGAGAACACGCGTGACTCCGGCATTGAGCTGGGGGTTGGATGCGTGGATGTGAACGTGCATCACAACACGCTGCGCCGCACGCACGGCGGGCTTCGTTTCAAA
>CAIYYI010000256.1 GCA_903930345.1 uncultured Verrucomicrobiota bacterium
AGAGAAGGTCAATAAGGAAATGAGTACAACCATGAAGTGGCTTGAGCGAACTGGCCGTTGGTCAGCCAAGCTCACTCTTGGTACTAACGTAGGCTGGATGCTTACTCAGCCGATGGCAGAGATGATGCACTTGCTCGCCTCACACCCGAACCCCAGGGCTGTACGGCGCGCCTACTGGCAGCGCAAGGCAATGATGGAACTAGACCCGGAAGCATACGCAATGCTTCAGTACGCGTCTAGCACTACTTTGGGCACTAACACACTAACTACGCGCCTGTTGGATAACCATGCGGCTACGGGTCAGTTCACTGAGCACTTCCGGGAAAGCTACGAAGGCCAGGTAATCAAAGACATTCTAAAATTGGAGACCCTGGGCAGGTTGGATCGTGCCAAAGGTACGTTTATCCGAGAGCTGGGAACCTTGATGGAGCTGGAAAGCAACATGACGGGGCTAGCCCGAACTGCCAAGGCGATCAAGGGTCAAAACGATGCCATTGAAAACATTGCGCACGTGTTGGAACGCAAGAGCCCGGCTGAGCAGCTGAAATATATGTTCTCTGATCGGGGAATCAAAGACAGCGAGGCTTTGACTAACGAAATACGGGACGCCCTTGCTGCTGGCGACCTACTGATCAAGAACGTCGACGACCAGATGGGTAACTGGACTGCAGTTACGCCTGGGCTTGAAGCTGGCGTGGCATCGATAGCTTTCTTCTACCCGTACACGCGTTTTTCTTTGAAGTGGGTGCTCCACACGTTCCCCAAGAACCACCCTGCCTGGTACGCCGCATGGACCATGATGGGCGGCATGCACGCACAACTGGTCGAAGAGATTATGGGTGGCGATCCTCCGTTCCTCAGTGGCTGGGCGCAAGTACCGCTTTATAACAAGGACGGCCAAGTCGTATCAATGATGCCCGTGGCCCGGCTTATGGGTACGTCAAATGCTGCTTGGGAAACTGTCGGTAGCGTTGAAAACCCGCTTGATTTGTTAGGCCCTACGGTTCCGGGCGTAAAGATTTTTGTTGATTATCTTGCAGACTTCGATCAATACGGCAATAAGTTGGAAGGCCGCGATTCGGAGAAGGGCCCGGACTGGCTTGATCGCGCTTGGAACGCAATTGATCAGACGCTTTCACTGTCGCCTTTGTATCGGGAGCCCAAGCGCCAAGGCTTAATACCTGGGATAGATGCTCGGCAGCTGCAGCCAGGCGACGACCCAAATGGACACCGAGCATTTATGCGTCGGATGCTAGGTCCGATGGCCGATTACGCGTACGCAATCTGGTCGGGGCAGGCTCCGGGCGTACCGACAGACGTAGTTCAGTCAGGAGTGCGTTACGAAAAATTGTATGACGCGTTCCTTGAAGCGGGTATCAAGACTGGTGCTGAAATACCAGCGGCTCTAAAGAAAGCGCGGGACAAAGAAGAGCAGTGGTACATGGAGCTTAACTCTGAAAGTGGCGAGAACGCACTTTGGGTTCCTAAGATCCGAGACCTGGAAGAGCGGTACAACGATTACCACGTCGAAGTTATGACGGCAAAGGTTCAATGGGCTCGTGAGCAGGCAAGGTACCGCAACTGGAAAAGTCGTGACAAGGATTGGGCTGCTTACCAGCGGCTTAAGGCAAGCAAAGACAACGCGCAGACGGCCCGAGAAACGCTTGCTTACGTTCTAGATCAAGAGGCAAAGATGTCTGGGCTGAAGGGCGCGCCGCTCGACCAAGAGCTAGTACGCAAAGGCAAAGAAGCCGCTAAGAACGTCATTACAGAGCAGCCCAACATGATCCAAAACTCTAGGGGCCAATGGGTTATCGAAGGCTCCCCACAGTCAGGCGACTACGACCCTGATAAGGGTTACTGGCAAGCGACTGTGCCGCAAGGCGCAAAAACCATAAAGCACTTGGGCGTACCAGTCGAGAACCTGGGCTGGGAACAACCAGACGGTACGGTGCGCAAGCCGGACGGCACGATCGTTGGGCGGGGTGACGTTAGTGAACGTAAGCTGCTTGATCCCTGGGAAGGTCAGCCCCCAGGTTTTAGGGAAGACGCTACAAAAGACTTCGTAGATAGAAACCGGCTGACCGAGCAGGTAAAGAAGTCACGTCGCATCTTGGCTGAAGCACCGCTCAAGGAGCGGCCCGAAGACAGGGCGCTGCGGCTCAGGCTAAACAGGCGCGGCGAAGCACTACACCGCAGGGGTGTTCTGAATAACAATCCGAAAATACAGACTGAAGGTCTGGCTATGATCGACAAGGCCAAGAAGATGGAATCTGAGGTCAGCGCAGCAAGGACGCGTCGCGCTGAAGCTAGGGCCGATCTGATCCAAGCACGCGCCGCCCTGAAAGAAAAGGGCGAAACGTTTATTTACGACGGCACTACTGGGCAGTACACTACCGGCGATCGAGCGCCTGGCTCCAGCTCTAACGTGCCACCTGATCTGGCAAACGTAGTGCCGGGCTCAATGAGAGCCAACGTCAAGCGCAGGTGGAAGTGGGCTAACCACGTTCTGGATCTGAAGGAACAGATGAACAGCGGGGGCGCAGGCATAAAACCCAAAGCACCCGTGCCCAAGGACTTGATCCCGATTTACAAAAAGGCAGCAGCCAAGTACGGACTCGGACCCAAGGGACCGGCCATGCTGGCAGCCATCAATGAGATTGAGACCGCGTTCGGCACAAATACGAATGTGTCTTCTGCTGGAGCGCAAGGCTGGATGCAGTTCATGCCCGGTACCTGGGATGGCTACGGCGTGGATGCTGACGGCGACGGCACGGCTGATCCGTACAGCAAGGTCGATGCCATCCACTCAGCAGCTAACTACCTGTCTGCCAACGACGCGCCGAACGACTGGGGTAACGCCCTGTACAGATACAACAATGCTCAGTGGTACGTCGATCAAGTGTCGGCCAGGGCTGAAGAGTTCCAGGGCAGCGCCGGGCCTAAGCAACAGAAGATTCTGGAGGCCAAGTTCTGGGAGGCCGTACGGACCAACAAGGCTCTAGGTAACTACGACGTACCCGAGAAAAGCATGATGGTAGAGGTCAAGCCCGGCGACGTACCAGGCAAGGGTGACTGGATGGGTACTCAGATAATCCTAGAACGGGCAGCCAAGCCGTGGGAGGGCATCATTAGTTCCCGTAAACGGTCAACGCAAAACACAGCAAGCGGCGGCATCAGCGACCACTGGTCCGGAGCTACTGCGAACTACGCCGTAGACATCGGTGCCGACAGCAGCACTGGCGACGCCATCGCCAAGGGCATGCACAAGCGCCTGGGTCTAGTCGAGCCCTATGAAACCAGCTGGAAGACTTACACCAGCAAGAAGTATCCGGGCTTCACCTTCCAGATCGGATGGCAAACAGACCCCGATCACTACAATCACGTGCACGTAGGCGCACAGAACACCGACGCCACACAGGTTTCTGTCGGCCCCATGTCAATGATGGCCCGAGCCCGGGCCGCAAGAAACCCAGCTAACGAAGCTACAAGCGCAGCGATAGCAGGCGGCGCAATCTCATCGGGGGGAGCAGGTGCCACGTCAGCCGCTGGCGGAGCCGCTGGTACAGGAACAACTGGTACGCCTACCTTGGATACCTTGGAAGGCTTCCGCGAAGCCTACGGCCTTGGAAGCAATGGCTTCATAGGGGGTGGCGGTGAAATCAAGGTAGATGAACTGCCGTTCCTAGCTGAGATTGCTGCCCAGACAAAGGGGTTGGGTGCTACCGGGCCTGTGAGAAAGAAACTCAAGACACCAACTGCTCGTGCGTCGCAGCTGGGCCTATATGATGTAGGCCCGTAAGCCATACACAAGGCCACGCCCAAAAATGATTTCTTCTGTCTCCAAAACCATGCCCAAGAATGAAATTCAAACCAACTCAAGACAGCGTCCTGTTCGCGTTCGGGCTACTGGGGCTGATACACGAAACAGTCTTCATCAGTACAGCCGAACCGGCGCTAGTGGCAGTGTTTTGCGCAATGTGCGGCCTACCAATCTTTCGCGCCAAGGACAGGCAGTGAGGATTGCGTCCCGTAACCCGTGGACTATGGGGTACCTTACGGTAGTTGCTGTTGTCATTGCCTTTCTTGTCGGCCTCGGAATCTAAAAGGAAAACAACTTGAGTAAAGCAGTCAAAGCGGAAATCGTCGAGCTTCGCAACAAAGAAAAGAAACTTCTTGAAGCGATAGCCAAGGCCATCAGCAAGCGTGAACGCATGGACGACGATCGCCTAGACGACAAAGCTGAAGCTGACCGTCTGCGTGACCAGCGTGAGAAGGGTGAGTTCTACGACCAGCAAAGGTTGGCCTTGCTCAACAGCGAGCTGACGATTGCTAACGCCGAGTTGCTTCAGGTACGAAAGAACATTCAGCGCCGCCGTTCGCGGCTACAGCGAGTGCGACGAAACCTAAAAAAGCAACGAGTACGGTTTCGCAACAGCTTGCGTCCAAAGATCATTGATCTGGACCTTGGCTTCCGCCCCATGGCAACCCAGGGTTCAGTTGACAAGGTGATCGGGCACTACACTGCCGGGCCGCAGGATGAAAACACTGAAGACGCAATTCGTCTGTGTCGCATTTACCATCAGGCGCATCTGAATCAAGGTTGGTCGGGCGAGGCATACATGCTTTGCTTCACCGTGGAAGGAGACATCCTTCTCCTGCGGCCAGCCAAGTACGTAGGCGCACACACGCTTGGCTACAACACCGGCAGCTACGGCATCATGATGCACGGCACTACCGGCGACAATCCAACCGCCGCCCAAAAGAAATCGCTTCAGTGGTGGGCCAAGAACGGCAGCAACAAAATGATGGGGTCCGGGCGGACCACGGTTATCCCCGGCAAGCTCAAGTGGTATGGGCACAACGACTTCAACCCGACCTCTTGCCCGGGCAACTTTAAACCGACGTATCGAGCGAAAGGTAAAGCATGATTGACAACGTACTGGAGAAGTTCCCCTTGATGTCTGTACTGGCATTGATCTTCGTAGGCGTAGGCGCGTACCTGACGCTTACAGACACGATCACCTACACCGAGTACCTGGAAGACACCATGAAAGTCCTGATCGGGCTTGGTGTTGTCGGGGCTGTGCGCGTGGCTGACAAAGTTCGCAAGGACAATACCGCTGGCGCGTAATGTAAGGTTTCCCACGGAACGATCATGGTGCGTTCCTTTCGTTGGGTGGTAGAGAAAGGTCGGGCCTAGCGCCCGGCCTTTTTCATTGCACTTCTTCTACGTCTGCCTCCGGCACGTCAAGAACATCCAGATCGCGCAGCACGTCAAGCGTTTCATCAACCGATCGAACTTCTTGGATGCTGGTGGGTTCGTTCCGCAACAGCCGGGCAACTTCGATGTTCGTGCGTGAAGTCTGGGCCATGTTCAAGGCAGCCTTGGCAAGTTCCTTGGCCGGGACATCATGAAGCTCAGTCTGAAGGCGGTCAATCATCTTGGCTGACAAGGCTTGTGCGTTGGCCGCAACTTCCATCGCCCCGTCCGAGACCTGGCTGCCGATGCTTTCCCGTAGGCGGTAGACCGTGTCTTCGTATTCAACGGGGTAACGATCTTCGCGCCAAGACTTCAGCCGTGACGCAGGGATAGGCAGACCTTGAGCTTGGAGCGCAGTCGAGGCTCGGCTGTAGCTGCCTCCGTACAAGGCCAGCGTGCGAAGGGCTTCCGCAATCTCAGGCTCAGTGAAAGTTCCAGCAGTCTCGATTTCGGTCATGGAAGCAGTGTACCGGTTACTGTCCGACGTGTATGCCATTGTATGACACATGCGAATGAACGGAGACGAACTATTCCGCGTGGTTGCCAGAGCCGGGGGGCTGTGGACCCTGGGCGAGCTGGCCGACGTGTGCGGCGAGCGCATCCGGTACTTCCACAGGACCGATGACGACTGGCCCCGCCCCGTGTGGAAGGCCAGCCGTACGTTCCTGTACTCAGGACAGGACGTGCTTGACCACCTTGAAAAGCATTCCCGCCACGACGCAGCAGCCAAGCTGAAGGCAGAACTGGATCGGATGTTTCATCTAAAGCGAAAGGCTGTGTTGTGAAATCGGGCCGCAAAAAACTCACCGCAGCAGAAAAGCAAGCGCGGGAGCGGTTCGTTGAGGCGGTACTGGCTACGGCTTACCTGTATGAGACAGGCTGTTGGTTCTCACACGTCGTCCGTCATAAATGCGACGGCCCGATCGACCCGTGCCACGTGATTGACAAGCAGGGACTGAAGATAGCGGGACGTTTTCTTGAGCAGCCAGAGGCCATGGTCTTTGACCCACGCAACGGAGTGCCGGGCTGCCGCTACATCCACAGTCGGTTCGACAGCAGCATGATTCGTGTGTACCAAGGTGACTTACCCGATTCAATCTTCATGTTTGTTGACCAGTGGGAGGACGCTATCGGCACCCCGGGCATCCTCCAAGAAAAGCTAGACCGCAAGTGCCCGAAGGGAACAAGACCATGAGCAAGCCAAAGCACAGCGAGGCTAGGTTTTCTATGCGTATGTCAGAAGACTTGAAGCAGATGCTGGCAGCCGTTGCCATTTTTGAAGACCGCAATCCGAGCGACATTGTACGCATCGCCTTGAAGTACTACATGAATGACAAGGGGTACTTCGACCCAGACTTCATACAGAAGTGGACCGCAAAAGAAAATGAAGCGGCCCGTCAACACAGCAGAAAGGAAACACCATGAGTAGTTACAAAGTGACAGCAGTAAACGGCACGCGCGATTGGGACTCCAAGTACGGAGCAATGCGCAGCTACACAATCAACCTGGAGGGCTCCGATGGGCAAGCGGCTATGAACGTAGAGCTAGCTCAAAAACAGACCACCACTCCCCCCGCGCCGGGCCTAACGTTGGAAGGCACGATCGATTGGGAGGGCAAGTTCGGACCTAAGTTCAAGAAAGAACAGGGCCAGTTCAGTGGTGGCGGTGGCGGCTCTGCCCCAAGCCCATCAGGTGGTAAGCGTGACCCCGGGCAGCAGGATTCGATAGAGCGGCAGGTAGCTTTGAAAAGCGCGGTCGAACTGGTATCCGCTTTCTCACTGCCTGAAATCGAAAAACTGGATTCTGAATACACCAAAGTGCTGCTCACGGGCTTTTTTGAACACGTCCTGGCGCTGATTCAGAACACCGAACTACCGAGACCAGTAACTACAACAGACGCACCAGTGATAGGGCAGAAGTCAGCAGCCGTGTCGCCGCACGAGTCAGCGTTGACCGAACTGCGTACCCGCTATGTCACGTGGGCAGGCGACGATATGGACGCACCGGCTGCGTGGGCTAACAAGCTGACCAGCATGGGTCTTGAGACTCCGCAGGACGCAACTGATGAGCAGCTTGAAGAACTGATCAGGTTCCTCGCATGAGTCTGCCAGAACTGACACTCACAGATGATGCCAAGTACTACCTGTACGAAGGCAATGAACTAGAGCGCGTGACTGCGATTGTTTCTGATGCCTTGCCTCCCTACCTTGCGCCTTGGGCAGAGGGGGTAGGGCAAAGAGCAATGCACGAAATCATGCTTGAGAACCCTGAGTACGACTTGGCTACCGCCAAACGTGCCATAGCTAATAACGGGCTAACGTGTGAGAACGAAAAAATCAAGGGCCAAGACAGGGGCCAAGCACTACATCAGGCAATCGAAGCCATGATCTTGACCGAGAACTTGACGGTTGATCCTAAGGACTTTGAAGACCCCGAGCATGCCAAGTACGCTCGTTCATTTGCAGCGTTTCTGGCTGACTACAGGCCGCAGTTTGAAATGGCTGAAGTGCGCGTCTGTTACCCCGAGCTAGGGTACGCAGGCACCTTCGACGCCGTTGCCAAAGTAATCGCCCGTCCGAAGGGCGCACGTGGGCCTGACGTGACGGGCAAGAGAATCATCTTGGACTGGAAGACCAACGTGTCCAAGAAAACCTATGAGTCCCACCTGTACCAGCTGGCTGCCTACCAGCTGGCGATGGAGCGGTGGGATGACCCCGTAGAAGGCGCTGCTGTCGTGGCGATCGGTCCTATGGGCGACGTGAAGGGCAAGCCCTACACCTTCAAGGTTAATCACGTCGAGCCAGAAGCGTTTCGGGCCATGATCACGTGGCGGCAGGTGCTGAAAGACCAGAAAGCAAAAAACCCACTCGGAAGGACACCTAAATGAGCATCGACCCAATCAATGAGGTACGACTGACCGGAGCCTTTGAGCGCGGGATTGAACTGTCCCGCGTTAGTAGGGGCGACAACGAGTTCGACCTAGCGGCAGGATCGTTGACCTTCAACGTGACTAGGGGCGGCAAAGAAATCCGTAACTGGATTGACGTGGAATGTATTGGCGACCAAGCTAAGGAACTGGCTGAAGTGCCGGGCAACGTGGCTGTCACCATCACAGGTGAGATACGCCGGGCTGCATGGAAAGACCCCGTGACCGATGAGTGGAAGCACCGCCACTTCATCTACTACCGTAGCCACGTGTCACACGCAGTCGGTGAAGCTCCTGCCAGTGACCTCCCGTTCTGATGACGTTCACAGAGATCACCCACAACTGTGACCTGATCCGGCGTCGTTGGACCTTTGACTGGCTGGAAATAGACCCGCCGACCTGGGAGTGGTAATGAGCGACAAAGAACGCATTAGAGAACTGCTTGAACAGCGTGGCGCTGAAGGCGTTACGACGTTTGAGATCCGGCACAAGGGGTTGAGTGGCAACCCTAGCCAGCGCATCAGGGAACTGACTGATGCCGGGCTGAAGATTGACAGCGAACCCTTCGTCCGTGAGTACGACGGGCGGAGGGGCAGCCGTTACATCTTGCGGCCAGATGGGAGCCTGTTCTGATGAGCCAAACACACTCATACAACCTTGAAATCCATCCTAACGGCCTGAATGGCTGGAAAGGGAGCTTGCGGCGCACAAACGCTGAAAGCGTGCTGATTCTTGGCCCTCACTCGCTTTCGCGTGTCATGGATCAAGCTGAGCAGTTCATAATAATTGACTGCCAGAAAACCGGAAAACCGGATTTCAATACCCCCCAAAGTGGTCTTACGGGCACTTCTCAAGACACAGTAGAATCAATGCATGGCGAAAGTAGGTAGACCCCGTGAGTCAATGGGCAAAATTAGTAAGTGGGCCAAGTGGAAGCGCTGGCAGCGTGAAACTAAGGCAGCTGCGCATTGTTCAAAATGCGGCAAGAGCGTGTCCGGCAGGGGCGCTCACCGCGATCACAAAGACGGGAACCAGTCAAACTCCAAGGGGTCTAACCGTAGAACGTTGTGTGCCTCATGCCATATGAGCAAGGGGCGCAAAAGCGGGGAAATTTGACTGCTGTGGGCGGCTCGATTTTTATTCCGGGCCAACCTGTACCAGTACCCCGCATAAAAGTAGGCCGATGGGGTGCCTACTACGGTAAGCAATACACAGAATGGCTACCTGCCGCTCGTGAGTACTTAAGAAACAGCTGGGACGGCGGTTTGTTTGAAGCTGGCACGCCTGTCCAGGTTCGGCTGGATTTTAGAATACAAAGGGCAAAAAGCCATTGGGGCACCGGGCGCAACGAAATGAAGGTCAAAGCCCGTTACCTAAAAGAAAGACCCTATCCGGGGGGTGATGTCGACAATCTGTGTAAAGGCGTCTTAGATGCGCTTACAGGGACAGCATGGGCCGATGATGACCAGGTCGTGCTGATGATCGTTACGAAGCAATGGACGGATGAGCGAGACGAGATTCCAGGTTGTTCAGTTGAGATTGAAGCCTTTGAACGCTAATAGCGTGCCGATGCACAGCTTTTGTCCATTCTTGTTGAAGGGGTCTTGAACAAAAAAAGGGCTGACTCCGTTAGGAGCCAGCCCTTTGTGTTACTCGTACAGCTTGTAGCGCATTTGCCACAGGAAGTAGAGCAGGTTGACTATGAGTAGTGGTCCAAAAACGATCAGTAACGGCTCGATGAGCTCGTTCCATAGTTGGCTGATCATGGGGCATTACTCGTGCTGCCGTATGTGGCAGTGGCGAGGTTACGCCAGGTGCTACGTACTTCGTGGATGCGACGGCCTAGCTCATCTAGCAACAGTGTTGTTTGAGCGGAGCCGCTGGCGTTGTTTAGGACTTGTTCAGCAGCGTTTAGGGTGCTGATGGCGCTAGCGACTAGGTTGGTCGTCGATGACCAGATCATGCGGCATCCATAGCAGGAGTCCGATAGAACGGTGTGATTGTCTGTTGTGGTCGCACGTTCTACTGGACCCCCGCAATGGATACACGTTTTAAGGGTGCTCATGGATACTTACCTCGATTGCGTCGATCGTGTCGATTCCGAGCTCCATTTTGAGGCGCGCGGAAGCGCGTTCAGTGATGGCGTGGTCGCCGGTAATAGACGTTGTGACGACCGCGTCGGGGAATACGAAGGTAACTGTGTAAAGCGTTGTTTCACCCACCGATTGTAATGGCGGGTACTGTGACGTCCTCAGGTGCCGGTAGGATGGCGGTAGCCTGGGGGATACGGGCGAGGAATGACTGTGCTTCGGCGCTGATGAGTGCGCCGACTGCCAGTTCTTCTTCGATCTGCAGCTGCATCTTGTTCAGGTCGAGCGTGGCTGCGCCGTGTTCGGCGAACAGTTCTGCGGACGCGTGATCGACGTGCTGTTTGATGTTGGCGACTTCCAGGCTGCGCGATACGTTGATCGTGCAGATTTGGTTGGCGTATTGCCAGCTTGGTGAACGGCCAACGCTATGACGGTGTGAGCGGGTGGCTGGTGTAAGTCCATTCTCACGGATGTCTTTCCACAGGGCTTCGGCTTTGTCGTTGAGTTTTTCTGCCTCTTTGGCGAGGTCTTTGAGCTTGCCTTCGAACGTGGCGACTTCTTTGGCCTTGGATGCGCGGAGGTCAGTTTCGATCTTGGTGCGAATGGCTTGACGGCGCTGTACAAGCTCTGCGTCAAGCAGTTCGAACCGGGCTCCGATGATGCGACGGAGTTCTTTACGCTCCGTAGCGGTCATGGGTTTGGTTTTGGTGTCGGGCATGGTGTGCCTTCCTGTTAGATGACCCAGTCGCCGGATGTAACAGGCGGTTGTGCCAGGTTGATGGTGGTTACCGATGATGTGACCCCATCGGTGAGGGCGTGCCGCACCATGTTGGTCAGGATTGCGCCTGCCATGAGCCCGACGTCTATGACGCCACGCTCGGTACATGATGCTGGTACAGAATCTTCGTCTGAATGCAGGGTCTGCTCGTAGTGCTTGCAGTCAGCCAACTCATTTGGTCGGACTGCGTACACCACGAGCAGTTGCCCTGCGATCCGGGCGTCAATGTACAACTTAACTCTAGAGTTGTACTTGATGCGCCCATTTGCCCATATGTCCATTCTGGCGCGCATGGAATCGACGCCGCTGACGACAATGCCGCGTGGTCGCCATGAACTGGGAGAATTTTTACCGATCTGGCCCTCGATGGCCTTCACTTCGATGTTGGCGTACTCGCGCAGGGTGTCGCGCATGGAGTTCACCTTGCTTTGTGGGGCCTGGTTCTTGTATGCCGGTAGGGGCAGGGACGAGAAGCTGTGTAGTTGGTTGGGGATGTTGTGAAGCTCGACGGTGTCGTCGTCCACGAGTGTGATGTTCGGGACGCCGAGCTTGCCGATGCCGAAGGCGGCGAAGGAACCGATGCCGCCCAGGCCGATGATGTTGACCGAGTCGCCCTTGCGTTCTTCCGGGTTGTAGAAGCCGAGCTGTCGCTTGTACAGGTCGTAGGAGCTGTGGTCCTCGGTGGTGGGGTCTGCTGCGATGGTGTCGCTCATTTGGACGGTTCTTCCATGAGTTCTTTGACCGCGTCTTTTGTGAGCTTGGTGGTGTCGCTGAGCGGCGACGTATCGATGCTCTGCGAGCCGAAGTCGTCTTCGTAGTCAGCGTATGAGCCCCATCCCATCTGGTCCATGGCGCTCCATTCGGACATGACGATCGAGTCGTACTGGTCCTTTTCGTAGCTGGAGAGAGCGTTGTATCCGTCCTTGTGTACTTTCTCGGTGAGGAAGTCTTGGCGGCTTTCTGAGACGGGCTTTGCGTCGTACTTGCCGGTGAGGGCTTTGCTGGTTGATTTGTTTTCGGTGACGAGTTTGTTGTATGTGTTGATGATGTGCTCTGGAGGCGCGGTCTGTTCGTAGTAGAGGTCTAGTTCGTACTCGACCTGGTTGGTGAACTGACCGAACTCGCCCGTCGGGTAAAAGTCGACGCGTGTTTTGTACTCGCCTTGTTTGTTTTGCACGAGGCTGACGAGGTATGGGGTCATGCCGTTGTTGGTACCGGCGATCATGCTTTCGTCGGTTGACGACCAGAACGCAGCCATGTTGACGTGGCTGTGCCAACAGAACTTGAGGTCGTTGACGCGGTTGTCAGTGGTCGCTTTGTCGATGGCGTACGCGAGGCCGTCGTCCATGAAGTCGACGGAGCCGCCAGTGACTGTTTGTTCGACGAGAAAGATTTCGTCTACGTAGAAGTCGCCAGAGTCGGTCATGGTTACATAGCCGAAGCCGCCGATTTCGTAGTTGCAGTGGCGTATGTAGTGGGCAATGTCCATTCTGGCTTGGTGCGAGAGGGTGAGTTTGTTGTTAGCTGGCATGGTGTCCTTTGGGGTGGTGGGGGTTGTGGGGATCAGTCGATGTCGTCGTTGTCGTCGTCGTTCATGTAATCGTGGAGCTGGTCGCCGAAGAAGTCGTACCAGTCGCTTGTGTAGCAGTCGTCGGGATTTACGAGTGAGAGCTGGTCGATAAGTACTTCGACGGCGGTGGCGAACTGAAGGTCGCGCATGAGCGAGTAAACGAGCTCCCGGGCACCCCCGAGGCAAAAGTCATTGTTTGAGATGTGTGGGTGCTGGTAGCTACCGATGGAGTATTCGCTGGTGTTGAGTACGCGAACACTTGGCGTGGTGAAGTTGAGCTGAAGGGTGAAGATCCCAGCCTCGGTGGTGTATTCACAGCCATCGTGCATTGTCACGGTCATGTTGATGAGTTTGGTCCGCACGATTAGGTGAGTGTCATCGTTACCGCCGAGCAGGGTGTCTACTTGCGGTAGGTTAGAGATGTCGCGTACGATTGCGGCCAGGTAATCGGGGTCAGTCATTTCTTTGGGGATCACGGCGTTACGTATTGCTTGGATCTGGGGCGCGAGAGAGCGTATTTGCCGCTCGTAGGAGTCGGCGTTGTTGCGTGCACTTTGCATGCGTTCTTCTGCGCTGGAGAGTTCCATACGTAGTGAAGCGAGTTGTCCAGTGTGTAGGTTTTCGACGGCTGCTAGGAGCCGGGCTACATGCTGATCTTGCGCGGCCTCGTTCCAGGTGGCGGAGAACTCAGGGTCAAGGCTGTGTGCGATGGCGCGCTGGATGATGTTGGCGAATTGGGCGCGTTGGCTTGGGTGCGCAAGTTGGGTCGGGAGCCAGGGGAAGTAGATGACGTCGGTATCGATTTGTCCAATCCAACGTACGCGTCCTGTTGCGGCTTGGTCGGCTTCATATACGTCGTTGATGAACATTTGTGGGTAGTCAGAGGGGCTGTAGGCGGCCTCTTCGTACGTGTGGTTGAGCTGCAGGTTGTAGGCGTCGTCGGGGTCTATGTCGAAGCGGTTTACGTAATGGCGGTTGTAGAGCCGGATGCGGCTTCGGTGTTGGTTATGTTCATTGACGTTGCCGAAGACGATTGTTGCGTCAAGGTTGTGCTCATGATTGTGGCTGCGGACATCTGTGGGGTTGATCGAGTTGTGGGATGAGTTGAGGCCATCCAGGTATGTGGTGGTGTTCCAGGCGTCGAGTAGACCGATGCGCATACCGAGTTCGCTTGCGATGATGTTGATGATTTGACGGGCGGTGCGCATTGACGTCGGCTGTACGTCGGAGAGCGGATTGACTTCGTACACGCCGTTGTTGTCGTCGGAAATTGGGATCCAGTTGGCGTCTGGGGCTGCTGGTAGTGCTGCGAGGGTTGTGTAAAGTTCGTCGCTGATGGGGGTTAGCGGGGTGTGGGCGGCAATGGTTTCGGTGTCCATGTTGGTCGTGATCCTTAGGGTTGGGGGCGTGGGGGTTTGTCCATTGTTGTGAACGAGCAACTCCCCCCACGAGTTGGAAAGTGCCGTGGGGGGAGTAGCTAGGCCGAGTGGTTAGCCCAGCGAGGCGTTCTTTGGCGGTGCAGCGAGACGGGCACCGTCTGAAACGTCGGAGCCGCGTACGTCGCTGGCGTCAACGCGCGAGCCGTTGACGAGGAGGTCGACACCGAGGCGTGAGGCGTCAATGCCGTTGCGATCGAGCGCAGCGGCGACGGTCTCGTTGGCACCTACGGTGACCTTGTGCTGGAAACCAGCACCTGTGATGGTGATTTCGTTTCCGGTGATCTGGAGGTCGGCCATGTGGCACGTCCTTTCGTGTTGGGGGTTTGGTGGTGTGTGTGGTGCTGATGACCCACACGGCGTTGTGCTAAACGCTGTGTAGGCCAAAAAGCGGCAACAAACTAGGAGGTCCAAACGTGTTCGCTACCGCTTTTTGGCTATGTCATGTCACCGTGCTGCGGCGGTGGCGCTAGCCACCACCCGCCGCAGACGGCGGGTCTTTTTCTGCTTCTACGTTGCACCGACCTATGTAGTAGGCCGCAAGAAGTGGTGGAACGGGTTTGAAACTGATTGCGTCGTCTGTAAGGGTAGGTTCGCCGAGGATTACGACCGGGCCTTGTAGCTCGTCGTATGTGTACAGCCGTCGCGAGGCGTAATGGTTGGAGGGAAGGTTCCACAGTTTGGCGTTCGTGTTGACGATGGCGATGGCCGTGGGTTCTTCTGGGATGGTGAGCAGTTCAATGTCACCCTCGACAATGGTTTGGAGATTGTCCAGTGTGGGAGTGAGGGCTACGTATCTAGGTTGCTCCTTGGGTGGGAAAAGCAGTGCTTGTGTTTCTGGTGGCATCAGTGACCGGGGATGTGGATGCGCACGTTGCGTTCAGAACGTTCGGCGGTGCGTGTGCGCTCGATCTGGGCGGTTTTACGGGCGGCTTCGGTCACGACGTACTCGTGAGCGTCGGCAGTTCGTTCGACTCGGCCTGTGTTTTCGAGTCCAGCGAGGGTAGAGTAGATGGAGTTGCGGTTGATTTTTCCGTCCAGGGCGGTCGCGATTGCCTGGGGTGCCATGGGCCGGTTGTGGGTGAGCAGGTAGTTGAAGACGAGGTCACGGTTGGGAGAAGAGCGCTTGGTCATGGTGTATTTGCGCTTTTTGCGTGGTGTGTCAGAGGGAGTGGATCGCTTGGCGGCTTTCCGGGCCTCATCTATCTCGGCGAGAAGAGCGTCCTGTTCGGCCTGAAGGTTGATGATGGTTGTGTTGATGGTGGTGATGCGTTCTACGATGGCGGTGCGTACTGCGTCGATCATTGTGTCTCCTTGTTAGGTGGTTTGTACAGTCTGCGTAGCATGGTTGATGCGGTCTTTTTTGGGACCGCGAGGCGAAGGTTGTTGGTCGAGTGCCCATACGTCGTCGGGTATTAGTGCGTGTAGGTAGTGGTCGGTAAGCAGTTGGTCGGTTGTGGTGGCGTAGACGTCGGCGCGAGAGCCTTTTTCCCAGTCGTGCCAGCGGCGGTTTTGGCTTTCTGTTACGTCACGTTTGTTGATGCCTTCGCTGATGAGCCAGGCGACGAACTTGGGGCCGTTCAGGAAGCGGGGTAGGCTAGTCATTGGGTGTTTCTGACGGAGTTGAGAGTTGCCAGTCGAGCACAGTGAGGCCGTATTGTGTTGACAGGTAATCGGAAACCCAGTCATCTGACAGTGGGTTTTTGGGGTCCCTTTTGACGAGGTACGTTGGGACGGCGATGTGGCGTGGGGGAAGGTTGGCGAACGCAGTTCCGGTTTCTGCGTCCCATGCGACGGTTATGACTGTGTGTGGCTCGTCGAGTTTTATAGGTGGGTGCACGTTTGTCCAATCTGTTGGGTTGTTACAACGGGACGCACTAACCGGTCGGCTCACGTCTCACGAGTTCACTGCGACAACGAAAGTAAACGCAGTGGTGAGGTAGTGGCGATCAAGGACGTGCGCCCCGTTCTGACAACGTTTGTGTGCTAGATGAGTGATGATGTCTATGCTCGGCTCTTGAGGCTTGGTTGACCCCCACGCCCCCCGAGCTACCGGTGGGCGGCGGCTCGGGGGGTTGGTGTCTGGAGAGATGGTCAGGTCGCGACCAACTCAATCTGGTCGGCGAGGTCGCTGGCGGTTGTTTGTGCCGCGATTGCCTGGGCCAAGACGGTTTCGTCGTCTGACTGCAGGGCCTCTTCTTCAAGCGCGTCGGCCTCGGCCTGAGCCTTGGCGAAGCGTATCTTGAGATCGTCCAGTGTCACGTTGATCGCGTGCTCGGTTGCTTCTGGGGCAACATCGAGTGAGATCGTGCGTGGTTGTGCGGGAACGTCGAACGGTATCTCTTCGTGCGCGGGTGCGGTTTGCACGGTTGACGGCTTGGTGGCCGCTTTCAGGGTGGCGTGCTGTACCTCGGTGAAGAGTACGTCGTCGTTGTAGTTCCGGACCGTGTAAGGCAGGTCCAGAAACACTTGGGGGAGGGTATCTTTGAGGCGTTCAATGATGCGCCATTCGGCGACCTCGTGTCCGGGCGTAAGAACGCTGCGAGGCACGAAGACGCGCACTTTGGTGGTTGACATACCGACCTCGCCGCCAGTCAGCACGAACGAGACGTCGTAAGCGACGGTTGCGTGGTCTGGGTCATCCCAAGCGATTGGGCCGAGGGGGTGCATCTTGGTGTCGGCGGTTGCGCGGGATGCGAAAGTCACTGCGTCCTGGATGGCTCGATCGAGCGCCCAGTGTGTAGCGACTCCGTTGACGGCGATGAGGCCGTCTTTTGCGACCCATACGGGCATGTCGTTGATGCGCAGGCAGACTGCTTTGTCGCGGTTTTCGATGACTTCTGTGTAGCGGTGCGTGTTCGGGGTGGTGATTACGTCGGACATGAGATGGAACCTCCTATGGTTCTGTTTCGTTGTTGGTAAGTGCCGCCTCCCTCGCGGGGGGTGGCGTAAGCCGCCCACCCCCCGCGTGGGGGGATGATGTTGAAGCGTTTGTCCATTCTCTAGGCGAAGTCTAGGAATGGCTGCCGTTCGTCTTCCCAAGGGCTAGGTACGTGTTCGCCCATGCGGTTGATGCCAAGTGAGTCGTTTTCCGCCTGTTCGTAAAGGGCGTATTCGATGTCGGCGTTGTCGAAGTAGCTACGGGGTTCGTTAGCGCCTTGTTTGAGGTCGTGGAAGTCTTCCATCCACGCGGTAGCCATTGCGACGTGGTGCCTGAGCGACGTGCCTTGGTGGCGTCGTGCGATTGTCATGTCCAGCCAACGTACGACGTTAGCGTCGTGTACACGCAGGGTTTCTGAGTCGTAGTGGGCTGGTATGTCGCAGGTGGCGACTTGAAGCCGGGCACCTGTGAGGTTCCAAGCGATCGGGCTGTATGCATCTTGTGCCTGTTCGATTGATTCTTCGTCTGGTGTGAGGCGGATTGTCCAGTCTCCAGACGCTTCTGCGCCTTTTGGAGCGCTGGTGAGTGTGAGTAGCCCGGTTGAAAGTTCGACGGTGCCGTTGTAAGGCACTGCTTCACGTTCTAGACGAGAGGCGACGAGTTCTAGGTACTGCTGGTGAATGGGACGCATTGGTAAATCCTTTCGTTGAGGTAGGGGGTGCGACGCGCAGGCCATGGAAAAGCCGGGCCTGCGCGTCGTGCTCCCTACCGTGTTGGGTGATTTAGATATCGGCCCGTGTAACGTTGAGCCACTGGGATTCATCAGGACCGTTGACCCAGATGACGCTGAGGCCCCTGTCGAGTGCCTGGAGGACGCAGTTGCGCGTTCCTTTCGACGTCTTCAGGTTTTGGTTGAAGGCGTAGACCAGATCGCCTGGCTTCAGGTGATCCAACATGCGCCCGTTGCGCTCGTGTCCCGCGCCGCGTCCGAGACGGTCCCAGTCCGCTACTTCGACGACGTGTTTGACGTTCTGCTGATCGGCGATCGTTCTACCGATTTTGTCCAGTCCGCGCGCACATCCGAAGACGTGTGGTAAATCGCGGTGCCGCTCGATGAGTCGTCGTGGCGTCTGCCAGTCTGACCAGTTTCGGTCGCCTGTGAAGCACACTTTGCCCGGGCTTAGATCTGCGAGGCAAGCGGTGGTGGGTTTGTAGGGCGTTGGTTCGGATGGCTTACGTCCGTGTGAGGCGCGGTACCAATCAACGGCGGCGACCAGGATGTCTCCGTGGCAAGGACGAGGGGCGCAATAACACGCTAAGGCGTGTCCTTCTAGTTCGTCCAATCTGTCGAGTAGGTCGGGCCTACTCCACAAGTACGCGCGGTAACGCTGTATGACTTCTGCGCGTGTGCCGTGTGTCTCGATGACGAATGGGTTCCCCCAGTCTGAGCCGCGCCCGATGAATATGGCGTCGTCTATGTGATCGTGTACGTGTACAACGTGTGTGTGGGTTTTCATGATGTGCCTTTCGTTGATTCAACAGTGAGCTGTGCGCCCCGGCGTAAGTTCCGGGGCGCACAGCGTGGTTTGTCCAGCCTACGAGTGGTCGAACCCGGCCGAGATGGCCCAGTTCTTGGCCTGTGCGTAGGTGTCGAAGAAGAGGCGCTGGATGACGCCGTCGCCTTCGGCTTTTTCGGTGTGCCACCACTCCGAGTACCAGCAGCGGTGGACGAGGACCGTGTAGTACCGGGCTTCGTGGTAGCCGCCGCCTTCCTGGTTGGGGTGGTAGCCGAACGTGACATCGATGTCCAGCGCGATCTCGTTGGACGTGAAGTGCCACATTTCGTCGAGAGCGACGTTATCGATGTCGATGTCGAGATACGGGCGCTTCGTCGTGGGGTAGAACATGGTGAACCTCCTATGGTTTTTGGGTGCGCGTTATTGCGCAAGCCGCAGGGCCGGAATCGAATCGGCCTTTGTCCATTCTGCGGCGGTGGTGCTACTCCATCTCTGAGCTACGCACGAAGACGAAGCCCGAGGCTTTGAGTTCGGCCTGGGCTTCGGGCACTGTGTCGTATTCATCGCTGGAGACGAATGTGTGGTCGGCGGTGAAGTGTTGCGCCAACAGCATGAACGGGTGGTCGAGCAACTCGCAGTACGAGCCGCATGGGTGTGAGTAGAGGTACATGATGGCTTCGTTATCTGGGTACGACATGGTGTGTCCTTTCGTTGTGCGCGGGATTGCGCAAGCCCGAGCCGGGGAGTCGAACCCCGGTTAGTCCATTCTCGGGCGCTGGTACTACGCTCCGGCCATGATCTCGGCCTGCTGCTGCTCTGCGCATTCCCTGGCTACCTGGGCCTCACGCTCGTCGTACCGACGCAGGTGGGCACCGCATACTTCTGACATGCGCTTCGTGAGGGTGAACCCTCGGTCCGACAGAGTCGCGGCTGTCCTGCGCCAACAGTCGCGCAGCGTCCCGACGTCGTACGTCGATGATTCGCGGTGGTCGATGATGCTGATCTCCGCGTCTCGGTCGGCGCGTGAGGCGATGACCGAGAAGGTGTGGAGCACGATCTCTGGCATCATGGTTTCGTCCATGGTGTCGTGACATGCGACCACGATTAGGCCGAAGACGTCGTCGGTGTGAGCGTGGGGCACAGTCACGATATGGCGAACCGTGTCCTTTGTGGGCCAGCTACTGTCTTGGTTAGCCTTCGCCTCCGCGCTCACGTCGTCGACGCACCGGGCGATTGCTGCGTTGTGCTGAGTGGTGTTCATGATGCTCCTTCGTTGTAGTGCTGGATGAGTGTTGATGTGCCACCGCCCGATCCAGCGCAGGCAGTAGACATCACCTATTCTCAACACGGGTCAAACGGCCCGGGCCAACTACATCGTTTGTCCAATCTCGATGACTAGGACAACCAGGCACTCTTGGTATTGCTCGGCCTAGGACGTTTGAGCGGCCAACTGGCAGTCCGAACTTGTTCGGAAAAGTTGGGCGAACTAGATGTAGTTAGTACATCCCCCCTGCTTTCTAGCGCCCAACTTTCCCTTGCGGCTGTCTGTTGGTAAAAGATGTCGGCCCTATTAGCCCCACGCTATCTATAGGTTGTGCCGATCTTTTAGCTGTACCCGTGGTTTAGAATCGGTGGGTCTGCTGGCAAGCTTTACCACCCAGGACAAGACGCCAGCGGAACCGCTCGCGGTTGCGCTCAGGTGGCTTGGCCGCTCGGTTGTCCCTCGTTGTCCACCCATCATCAGACCAGTCTTACGTTGTCTTCCTTTGTTGAAGACTGAGGACAGCAGAAGTCCGGGCCCTCTTGTTGTACTACTACGCAGCAGCACAACAGTTAGCTTGGTACAACAGTTGGCTCTGTATGTACGCAGGCCCGGGCTTCATGGACAGGCACACCCCGTTAGCAGAGGTCTAGGTCTGCTCACTAGGTTGTTTGTCCACTCTGGCATCAGTCAACTTGTAGCTCTACACACGGGGGGGGTTTGTCCAGTCTGTACGTCGCGATACCAGTACACAAGCCAAGTACCCCGGGGGGTACCAGCTTTAAACCAGCGCCGCACGTATGTATAGATATGGGTGTCACCAGTACACCAGACCCCCCTCACGGACTGTATAGACTAGACTAGACTAGACTACACATTGCTATACAGGAGACTAATTGAAGACCAGGCAACTGAACCTGCGTGTGAGTGAAGAAGAACTAGACCGGTGGAAGCAAGCAGCCGGTGGGCAACCGTTGGCAACTTGGGTCCGGCAGACACTTGACAGATCAGTCTCAGAAAACTCAGACCCAGAAATACCCCAGACCGTCTCACGGGATTCCGGGAACCCTGTACCAAGACCCACAACAGGGGTATCAAGACCGAAACCGAACTTCAGACCGATATGACCCCTATCCAAAAAACGTGTTCATAACTAGGTGACTGAGAGTAGGATTTGATCATGGCTACAAAAATCAAACACCCGATTCATCTTCTGTTCCCAGACGGTAAACAGGTTTTCCTGGAGGAAGAGCAGGCTGTTGAGAAAGCCATCCTGGAGCTGCGTGCCAAGCTGGCAATGGAAGAAGACCCTGAGACACGTGACATCCTTGAGCGTGCCTTGGACAAGCGCCTGCGTCAACAGATCGCTTTCAACCCCCGGCATTAGCGCAGGGGGAACCCTTTCTGGGGTAGCCCCCCACCAGCGCCCTGTCTGCCGGGCTAGTGCTGTTCCCTGTGATGCCTCTGTCGACTAGATCTCTGGTTCAGTATCAGCTAGTTCAGGTATCGCGCTTTCCTTTCCCATATCCCCCGGCAAGAGGGGGATTGGTAGGTAGCCGTCAGAATCTGTTCCAGCCGCCCCGTTCGTAGGTTCGACCTGCCGCGTTAGCGCCACAGAGTTGTCAGTACGTGCTATGCGATAAGATTCGTCTCCTTGGTTCTTGGGTGCACGCTGAAGAACCTAGCAGACGGTCCGGCGAGCCCAGTCAGAGTTCCCGGGCCGTTGCTATGCTCGGGGTCATGACTGAACCTGACGACGGCTCTGGCCGCTGGATCGATGGCCCGGGCTTTTGCCAGTGGCTCATCAAGACCCGACCTGACCTTATTCACCCGCCTTCTGCTGTTCCCCCCCTTCCGGGGAGGCTGAACATCCACCTGGTCGGCGACACCACCGGCAGATCCATCCATCGGTGGCGCGTAGGGGGCGCTGTGGACTCTTGGGGCCGTGCCTACGAGGATCTGATGTACAAGCTGAATCTGTCGGACTGGGAGGTTCCAGACGACATACGCAGCCATCAGAACAGACGGCCTCGCGTTACCAACGAACAAAAGGCCACCATTCGTGACCTACATGCCAAGGGCGTCCGGGCTGTCGATATTGCTCAACAGCTGAACATATCTGAGCGTTCAGTTCGCACCTACCGATGAAACCGAACATCACAATCGACAAGGCCCGGCTTGAACGCCTAAAGCCTGCCGATCGTGACAAAGCGATTGAGGCGATCCGTAACCTGGAAGCGGCTGTTACGGCCAATCCGTTGCTTAGGTACAACAATCCCAAGTTCGGGCCCATACATGACAAACAGATTGTGTTCCATGAGATGGTCGCTGCTGGCTACGCCGAAGTGGCATATATGGGCGGAAATCAGTCAGGGAAAACCACAAGCGCCACCGTTGACGACATCATCCAGGCGATCGATGCTGACGCGGTACCAGACCACCTGAAACGCTTCAAGAAACATTCACCGCCGTTCCGTTGCCGAATCGGTGCTCAGGGGCGGGAAGAGATCGAGGACTTTATCTTCGAAAAACTGCGTGAATGGCTTCCGATGGATCAGCTGGTCGGGGGCACCTGGAAGACCGCCTACGACAAACAGCATCATGTGCTCCATTTCAAGAACAAATCTTACTTCCAGTTCAAGACCTATCAGCAGGACGGACAGCAGTGGGGCGGCTCCACACTTGATCGCGTTCATTGCGACGAAGAACCGGGCTTGGTTCATCTCAAAGAATCCCGCATACGCGTTATGCGCCGTGAAGGACAGGTGCTGTTCTCTATGACCCCCGTAGAGGGCCTGTCCCATATGTACGACGTGTTTGAAGACGCGATCGAGATAGCTGAACACGATGACTCAGGCTCGGCTATTACGACTACAGAGGCCGGGATAACCCGTGCGCTGGTGTATTCAGACATGGACGACAACCCCTGGCTGACTGAAGCTTCCAAAGCTCAAGCACTAGAGGGATTGTCTGAAGAAGAGCGCCGGGCCCGTAAGCAAGGTCGCTTCGTTGCTATGAGCGGTTTGGTGTACGGACGGTTCGATCGTGAAACGCATGTCATCGAACCAATCGACCGGCTGCCACAAAACGTCAACGTTGTTGTGTCTATCGACCCCGGCTTCCGCCACGCAGCCGCTATCCAATGGCACTACATCGACCCACAAGACAACATGGTCATGTTCGAAGAGCTACACCTAAAAGAACACACGATCAAGATGCAGTGTGAGCAAATCCACATGGTCAACGCCGCGTACAACTGCGAACCGATGTATTACGTCATCGACACTTCAGCAATGGATCGCTCTAACGTCACGGGCCGATCTGACCAAAGTGAGTACGCCGACAACGGCATTGTCACCATCCCGGCGCAGAAAAAAGTTACGGCTGGCATCAACCGTTGCCGTGAGCGTCTGGACTCTCGGGGCTTCCACGTCACCAGCAACTGCATCAATTTCTTAAAAGAGATTCGTCAGTACCGGTGGAAAAAGCCCCCAAAGACTGAATCTGAGGGTAAAGCTGAACCAGTGAAATCTAACGACCATCAGATGGACGCGTGGCGTTACGCAGTAATGAGTCGGCCCTATGGACCCAACGAAGACATACCTAATAATGAAACGCACTTGGAACGTGTCGTCAGAGAAGAGATTGAAGAATTGACTCGCGCTCCTGTGCCTATGGCGTAAGATGTAGGCATGGCTCGGCCCCGACTGTCGTATTCAAAGTCTGAATGGGAGAACCCATCGACCGTCAAGGGCGGCTGGATCGCCACAGATGGAAGCAGCGAGATTGTCTCGGGCCCAAGCGGTGAGTCTAGCTCTGCTTCGTATGATTTACCTAGCGTCAACGTAGGTCCATACGACGCAGATGTAAGTTCTAGTTCAACTGGTCCGACCAGCGCTACGCAGTCGTTCGACTTTCTAAAAAAGTACCGTCAGGAAACTGATAGCCCGTTGCTTCAGTCACCGGGTAGCTTTCCCTTTCCCGGTCAAAAGAAACAAGCAAAGGATCGCACGCAAGCCATTACTGAACGTCAGGACCGGGCTAAAGCGTTTCGTGACGTAGCCGGACCTGGAGGATTTACAGGATTGCTTGACGACGGTACCGGCGATCGGCTTGTGAACTTTGCTGAAGTGGCGTCTTTGTTTATCCCCGGCGCTGGAACTGGCGTAAGATCGGGCATACTTGGCGGCAAGCTTCTGGCAAAATTGCTGGCTAAGCGGGGAGCAAAAAGCCAAGCAGGAGCACAGGCCGCTGACGCCATGGCCCCTAAGCCTCCCCCGAACATGCATCGGGGCCCGGGCCTTCCGCCTTACAAGGAGCCCGGAGGCATCGCCCCTGAGCTGCGTCACCGCAAGGGACATGATCCACAGGACAACAGGGAGTTCATCGACAAACTTGATGAGAAGACCGATGACCTGGTTGCTGAATACGACAAGATAGAGCCGTTCGGCTATAACAAGGCAGCGCCTGACTCGTGGTGGAAGAAACACCGGGAGGCGAAAACCGAAGAACATATCGACAGCCTTGCGTCACCGCAAGAGCAACGGCCAGATTGGATTCCTGAAGGCGAACCTGGCGGCGTATCGCCACAGCTAAACGATTTGCCCAGAGGTTTGCCACCAGTCAATGAGCCTGTTTCTAAGCCTACGGTGAATCCGTTGACGCGTGCTAACTCATACGGCGGTGTACGGCCAAACGATCCCACGTTGAATCGCATTGAAGCAGAGGTCATAGCCTCTGACGGGCCAACGCCAAATTTCGGTCCCATGACGCCGGAAAAAGCTAAAAATAAAGCGAGCAGGATTTTTGACGAATTTGGTCTAGGCGATTTTCAGCAAAACATGAACTTCGCCGACGACGGCAAAAAGCTGATGAGTCGTAAGGAACGGTTAGCAGCTCGTATCGCAGCTGAAAGTGACGACGACGAATACCTGTCACCGCCGATCACCGAGGACCAGGCACGCCAGATGCTTGACCCAGAGTTCCTGATAAACCAACGTCCGCGCATGAGTCAAGCTGATGACGAAGCAATGGATGCCATGCAAGTTGCAGCTCAGAACCGCGACGTTGTTGATCCCCGGGCCATGGTTAACGAAAGCATGGATCTTCCTTGGGACATCTCCAACGGTTGGGGTACTGCCGGGATTGTAGGCGGCAAAAACAAAGTGACCGATAGCAAGCTTTGGCGTCTGTTACGGCCTGCTGAAAAAGATCGAAAGCCTACTTCGCTAAAGAGCAACACAAAGTCAGCCCTTAAAACTACCGGAACCGTTGCAGCAGCGATTCCAGCCGTCACGGAACTTGGGAATCAGCTGGAAATGCCAATGGTCCATATGTACGAGCGACCAGGATTTCTCAAGAGAGATCCGTTCTACCTTGAACTGGACGGCAAGCCGGTGGACTCCGAAGCCTGGGACAAGAAACTGGCCGAGGGCTACACGGGTGGCCCAGATGACAAGCTTGGTCGCAGGATCGGCGAGTTTTTTCCCGACTTCTTAGTAGACAAGTTGGAACAGTCCGACAATGGCTTGTCCCACCTTTACGACTGGACTGGCGATCGGCGAAAACAGATCGTAGAAGAAAATGCTGAAAAGCTTGCTCAGGATGCGGAGACGGACCAGCAAGCAAAGCGTTACGCCTTTCAGGACAACTACGAGTCTTTTATTCCACAGGGGCGTGTACAGGAAAAATACTTTGGTCCTGGGCCAGAAGACATCAGCGCTGTTCAAGGGCTGGGTCAAAAGTACTCGGGTGGGGTCATTGGTCCGCCCGAGTTGCATTGGATGTCCGATCCGTATGAAGTGCTTCGGCGACAAGCAAAGTTACCGAAGTATTGGCGCTAGCCACCGTTACCGGTAAACTCAACTTAGTACTCAACAAGGAGGACCAAAAGTGTCTCAAGCAGTATTCACACAGGCTCAGACTCAGGCGTTGATGGACGACGCCAATCTGAATCCAGTATCCAACCAGACAGACGCAGAAGTGCACATCACTGTCGTTTTCAGAGGTCTCGTTGCTGACCCCGCCAAGATATACGATGGCGTTCAGGCAATGACTACCGCTGCAAACCAGGTAAGAGCTGATCACCTTCCTGCCCGGAATCACTACAGCTTCATTGTGACCCCAGCATGAGCAAGTCATACGTAGACACACAGTTCCTTCAGGGCGAGCCCGGCAAGCCGTCAGAAAACGATCTGACACCAGGTAACAACCTGCGACCAGACACCCCTGTAGTCTCCGAAGCAACGGTTGAAAAGACACCGGCAAAAAAGGCGACCAAGAAAAAGGGTAAGTAAGTCATGCCATCGCTAGTCAACAACCGCCCACAAAAACGTAGAGTGACCGGTGCTGGCAAGAATGTCAAAGGTCCGCTTGCTCGCCCGGTGTCAATGCCAAACATGATGAAAGCTCCTGGGTCAAGCGCAAGTTATAAAAACCAGCGCGACGGAAAAATCTCTTCGATGAAGAAAAACTCAGATCAGCAAAAGCAAATGCTTGGAATGGCTCTTCAGCGGAAGCGCATGCAGGCAGGAAAACTAAGGACTATGCGTTGAGGCTTTGCTCTAGCACTGACCTTCCAGTCCGCTGTTCGGTCTGCATGCAGCCTCCAGCTGCGTATGACCCAAAGATCCGGTACGTCGACTTTGACGCTGCCTACGACGGTCCCGTTGTTGACTCAGGCGAAGAAAACGTCCCGGGCGTATACATGGAAAAGATCGTTGTCTGCGAACTGTGCGTCAAGAACTCAGCCGAGTTGCTGGGCCTAGAAAACGTTGAAGAGGTCCAGGACCAAGCTGAATCGTGGAGAGGCTACGCTCAGCACATCGAAGAAGAGATTGCTGAAAAAGACAAAGCTATTGGGCACCTGGCTTACACCGTAGGTGTGCTACTCGATACCCCAGTCAAGCGTCCCAAGGGTCGTCCGCAGTTGAGAGGCCCTGAATCGCACGAAGACGAAATCAAGCAGATGCGAAGTCAGCAGGCAAAGAAAGAACGGGCCAAGGCATCTAATGGCGCTAACGGCAACTGAGACTTTTGGAACCGTAGTCCCGGGTTTCGTTACTGACTTGAACGGAAATCTGTCTTGGACTGGGGATTTAACTGGAGCTACCTATGAAGTAGTCCCTGGTTTTTTGACGGACCCAGACGGGCGGCTAGTTGTGCTTGGCTCAGAAACTGAAACAGAGTTTGTTGGAGGGTTTCTTCGTAGCGCAGAAGGAGCTTTAGTAGCAACTACGGAAGAATCACCCGTTTACGGTGTTGTTCCCGGCTTTGTTACGAATGCAGAAGGGCTTTTGTCGTTAGATGTAATGCTTACTACTACATGGCAAGAAGGTTTTCTGCGTGGCTCTAACGGCAACTTGTCCATTACAGACGTGCCAGTATGATCGCTTTGCTTGCAGGCATGATTGTTCTCTGGATTGGTACGGTTTTCTTTGGCATCCGGGCAATCAACTCTACGTATCAAACTGCTATGAAGCATTTGTATGAGCAACAGCAGTTGGCTCACGCAGAACGCTTGGCAAACATTCAAGAACGAGACGCTCTGCTTGAACGCATTCAACGCCCCGAGTATCGCCCGACAACACAACAAAGTGAACAGGTAGACGTCCTGTCAACAGCAGACCTGCCTGAAGTAGACATGGCACTTGTCGGTACAGTGGTTTCGGAGGCCCCAATTGGAGAATGAGAACGACTACCTAGACCAGAACTTTCGCAGCGCGATGGGTCTGGAGTCTTTGCTGAATGACGCAAAAACGGCCCGTCAGCCATACGAAGCAGACTGGTATCTAAACCGGGCTTTTTTCATCGGACAGCAGTGGGTGGCGTATATTGCTGGCGCTGTTACTCGACCTCCAAGCCTTGATACCACCCGTCAGTACGTAACGGATAACCGCATCAAGGGCATCATCATCAGCCGGGTAGCGCGTAAGGCGAAGAATCGTCCGTCCTTTTCAGCTACGCCGCAGAGCGCAGATGATAAAGCCGTAGACGCAGCTCGTATTGGCGAACGCATCCTGATCAACGATTGGGAAGGACAGCGGCTTCAGTCGAAGATGTTTACGGCCCTTATGTGGGCCGACGTGTGCTGCGATGGGTTCATCAAGACTTATTGGGATTCGAAAGCAGGCAAACGGTTTGAAGCCCTTGTTGGGCCGGACGGTCAGCCTGTTCCCGGGCCGTCGGGTCAAATAGCGCGCCCCGAAGACGCAGAGGCACTTGCTCAGATGATGCCGCCTGAAATGATGGCTGAACTGCGCGTCGAAACTGTCAACCAGGGCGACATCAAAAACGAAGTGCTTAGCCCCTTTGAGTTCTTCCCAGATCCGTTGGCTACCAGCATGGAAGACCTGGAGCATTGCTTCGAAGAAAAGATCCGAAGCCTGCAGTACATGAAAGAGCGTTACCCGACAGATGTAAAGGGTGAGTTATACACGCCAGTACCCGACGCGAACATCCCTCTAGGCGTCTCTGAGGGCGCTAGCGGGTACACAGGGAATCTGTTCAAGGGTGGCGGCACTCACAGCGGCGGTGTGCGTTGTAAGGAAGTGCGAGTCAAGCCGTGTGATAACTACCCCAACGGCTATATGGCGATCTGGGCTAACGACACGCTCCTGGTTCAAGACGATAAACCAGACGATCCAATGCCCTACATCAAGTTTGCCTCAGAAGAAGTGCCCGGTCGTTTTTGGAGCGCTGCAGTTACTACGGACCTTCGGGGCCCTCAGGTTGACCTGAACGTAATCAGGACACAGATAAAAGAAAACGCTCGTCGCTTTGGCAACCCAGCAATCATGTGCAGCCGTCAGGCCAAGGTGGAATACCATGGCGTGCCGGGCGAACGGATTGATTTTGACAGCACAGTTATGGACGCAAAGCCGGAATACCTGATTCCGCCGCCCATGCAGGCATACATCGAAAACGAGATCGGACGCATCGAGAAGTCTATGGAGGAAATCTCCGGGCTTCATGAAGTGTCTAGAGCTACCGTGCCTGCCGGTGTTACCGCAGCTAGCGCAATCAACCTGCTGCTAGAACAGGATGAAACTCGCATTGGTCCTGAGATTCAGCAGATGGAGTTTGCCCTGGGTCAGTGGGGCACAAAGATTCTGAAGCTCCGAGCTGAATACAACACAGATGAACGTATCGTCAAGATCGCTGGCGAAGACGGTAACTGGGATGTTTTTGCGTTCAAGGGTGAGATGCTGGGCGAAGACCCGCACGTGGAAGTTCAGGCTGGTTCCTCAATGCCTCGCTCTAAGGCAGCCAAGCAGGCAGCCATGACTGAAGTATTGGCCCTGGTCTTCCAGTACGGCGTACCAGTAGATGAGCGCAACCTGCGCAAGTTCTTGAAGGACTATGAAGCTGGTGGCCTTGATCGCCTGTTTGAAGGCATGACAGAAGACGCTAAGCAGGTCAACCGCGAAAACCGACTGCTACTTGAAGGCCAGCAAGTCACAATCAACGGTTACGACAACCATGAGTTCCACGTTGCTGAACACACTGAGTTCCAAAAGAGCCATCGTTACGCTCAGCTACCCCCGGAAATCAAACAGTTCTTTGAGCAACACGTTGTCGAGCATCGGATGTATCTTGCGGAACTGGCAGAAATGCAAGCAATGAATCAGGCCGAAGCAGGACAGGCACAGATCGAGTCTGAAGCTCAGGCAGATCAAAGTACTGAACTGGTGAAGGCTGAAGCCAACAACACAGGAGGAACAAGTGCCTGAAGCACCAGATCCCCATACCGCAAAGCTCGTTCAAGCAATTGAGTCATACATGGAGAATCCGCCGCAGGATATGCCTGATGGTTTGAATGAACAGTTGACCTCGTTGGGCAACAGTTTGCGTGGCTATGGTGGCGACGCGGGTTACACACCTGGTCAGCTTGAAGCCATGAAAGCAACTGACGGCACAGGGGAAAGTTATGCCGTTGCCGGAACTGGTGACGACCAGCCTAGCCCGGGCCAGCAGGAGTTTGATCAGTACATTGAAAAAGCTCGGGCTGCGTTTCACCAAGAAAACCCTGAGTCACAGACCGCTGCTGTTGTAAAGCAGTGAGGCGAGTTGTAACTAAGCAAGAACTTGACCAAGCAATTGTGGCTTGGCTGGAAAAAAACCCGGAGCATGACTACCGGGAAGATGTAGAAAAAACCCAGATGGCTTTGGCAAGTCCCGGGCAATGGGAAGCAGCAAAAGTCGTTGAGATAGACGACAACGTAGTACCATTAGAACACGATGACCAAGGGTAAAGCAACACATGGGTCAGGGCCGGGGCACCGGTACAGCCTGTCGTTGTGGAACTACAGTCCGAGAGGAAGCAAATGAGTGACGCAGTAGCACAGCCGGAAGCACCCGAAGTAGAGGCAGCAGAAGGCCAAGGCGCTGAGTCCACCGGAAGCGAGCTCTATAGCGCGTTTCTGGAAGGCGTACCCGAAGAAATCCATGACCAGGTGTTGGTGGCTCTAAAGGCTCAGGATGCCGAGTTTACAAAGAAGTTTCAGTCGCGCAGTGAGCGAACGAAGCCCTTTGAAGAACTGGGGATTCTTGACCAAGATCCACGAGCAGTAGGTCAGTACCTTCAACTCGATCAGGCCATAGCTGCCGCCCAACAGGGTGACAGCGAAGCTCAGGAAGCCGTGTACCAGTGGTGGGACAAGGTGGGCGAAGCCCTCCAGTTCTACGAAGGGGAAGCGAGCGAAGAGGCTGAGGGTGTCGATGATGAACTCGATCCGCTGGATATGGATGCTAAATCCTTTCAGCAGGCCGTGCAGCGCCAGGTGGAGCAAGTAGTAGGCCCCATCGCTCAGCATCTGCAGTCAAAAGAGGCCGCAGAGGCTCAGCAGCAGGCGCTAGCTGAAGCCAACGATCACATCGACGGATGGATTTCCGAGATCAAGTCAGCGAACCCAAGTGTGTTTGAGGGTGAGGCTGGAGAGCAGGCACTAGAAGAAGTACTTACTCTTTCCGAGTTGTTCATCGATGAAGAGAATCCAGTTGCGGCTGGATTTGCTAAGTACCAGTCGCTGGTGTCTAAAGGTGAAGCCGGGCTTTTTGCGAAAAAGCAGAATCAGCCCCAGGTACCGGAAGGTGCCGGAAAAGCAAGCACTGCTCCTTCAATCCCCACCATGAAGAACGCACGAGACGTCGCACTTGAGTACGTCCGACAAGGTAAAGCAAACAGTTAGAAAGGAGTTTGAGCAATGCCTCAGACACTGACTTCTGCCGATGCCATCCTCAAGGATGTTTACGAGGGCCCGGTCATCGAGCAGTTGAATTACAAGACGTACATGATCGATCAGATCGAACGTGAAACCCAGTTCCAGATGACCGCGCGCGGTCGGAAGGCCATTCTCGCAGCGCACGTCGGGCGAAACAGGGGTCGTGGCGCACGAGGCGACGGCGGTACTCTGCCGGTAGCTGGTGAACAGAAGTGGGAAGACATCCAGGTTCCGATCAATTACTTCTATCAGGGTATTGAACTGACGGATGCATCGATCGAGGCAACCAAGTCGAATGACGGCGCTTTTGTGTCGCTGCTCGACGCGGAAGTCAAGGGCGCTACGCAGGACATGAAAAAGGATGTCAACCGACAGGTTTGGGGGCCGGGTAACGGCATCCTGGCTACGTGTGTAAGCGCGGCGTCGGCGGTTGTAACTGTTGATTCAGTCCAGTACTGCAAGATCGGTGACCCGGTCGCAGTTCTGGTTACGGCAACAGGCGCAACTACTGCTGGTGTTACGCCTACCACCATCAGCGCGATTAATCCGGCTACGCCGTCGATCACGCTGGCAGCTGCTCCTGCAACACCCGCCAGCATCAACGGCACCTACTCGGTGTACCTGCTGGGTTCTCGTAACCTGGAGATGACCTCCATGCAGCAGATCTGCTCGACCAGCCGTACGCTGTTTGGAGTCAACTCTGCAACGGCAGGCAACGAGTGGTGGAACTCTCAGGTCATCAACGTCGGTTCATCTGCAGCTGCACCAGCAATCGCTGGTGAGACTGCGTTTGAGCTGATCGCTGACCGCGTTGGAGAGACCGGACAGGGCGAAACGGAGTCGTATGTAACGACCCGTGGCATCCGTCGCAGGCTCGCTGACACGTTCCAGTCAACCAAGCGGTTTACAAACCGTGAGGCCGTTCAGATCCACGGTGGCTACTCAGCCATCATGGTTGCGTCTGGTTCTGGTGAAAGGCCCGTCGTCGTTGATGACGATTGCCCGAAGCAGAACGTGTTCGCTCTGGACAAGTCAGCACTCCGGTGGTACCAGCAGACCACCCCGGGGTTCCTGGCTGATCCGAAGTCGGGCCAGATCCTCCATCTGAAGACCACTGGGTCTTCGGGCGGCAGAGATGCTGTGTGGCAGGGATGGATGCGTTGGTACGCATCACTCGCCTCCACGGCTCCGAATCGTCTCGGACGCCTCCAGTTCTGCACTGACGACGCTCCCAGCGTAATCAGCTAGAACATTCAGTAGCGCCGGTCCTGGGCCAAGTCCTGGGACCGGCGTATGCTGTTCTTATGACCTGGGACGGAGAAATAGAAGCAGCAACGCTTGATCAGTTCCGGCAAGGCCAGGACGGTCGAATGCATGTCATCAACGCTGACGCTGGTGGCATTGTTGCCCGAATGCGGCGGATTGATCCGAACCTTCACTTGCGTTACTCAGAGGCAGGTGAGTGCTACATCGTGTACTGGGTAAGCCCAGAGACACGGCAAGAAGAACTGGTAGCGACCTACCAAGAGCTTGACCAGCGCATAGCAGCTGACCTTGAACGCTTGGAGCACATGCAACGTCAGCCGGGCTACTCCTACGCAGATGAGCTTGACAAAAAAGACGCACAGGCTGAAAAAGATGGCAATGACGCGCACAAAGAGGCAATGGCTGCTAGCGCGGAAAAACTGCACTATGCCTTGCGAAAAGACAAAAACATGCTGGGCCAAAGAGTCTTCATTCCCAACGGCCTGAAGGAGTAGAATCGGCGTATGCCGACTTACTACGACCTGACCCAAGAAGTACTGGCTCATCAGTTCTCTCCTGCGCAGTACACAACCTACGTAGAAGACCGGCTTAATCAAAGTCTTCAGTATGTTTGCGCTCAGACTGACTTTGAACAGATCAACACCTTTGTGTCGATCACAGTACCTGCGTCGACTGGAAGCTTTACCTTGCCTACGGACTTCAACCGAGTTCAATACTTGGAACGTCAAGATGGTAACCGCTGGGTTCCGCTTATCCAAGTGCCTGCCGCCCGTTTTGACAAGCTTGCCGCAGCTGACGGTGAGCCAACGCACTACTCGGTTCGCCCAAACAACGTTGTCGCACTGCACCCGGTTTTTTCGTCGGAAGTTGTAGTCGGGCTTTCCTATTACCGCAATCCCCCTTTGCTCGACAGCGCCCTTGACGTACCAATCATTCCTGAGCAGTACCACTACATGCTGGTTCATCACGCATTGAAGTTTTGCTACGAGCGAGAAAATGATTACACGTCAGCGCAATACCACCTGGGGCAGTTTCAGGAAGCACTTATGAAGTGCCGTGGTGAAGTCCACAACGCCTGGAACCCATCGTCACAGCCTCGGCGCATTGGTGACGACATGACGGATCTGGCAGACGTTCTCCAAGGGCTGTAGAAATGGCAACCGGCGAACCCGTTGTCTACATGGATTTTACAGGCGGAATCCACCTTGACGAAAGCACCTATCTAATAGCAGACAAAGAATGTTATGACGCGCGGAACGTCACCACCAAGCAACATGGAGAGTTGACTAAACGCGACGGCTGGGCACGTCACTCAACCATGGGAGTGTTGGACAAAGCGCACACTTTGTTCCCGTTGAACATAGGCGCAAACACAAATCTGCTGGCGATCGGTCCTGACGGTTCAGAAGACAAAGCGGTTCACCTAAACGGAAGCGGTGCTAGCACTACGCTGACGTTGAATTCACCGCTGACAACGCTGACCGCAAATAAGCGCTGGTCTTTTGCGCAAGGCCCCAAAGGTACGAATGGCACGGCGACAGTTGTAGACGCAACCTTTTACGGTATTAATGGCGTTGATCGGCCCATGCGGTGGACCGGTAACTCATCTGACCCGATGAATGAGTGGGAAGCTTGGGCGGGGCAGACTGTTCCAAGGTACGCAAAGTACTTGATTTATCACCTGGATCAGTTCTGGGCATCGGGCGATCCAAACTTTCCGGGCCGCGTTTACCGCACAGGCACGCAAAACGAAAGCTTTTTTACCACGCCCTTGCCTGACCCCTGTAACTGGGATACAGCGTTTATCGACGACGTTGAGCCTTTTGATGGTCAAAACATCACCGGGCTAGGAAAGGTGGGGCCCTACCTGCTGGTGTTCAAGGCTCAGTCTACGTATGTATTGAGTGACCCCAACACTGGTGTGTACCGCAAAATCTCTTCAACAATGGGCTGCTCTTCGCATCGATCGATCGTAGAGACTGCTGAGGGAACAATGTTTTATTCCGACGATGTCGGCGTGTGCATTACAGACGGCACAAACATTAGGGTGCTGTCAACAAAAATTGAGCCGCTGTTAGACGCGGTAGCATCGGCGTACCCATTAGCAACTAAAAACTCAGTTGCCACGTTTTGGAAAGACTCGTATTACCTTTCGTTTCCGGGCCTCGGCCAAAGCGGTCCGGGAATCAATACCTTGACGTTGGAGTACAAAACAGACACCCAGGCGTGGTGGATTCATACGTGTGCCGCAGACGACTTTGCCATCTTGGACCCCTCTGGTACGCCTCGTTTGTATGGGGTTGACCCGGTGTTGCCGCTTGCTCAACGGTGCTTTGTCCAAGGCCTGTATAGCGATAGCGACTACGTTGTTGCTACGCCAACCACAGACGTACGCAAACCGTACCAATCAATTTGGCAAGGGCCTTATTGGACGTGGGGGAACCCACACCTGAACAAGCGAGTAGCGCAATTTCGCATGGATGGTTTAGGAAATTGGACCGCAAGGGCAGCAGAACGGTTCCAGCAAAATTACCGACCGATGGATTCCGTGCTGTGGGAGCAAGGACCGGCCAGCGCAACCTCAACAATTTTTGGCGGGGCTGGGACTTTTGGTCCTGCGGCTCCCGATGGTGAAATCTTTGGGGTGCCTTACGGCGTTACTCAAATGCGCTATCCAACACCGTTGGACGGTTGGGGCCGGGCTTGGTCAATTAAAATTGAAGACGGTGAATCAACTAACCCGTTTGAGCTCTATTCAATCGCCGCATTTATCCGACCACGTAAAGATTAGGGGTACACTAAGGCATGGCAAACATCTATCCAGACATACCAATTCTTGGTCAGCCGACAGCGACCGAAGACATCAAGATCAAAGATGCTTTTAATGAAATCGTAACGCTAGTCAACGGCCAGCTTGACAACGCAAACATTGCTGTTGGCGCGAACATCTTGGGTGACAAGCTCGCAAACACGTCAGTCAGCACAGCTCAGCTGGCAAACTTGTCTGTTACTACAGCCAAGCTGGCAGATACTTCGGTTACAACGGGCAAGCTGCCGGATGACGCAGTTACTGGTGCCAAAATTGCTACTGATGCCGTTACGGCAGATTCAATACTTGCCGGTGCTGTTGGCTCAGTTGAACTGGCTGCACTTGCCGTGCTTAGCGGCAAGGTCAAGTTTGCCTTTCATTCCGGGTATGGCTCTTTTAATACAGCTGGTGTAGATGCCACCGGTATATGCGCTTCAGCAGATGACGTGCCACCAGGTACTTACTTGGCGCTTGCTCAATACGGAACAGCGGTACACTGCCACAGCCCTCAGCTCATAGGTTTCACTTCAACGATTGTTGAAGCCGGTAGCATCAACAACGTAAGCAACCAGCTTTGGGGCCAGGGTTCAGCAAAGTACTCATTTGCAACCCATGTAGGCATGGTTACTGTCAACACGACAGGCAGCGTCGGTCTACAGGTTGTACGCCCTCCAGCGTCAGGAGTTGTCATCGGCGAGATACGACTGTTTGGGATCAGTGCGGCGTAAGTGGATCTGCCGTACAAAACTGTTAAAGACCCTGGCTCGACGCTTAACTTTGAACGAATCAAAAATGCGGTAGACACCCTTGAGGCAGGTGGAGGCGGGGGTGGCGGCGCACCTTCAGGACCGGCAGGTGGCGATCTTAGCGGCACTTACCCAGACCCACAAATAGCTGCTGGAGCGATTGTCAATGCCGACGTAAACGGCTCAGCAGCGATTGCCTATGCCAAGCTCGCCCTGACGAATCAGATTCTAAACGGCGACATAAACGCAGCAGCAGCCATCGCGTACTCAAAGCTCAATCTGGCCGGGGCAGTTACAGACGCAGACCTGGCAGGCTCAATCGCGCAGTCAAAAATTACGAACCTGGTTTCTGATCTTGCTCTCAAAGCTCCGCTTGCCTCTCCTACGCTTACTGGCACACCAGCAGCTCCTACAGCCGCGCCGGGCACAAACACGACACAGCTTGCAACTACGGCCTTTGCCACGGCTGCAACCGCGCTCAAAGCTGACCTAGCCTCACCAGCACTAACTGGCGATCCAACCGCGCCAACTGCAACCGCAGGTGACAATGACACGTCCATCGCTACGACTGCTTTTGTCACTGGAGCCAACGCTACTGCCTCAACTGCCGATCGCAACCGGGCCAATCACACTGGCACACAGCTCGCCTCTACAATCAGCGATTTCAACACAGCAGTTAGAACAAACCGACTTGATCAGATGGCAGCTCCGACCGCGAATGTTGCAATGGGAGCCAACAAGATCACCGGGCTAAACGCAGGCACGGCTTCTTCGGATGCCGCTACTAAGGGGCAGGTTGACGCTTGCCAGCCTCTTGATTCTGACCTTACGGCTATTGCTGCCGTAGCCAGTCAGACCGCGTTTGGTCGCGGCCTGCTTGCTCTGGCAGACGCAGCCGCAGGTAGAATTGCTTTCGACGCGGTGTCAACGGCGGATTTGACCACCGCTTCAACTGCAGACCGGGCCAGGGCGAATCACACCGGGACGCAGCTTGCCTCCACAATCAGCGACTTCAACACGGCAGTCAGGACGAACCGGCTAGATCAAATGGCGACACCGACCGCAGCAGTCGCAATGGGAAGCCAAAAGATTACAAGCGTGGCAGACGGTACTTCAAGCAACGATGCCGTCAATGTCGCGCAACTTGACTTCGCAAAACAGGGTTTTAGTTTCAAGATTCCCTGCCAGTACATATCAAAGGTCACGGCCCTAAGTGGGTACACGCGTTCGGGCAATGTTTTGACCAAAACAAGCAACGGCCCACTGGGAACTGATAACGCCACGAACCCGCTCAACACCGAGAGAGTTCTAGTGGTAAATGCGATCAGCGCGGTAGATGCTGGTATATACACGGTCACTCAGAGAGGCGACGCGTTCACTCCCTGGGTCATGACTAGAGCTCCCGATGCTTTGGACGGGAGCCTAGCTTCTGGCGCATACACAACCGTCCTCTACGCCACCGCGTCGTTTACGCCAGAGGATTACTACCTAGCTACTCCCGACCCTATTGTGGTTAACACAACCGCGCAGACTTGGACAAAGGTAACTGCGCCAGGGCAGCCCCGTTGCCGGGCAACTCGCACAGCGGCTCTAACAATAACTACTGCTACAGATACGCTTGTAACCCTGCCGACTGAAGACGTAGACACCGACGCCTTTCACGACATCACTACGACTACGAATACAAGCCGACTAACAATTCCTACCGGGATGAGCGGAACCTACATGGTGACGGGCAATGTCGTTTGGGCCCTTCCTGCCGCTGGAGTCCGCGTGTCACTTTTTCTCAAGAACGGCACGAGCACAGCAGAAGGATCTTCCATCGCAGGTGTAGCCGGTGTAGAAACACGGCAATCATTCTCGGAGATGATGCAGCTAGTGGCAACTGACTACATTGAGATTCGTGTGCGTCAGAGCAGCGGCGTGAACGTCAACGTCAATCGAGCCAGTCTTCAGCTTGTAAAAATCGGATGATCGCACACACAGGCCCGGGCCCAATAGTTTGCTTTTCTGATCAAGGCATGAAAGCCGGTAGAATCTAAACTATGGCTCTTGAACCCGTCAAGAATAAGCTCGGGCACGCGTTAGTCGGTCAAACGGTAAATGACGGTACCGCTGTACCTTCTGCCCCATCTGCCCCATCTGTGCCAACGATTACGCCACAGACAAACAATGGGCCGTATGGAGGGGCTACCGCTAGTACCCTCGCCGCCCCAAAAGGTAACAGCGGAGGAATAGGCCCAACCCCCCAGGGAGCGCCCAAGCCGGGCGGCACAAGCACTACCGCTGGTAAGCCCCCAAGCAAGCCACCTACTGGGGCTATAACGAAACCACCAATCCCGGTCTACGACAACGAGTATTTTGCCAACGTTCAGGCAATCAGGCAGCAGTACCGGTCGGGCTTGATGGATCTAACCCTAGAAGGTGAAACGTCTAGGATCAATTTTGATCAAGAGAAACGACGCATAGACACGGATTTCAAGCAAAACCGGCGTAATACAGCCGAAGGATTGCTAGGCCGAGGTAGCGCGGTTTACAGCGGCAGACACTTCAGGGACCAAACTGAAGCCTCAGCACGTAACGCAGCAAACGTGCAGCACCTAGATGACTCTTACACAGCTAACATTCAGGACCGTAGCAACCAGCTCACAAACTTGGCAGCACAGTTGGGCGAAGATGGAACTGCGATCAGCCAGGAACGGGCAGAAAACGCTTCACGCTACCAAGCTAACCTTCAGGCCAGCAATGAATCGGGCGAACCTGACTACAGCCTGAGTCCGGCACAGCGCGTCAACAATCTGAATAAACGAATCAAGGCTATGCGCACCAGAGCCGAAAAGATCAAAGACCCGAAAAAACGATCGGCATACCGCAAGAAAATCCAAAAAGTTCGCAAAGAACGCGATAGGGTAGGCAAGTTATGAGCCGAGGTAATGACAAGCTAAAAGGTACTATCTGGGACGTTGAAGCGCCCCTGACAGGCAAGGGCTTTAAGCGAGCCGTTGGAGCACTGACGAGGCTTGAGACAAATCCGCAGATCAACGCCTATCGCGGTGACCTGCGCGCGATTGCACTTCAGCGTCGTCGGGAACAGCAGGCCCTTGCTCGATTGAACGCGAACAACCAAAGGGCAACGACTGCCAACTACGGTGCCCTGGACAAGTCGCTTGGCGACTATGAAAACCGTGTAGGTGAGCTTGGCCGCGAAGGGTACGCACGTTCTGGCGGGATTGCTACTGAGGCTGCCCAACGGATGGGAGCGATCAACACAGACGCAGTAACGGCAGCACAGAACTCACAGCTGGCGGGTGGTCGTGGTGCCGGGATTGCTGACGCAGCAGCAATGAGAGAACAGCTTGCGAGTACTCAGGACCAGTCAGCGATGGCGCAGGCTATGGGTAGGTACTCAAGTGACATGGCAACCAGCATGGGCCAGTCAGCGTCCGACATGCGAGCAAACCAAGCGTCTGTCGGTGCCAACGCAAGGCAAGCGCTTACGAACGCGATTACTTCTCGGCGTATGGATTCTCGCAACCAGTACAACGACGCGGAAATGCAAACCCGTAACGAGCTGAAAACAGCGCGAAGCCTCAAGGGAGCAACGCGAGTCAAGAACGCGCTTGCTTTGCGTGATGCTGAAAAGAAGGGGGCAAACGAACGGCTTGCCCTGCTGCTTGATGCTAAGGCTAACAACCAGGATTACAGGGCTGACTTGGCTGCCATTGCCCAGGATGACAGAGAGTCAATCCGAGATGGTCGCGGTGATGATGGAGGCGGCGGTGGCGGTGGTGGTGGAGATGACGACACAACCCCGCGCCGTATGACTGGCGGTGAATGGAACGAGTGGAGAGCCCTTATCAACCAGGAGCGCGACGGAGGCCCAATCGGCCCGGGCACCTGGAATGGTTTCTTGACCGACGCGGCAGAGGATCGAAACATTGATTGGACCGGACGCGAACGTAACCAGTTCACCAGGCGCTACAAAAAATGGTACGAGAACAACACGAACTTCTAGGGCTACTCACTTGAGTCTGCCGAGATAAACTAGATGTTCGAACAAAGCCGCAAGCGTTGGCGCAACGAGGATGCTGACCTAGACCTTTTTTGGGAGCGTAGCCACGCTAAAAAGAAAAAGCCTTACCTTGGTCGCACCCCTTCTGAGCAAGCCGTTGCTATTAATCAGGCCGAGCAGGGTAACGCAGTATCTCCAACCAATCTGCCATCAGGTTATGTAGCACCCGACGGAACAGCGGGAACGGGTTCCGTAGCGCCATCTTCGCCTTTTTCTTCTTCGGGCAGCGGGTCTGTAGCGGGGCGCTATCGCACTCCTGCGCCTCCTAGCCCTACGGCAGTATCTGATGCGCTCAAGGCGCGCCGTTCGGCAAGGTACAACAATCCTTCGATCCCGGGCTCAGGGGATGTGTGGGATGTAAGTGCCCCTGAAGAAATAGCAAAAACCAACAAACAAAAAAAGCAAGCAGCTGTTGAAACAGAAAAAGACGAGTTCGTTTGGAATCTGTCTGGTGGCCGCTGGGATGAGGGGGGCCTAGACACAGTCATCAAAAAGAACGTTGGGCCTGAAGGTAGTTATGAAGCCACTGGTCCAGGCGGCGACAACGCAGCAAGCCAGGTGTTAAGGCTTGCCGGACCTACGGGGCCAGTCAGCCCCGGGCAAAAACCTGTGCCTACAACGCCGCAGGCAAACGGGACTGAAGACATCTTAATCGGGAACTTCCGCAACCAAAGCGACAAACAGCAGCAGCTTTTTGGCGGCGGACCTGACATGAACGCGTACAAGCGTAACTTTAACCAAGCGCGAAAGCGCGCTAATAAAGCTGCTACTGATTACGTCAAGTACGTTGATCCGTCGACCCAGACGTTCCTACCTGGTGTCGATGTTGAAGAAGCTACAGACGCGATTCGAAAGTATGAGCAAGCAGTCAAGAAGTACGAAACGGCGGCTGCGGAAGGACAAGCGGCGGCGGCATTGCCGCAAGGAATGAACCAGCGGGACCGTGATCTTTTCTCTATCGGCGGTTCTATGCAGTCTTACAAAGACGCGCAAGAGGTAAAGCCGGGCCTTGAAAACCCTTGGGACAAAGTCAAGAACAAGCCCTTCAAGGCCAAGCGCCGCTTGCTAAACAAATTAGCAGCCAACAGTGCCTTGGGAGATCCGACTGAGCCTACCCCGGATCAAAGCGTTGGCGACTGGCTGAAGGAGATCCCGGGCAATCTAGCGGATAAGGTTGAAGAAGCAATCGTTACAGCGTCGCCTAGCCTGGATACCAAGGTGGTCCCTAAGCCGATCCGAGACGTTCTTCGCCCTGAGTGGGAAGAGGACAAGCCTCAGGTTCAGCCCCTAGATCCGATGGGTGATTTACAGGAATATCAAGCTAGCCTGAAAAAACTGGGCTATGACTTTGGAGCCCTAGACTCCGAATCTCCTTTGGATCAGGCGCTAACGCTAGCGGGGTTTGCTGGCGGGGCTACACTTGTAGCACGAAGCGGAGCAGCAGGTGCCCGGGCTGTCAAAGCAGGTAGGGGATCTTTTAAGCTTGGCAGGGATCTAGACAAGGGCAAACTTCGCAGCATTTTGGATGCCAGAGACGCCGTCGAAAAGGCCACAAAGACGGGCCGCTACATCCAAAAGCGAAGAGCCTGGTGGGACAAGCCCATACGACCGTCAGGCGCTGACAAGCCCCGGAACCTAAAGTGGAGCAGCTCAGACCCGCTGAATCCCACGCGCCGGGATGTTAAGCGAGGCGTGATCGGGGCGGGAACCCTGGGCGCTCCAGTTGCCTATGAGCAGGTATCAGACAGCACTGCGCTGGAAGCAGCTGGTGCGTTCGTCAATGCCAACGTCGCGGATTCCGTAGGCACCACAGCTCGTGGTGTCATGAGCATGTTCGCTGTGCCGTTGACTGTCGGGCTTGCTGCGGGTGTGACTGGGCGCAACCTCGCTGGTGTTGAGCGGTTTGGCGGTGACGTTGGGTCATTCGGCGACGCAGTGTCACCGTTGTCTCAGTTAATTACCCAGTACGGCGAAGGGTTTAAAGACCAGTGGGACACATGGACCGGCGATGACCCCGAAGCGATGAGGGAGTCAGTTGAAAACGAGGTCGGTTACTTGCCGCTTATGGGTGCGGGTGCCGGTGTTGCG